>NZ_JBVIGX010000005.1:0-105127 GCF_055570595.1 Streptomyces sp. NPDC031132
CAGCGGGGAGGGCGGACTGGGTTTTTTTTTCCCGAAGGGTCCCGCGCGGTGGGCTCCCCCCCCCCCCCCCCCCCCCCCGGCGAACTTGTGACGGCTCCGACACCCTAGCCGTCACCTGTGACATGTGAAATATTACCTGCGCTTCGACCGAACTCCTCGAAAGGTCAGCCACGTTGCGCAGACTCCCCGCGGTGGTGGCGGCGATATCCCTCGCCCTCCTCGCCACCCCCGCTCTCGCCGCACCCGCCCCGCCGCCCTCCGCGGCGCGGCCGGCCCCCGAACTCTCCCCGGCACCACCACCCGCACCGCTGGAGCTCCAGCGCCAGAGCCTGCGCCGCCAGGCGCTCGAGGGCGTCGCCTCCGGCGCCACCGCGGCCGAGGCGGACGGCACGCTCCCCCGCCGGGCCGCGGTCGGCAAGCGGTACGTCGAACTCGCCCAGGAGCGCAAGGACAAGGTCTTCGTGATCCTCGCCGAGTTCGGCGACCAGGTGGACACGACCACCGAGTTCGAGGGCAAGCCGCGCTTCGGCGGCACACCCGGCCCCCGCCACAACACCATCGGCAAGCCGGCGAAGAGCGACAACCACACCCTGTGGCGCAAGGACTTCAGCCAGGCGTACTACCAGCAGCAGTTCTTCGGCACCGACCCCGGCGCGGTCACCCTCCGCAACTACTACCGGCTGCAGTCCTCCGGCCGCTACGACATGGACGGCCAGGTCAGCGACTGGGTACGGCTGCCGTGGAACGAGGCCCGGTACGGGACCGACAACTGCTCCGAGCCCGGCCAGTGCCGCACCAACTGGGACCTCGTACGCGACGCCACCAACGCCTGGTACCACACCGAGCGCGCCAAGGGCCGTACCCCGGAGCAGATCAAGGCCCAGCTGGCCGAGTACGACGTGTGGGACCGCTACGACGCCGACCACGACGGCAACTTCGACGAACCGGACGGCTATCTCGACCACCTCGTCATCGTCCACGGGGGCAAGGACCAGACCTGGGGCGGCGGTGACCAGGGCAAGGACGCCGTGTGGGCGCACCGCTGGTTCGCGTACTGGGACCAGGCCGGCAGCGCGGGACCCGCGGGCAACAAGGCGGGCGGCGCCCCCGTCGGCGACTCCGGCATCTGGGCCGGCGACTACCTGACCGGCGGCGAGAACAGCGGGGTCGGCCTGTTCGCCCACGAGTTCGGGCACGATCTCGGCCTGCCCGACCTGTACAGCTCCGACGGGGACAACAGCGTCAACTTCTGGTCGCTGATGTCGTCGGCCTCCTACCTCGGCAAGGGCCGGAACACCACCGGCGACTACCCCGGCGACCTCGACCCCTGGAGCAAGCTGCAGCTGGGCTGGCTGGAGTACACCGAGGCCGACGCGGGCCGCAAGACACGCGCCGTGCTCGGGGTCTCCGGTTACAACACCGAGGATCCACAGGCGTTGTTGGTACATCTGCCTCCGTCGGTGACCCGCACCGATCTGACCGACCCGTACGAGGGCGGCAGCCAGTGGTGGAGCGGCACCGGTGACTTCATGGACAACACCCTGACCCGGACGGTCGACCTCTCGGGCGGCACGGGGCAGCCGGCCCGGCTCGACGCCCGTGTCTGGTACGACGTCGAGCAGGACTTCGACTTCCTGACGGTGGAGGCCTCGACGGACGGCGGCACGACGTGGTCGCCCCTGCCGGGCACCGTCGGCGGCGCGGCGATCCCGGTGAAGGGGATCTCCGGCACCTCGGGCGGCTGGGCCGAACTCGCCGTACCGCTCGACGGGTTGGCCGGTCGCAACATCCAGCTGCGGCTGCGGGTGACCTCGGACGGCAACACGCACGGCAAGGGCGTCACGTTCGACGACATCCGCATCACGGCGGGTGAGCGGGAGCTGCTGCGCGACGGCGCCGAGCAGGGCGCGAACGGCTGGAACGCGCTGAAGTGGTCGCGCACGCAGGGCCGTACGGGCACCGCGGAGCACCCGCGCGCGTACCTGGTCGAGAACCGGCGCTACACCGGCTACGGGGCCTACCTCAAGAGCGGCCCGTACAACTTCGGCGCCGGGAACGACACGGTGGAGTTCTACCCGTACCAGCAGGGCGTGCTCATCTGGCTCTGGGACACGGCGTACAGCGACAACACCACGAAGGCGCACCCCGGCGCAGGGATGCTGCTCCCCGTCGACGCGCGACCGGAACCGCTGCGCAACGCCGACGGGACGCTGCTCAACGCACGGGCGCAGACCTTCGACGCGACGTTCTCGACGCGCCCGAGCGACGAGATCGTGCTGCACAAGGCGGGCGTACCGGTACTGATCCCGGCGCGGCCGGGCGTCCCGGTCTTCGACGACCACCGGGGCGGCTACTGGAACGCCGACCTGCCGCAGGTGGGCGTGAAGGTACCGGACACCGGGACCCGGATCGCCGTGGTGAAGGAGGCCTCCGGGGGCGCCCTGACCACGGTCCAGGTCACCCCGTCCCCCTGACGCACGGCCCGGAGCTGCCGGCCGCGGCCGCCTGAGAGGGGTGGCCGCGGCTGATGCCCGCTCCTGCTCCCGGGTGGCCGCTCAGTCGCTGCGGGCGGTGAAGGGGCCGCCGGTCCCGAAGGCCAGTTCGGCGAAGCGGTCGCCCATCCGGCGGTGGGTGGCCGCGTCCGGGTGGAGTTGGTCGGGGAGCGGGAGGTCGGCGAAGTCCGCCTCGCCGTAGAGCTCGCGGCCGTCGGCGTAGTACAGATGGGGGTCGTCGGCCGCCCGCTGTTCCACGATGCGGGCCAGCTCCTCACGGATGACGTTGAGCGTCAGCTTCCCGCCGGCGCGCTCCGCGGGGTCGCCCGCGGCCCGGAACTGCAGCCTCCCTGCGCTCAGGGTGCTGAAGTCCGGGACGGTGGGGCCGGGCGCGTCCTCGTGGATGGGGCACAGGATGGGCGAGACGACCAGCAGGGGCGTGGTGGGATGCCCCTCGCGGACGGTGTCGAGGAAGCCGTGCACCGCCGGGGTGAAGGCGCGCAGACGCATCAGGTCCATGTTGACCAGGTTGAGGCCGATCTTGACGCTGATGAGGTCCGCGGGGGTGTCCCGCATGGCCCGGGCGGTGAAGGGATCCAGCAGGGCGCTGCCTCCCAGACCCAGGTTGACCAGGTCCACGTCGCCGAGCGAGGCGGCCAGTGCCGGCCAGGTCGTGGAGGGGCTCGCGGCGTCCGAGCCGTGGCTGATCGAACTGCCGTGGTGCAGCCACACCCTGCGGATCCCCTGCGGTACCGGCTCGACGGGGGCGTCGGTGCGCAGGGCGACGAGCTCGGTGATCTCGTTGTACGGCAGCCAGATCTCGACGTCCTTCGGCCGGTCGGGCAGACCGGTGAACCGGACGGTGCCGACGGGCCCGGGGCGGGTCTCCGCGGACCCGGTGGTCATGTCGACCATGAGGACGTTGCCGCCGGTCACACCGGACTGCCCGGCCAAGCGGCCGTCGACGAGGAGGTCGTACATGCCGTCGGGGCGGGGCGGTGCGCCCACGTAGGCCGTCTTCGTGCGGAGCGCGTCCAGCTCGACGACGGTGGCCCGGGTGCGGAACACCAGCCGAACGCCGGAGGGCTGGGCCTCCGCCATGGCCAGCTGCCCGTCGGCGCACTGCGCGCGGGCCCGGGCGGGCAGCCGGTGCGGGAGCACACCGTGCTCGGTGCGCTCCAGGTCGAGGGCCCCGCGCAGGAGTTCGGCCCTGATGGGTGTGACGGATCCCGTGGATCCATGCGGGTGGTTCATGATCTCAGCCTGTCAACCGGACGCCGGATCCGCACATCAGTTTGTGCCGGTTCAGCCGGCCGTGGTGGAACGGGCCGGGCTGTCGCCCGGGGTGGTACGGCGCCGGGGTGCCAGGAAGAGGACCATCGTCGGGACGAGGTAGAGGCCCCAGACGACCCCCTGGAGGACGGTCGGGTCGGGCTGGAAGTTGAACACGCCCTTGAGCAGGGTCCCGTACCAGCTGTCGGCCGGGACGGTCGCGCTGATGTCGAAGGCGAGGGTGTGCAGGCCGGGGAGGAAGCCGGCCTCCTGGAGGTCGTGGAACCCGTACGCGAGGACGCCCGCCGCGACGACGATCAGCATGGCCCCGGTCCAGGCGAAGAACGTGGACAGGTTGATCTTCAGCGCACCGCGGTAGAACAGCCAGCCCAGCACCACGGAGGTCAGGAGTCCGAGCAGGACGCCGCGCTTGAGGCCCAGGGCCTCGCCCGTGTCGTCCGGCGGGGCCTCGGGCATGCCGCCGACGGCGCCCTCGCCGACGGGGAGTCCGGCGGTCATCCGCTCGGCGGCCCGCGTCCAGTCCTTGAGGAGCTGGACGAGCTCCGCGCGGTCCTTCGTCTCCACGTCGAACGCGGCGAAGTGCAGCCGGTCCTGGACGGCGGAGGCGATACCGGCCTGGTGCCTGCCGTGGAAGGGCACGGCGGAGGCGCCCGTGCCGGGGTCGGGGGCGGACTTGCCGTGGAAGACCGCAACGGCACCGCCGGCCACGGCGGCGCCGAGCGCCAGACCGGCGCCGCCCCAGCCGAGCAACGCCCGCCGCGAGGTCCCGCCCTCGGACGCGTCCGTACTCGCGCCGTTCCCGCTCTGGCCGGGCTCCGGGTCCGCTTCGGACATCACTGCTCACCTGCCGGCCGCTGGTCCGCTGCCCGAACCCTGGGGAGCCTGCCCTCGTGCGGGTCGTTCCGTGTGGCGAACGGGGTGACGGGCGTCCTGGCGAGCGCCGGGCGGGAAGGTGGGGACACAGGTGCTCCCGGGGGTGGCACGGCGGCGAGGCGGCAAGGCCGCTGCAGACCGCGGTAAGGCAAGGCTGCCCTTCTGTCTACGGAACTGCAGGCGATGGCGGACGGTACGTCCGTTTACCGCGGCGCCCGCGGCGGCGACAACGACAGCCTGACGTCACACGCGGTGCGCGGCGGCCACGGCCCTTGCGGCGGTCAGCCAGGTCAGGGCGTAGAGCCAGCCGCCGAGCACGTCCGTGGGCCAGTGCACGCCGAGGTAGACCCGGGTCAGACCGACGGCGATCGCCCAGCAGGCCGCCAGAGCCCAGCAGAACCGGGCGGTGGCCGGAGTCGCCGTACGCCATGCGGCCCAGGCCAGCAGCCCGGCCACGATCACCGAGGTGGTGGCGTGCCCCGAGGGAAAGGAAGACCAGGCGGCGAACGCGGCCCAGTCGGCCATGGGCGGACGCGGCCGCTCCACGCCGTACAGGACGGCGTGGCGCACGGCCTGGACCAGCACCAGGAAGCCGAGTGCGCCTGCGGCGGTCATCACCCGGCCGCGGGAACCCCGGCCCGCGATGAGCCCGGCGGCGACGGCGCACGCGTACGGGACGGGGCCGCTGCCGGTGGCCGTGATGCCGCGCGCAAGGGCCACCAGGACGGCGGGTCGGTGCTGCACCGACCACCGGTGCCAGCTCTCGTCGAGGGCGTACGGGGTGCCGTGTCGGGCCACGACCAGGGCGGTCAGCAGTGCGAACAGCGCGGCGCACAGCACTGCGGCCAAGGCCCAGAGGGTGGGTGACGGTGTCCGGCCGGTCTTCATCAGGGGGCGATCCGCGGCGGCGTGGCGCCCGGAGGAGAGGCTGCCATGGGGGGAACAACTCCCGTGCGGTGAAGGGGTGAGAGCCCGTCTGCGGAACTGTAGACGATCAAAATGCGCAGCCCGTTCCCTCGGCCGACGGGAACCCGGACCGGCCCAGGGTGAGGCAGCCCCCGACCGTACGCGAGGTCAGGGCTCCAGCGCCGCAAGCGCAACGAGCCCCGTGTCGCGCATCTCGTTCTCCCGATCAGGACCGGGGGCCTATCCGATGGCGACCACGCGGGCCCACTCGGGCGGCGAGTCCGGCACGTAGTCCGGGTCGTCCTCGTCCCACGACTGCTGTCGGGGAAAGAGGCCCACCACCGTCCGGCACGGCGGTCGCGTGCTCGGCCAAGGGGTCTGCCCGTCGGTCAGGACCACGATGACGTCCGGCCGGGCCCCCGCTCGGAGCGCCTTCGCGAAGCCCGAACGCAGATCGGTACCCCCACCCCCCACCAGCGCAATTCCCTCGGCACGGCACAGGGGATGGGCGATCCGGGCCGCCGCGTCGCACGCCACCACGGTGACCAGGTCCCGACGGCCGCCCACGGCACGGGTGATCGCGGCGACCTCCAGGAGCGCACTGCCCAGCTCGGCGTCGCTGACGGAGGCAGAGGTGTCGATGACCACGGACACCCGGGGCGGCCGGCGCCGCAAGCTCGGCAGAACAGTGCCGGGCAGCCCGGCCGATCGCCGCGACGGGCGCCCGTACGAGTAGTCCTCGCCCGCGCCGGTACCGGAGGCTGCCGAACGGACCGCCGCTCCCAGCAAGTCCCGCCACGGCTGCGGCGCGTGGAAGGCCTCCTCCGCCCAACGCTTCCACCCCTTGGATGCGTTCCCCGGACGGCCCCTGATGCCCTGCGCCACCCGGAACCGCACCGCGTCGCGTTCCTGCTCGCTGAGTCCGTGCGCGCCGTCCTCCCCGAGGTCCCATTCCCGTTCCAGCCCGTCGACGCCGCTGCCGCAGTCCAGCCAGGCCATGTGCTGCGTACGGGGCCCGAGCGTGAACTGGCGCAGGTAGTCCTCCATGAGCTGCCCCTCGGACAGCCCCAAGGACTGCGGATCGACCACGTCTTCGGGCCGGACCAGCCCGTCACCGAAGACGTCGTCGTTGATCTCGCAGTCCGCTGCGATGTTCATCCGCAGCCGTTCCCCGGGGCCGTGCAGCCCGCGCTCCCGCGCGACCCGGTCGCCGCGCCCGTGGTGGTCGCGGAGCAGGTGCGACACCTCGTGCACCCACACCCCGGCCAGTTCCTCCACCGGCATGCGGTCCACGAACGCCGGCGAGACGTAGCACCGCCAGTGCCGGTCGACGGCCATCGTCGGTACCCGCCGCGACTCCACGGTGTGCAGGGCGAACAGCGCGGTCGCCAAGTAGGGCCGGACCCGCGCGGCGTGCAGCCGGGCGGCGAAGAGCTTGTCGAGGTCCAGCGCCCCCGCTGCCTCCCCGGTCATCGTCGGCCCCTCGTGGCGGCGGCCCGGGCCGCCGCCTGATCCGCTCGCCGGGAGAGGGACACCGCTCCGGCCAGCCGCTCGATCGCGGCCGGCACGTCCCACTCCTCGCGGCGCAGCGAGGCGAGCGTGGACGCGGGGACGACCACCAGGTCTGGGGCTCCCGTCTCCAGCGCCCGGACCAGGACCGCCCATGCCGCGTCCCAGCGGGTCTTCTCCGGGCGCTTGCGGACCGCTTCCACCACGCCGTCGAGGACGGCTTGGCGCAGATCGCCCCGTTCGGGCAGGACCGCGCCCGCCGGATCGGCGAGCACCGCCTCGGGGTCCGGGAGGTCCATCCGGTCCAGGCTCGCCAGCAGCTCCAGTCCGGGACCGTCCCCCACGGTGCCCCTGACCAGCAGGGAGAGCACGTCGCGGGAAGAGCCGGCGGCGGTTGCGAAGGCGATCAGGCTCAGGGGCATGTCCCAGCTGCGAGGTGACGGCCAGGGGCCGCCCCGACGGGTTTCACCGCTGGGCAGCTGGTGTACGAGCCGGGGGCGGGCGGCGAGGAGCCCGCACACGGCTCGGCGGGCGAAGTCCACGGCCTGCGGCAGCATCGAAGGGTCGAGCCGCGGCAGTGCGGCCCGGGGCCACGTCCCGCCGAGGCCGCGTACGACGACGTCGTGGTCGTGGGTCCACTGGAGGTGGACGAAACGGTTGGCCAGCGGCGGGCTCAGCTCCCAGCCGTCGGCCGCCGAGGACCGCGGATTGGCCGCGGCCACGATCCGGACCCCGGGCGGCAGTTGGAGGGCCCCGATCCGCCGCTCGAGTACGAGGCGGAGCAGGGCGGCTTGTACGGCCGGCGGCGCGGTGGACAGCTCGTCCAGGAACAGCAGTCCCCGGCCGGCCCGCACGAGGCGTACGGCCCAGTCCGGCGGGGCCATGGGAACGCCTTGCTCGGCGGGGTCGTCCCCGATGACGGGCAGGCCCGAGAAGTCGGACGGCTCGTGGACGCTGGCGATGACGGTGGTCAGGGGAAGGTCCAGCGACGCGGCGAGCTGGGTGAGGGCCGCGGTCTTGCCGATCCCCGGCTCGCCCCACAGCAGTACGGGCAGGTCGGCGGCCACGGCGAGGGTCAGGGCCTCGAGTTGTGTGTCGGGGCGCGGTTCGGTGGTGGTGTCGCGGAGCAGGGCCAGCAACTTGCCGGCGACGTCGAGCTGGGAGGCGTCGGCGGCGGCGTCGGAGGGGTGGGAGGGGTGGGAGGGGTGGGAGGCGGTGCTGCGTACGGTGACTGGGGCGTATGCGGGCATGTCTGATCACCTTTCGTGGGTTCGTGGTGCGCTGGGGGAACGGCGGTGAGGGGGTACCGAGTGCGGTCCCCGCTTCCTGGCCGGGTCAGCGACCTGCCGTGTGGCGTGGATGCGAGCGGTGCCCGCGGGGGCGTCTTGGGCCCGGGCGGATGCGGCCGGGTCCGGGGCCGATCAGGCCGGCTCTGAACAGCCCGTACGTGATCCGCTGCCGCGCGGCCGCCTCCAGTTCGTCCCGGAGGGCGCCGTCGCGCAGCAGTGCGTCGGGGCCCAGCAGGTTCTCGACGACGGCCAGGGCACCGGCGGTGTCGCCGTGGTCCAGGCGTTCGCGTACCCCGGTGAGGCAGTCCGGACGACGGTGCGCCTCGTCGATCGCCTGCAGGCAGGGCAGCGGGGTTCCGGTCAGGGCGACCAGCAGTTCCTCCCGGCGGATCTCGCCCGGGTCGTGGTCGAGCGGGGCCAGTACGCCGTCGACCAGGCCGATCCGGTGCCGAGCTCCCCGGCACTCGACGAGGTGCGGTCGGCCGGCCCGGTCCGGGATCCGGGGCGGGCCGGTCGGCGCGTGATCCGGTACGAGTGCCGACGCGACCAGCGGGTGCAGCCGATCGGCGTCGATGGAACCGGTGCGGAGCAGTTCCAGGTCGGGCAGCAGCCAGGTCGCCGCGTCGGGCAGGACCGGGGGCGGACAGGCGCCGGGGGGCGTGGACGCCGCCGAGATCCGTAGTACGGGCGGCCCGTCGGCGTCGCTGTCGTACCGGTCGCCGCTACCGCCTCTGTTCGCGACGAGGTCCAGGTCCATCCTCTGCCGGGACCCGAGCCGTACGGTGACGGTAGGGGTGGAACGCCCGTCGGCCCGGAGCAGGATCGCCGCCTCGGCCGCCCACCGGTCCACGGCACAGCGCCGCCCCTGGGGCAGGAGCCCGAGCACGTCCGGGTCCGTTGCGGGGGTGACGTGGGCGGGCAGCGGCTCGGCCCCGGACCGGGTCCGGAGCTCATCGGTCCTGCGCGCGTCCCACAGGTGGCGGTGGAGGTCGAGGCGGAAACGGGGGTGGGGATGGGGGTGGGGATGGGGGTGGGGATGCCGACGCGCGCCGGCATCGTCGGGGGATCCGTCCCAGAGCGCGAGGCTGATCCGCTGACCGGCATCCGCCCACGCCGGCATCGTCCGTGCGACGAGGTGAACCGGTCGTGCGCCTACGTTCCCAGGGGTGTCGTACCGGGCCAGGGAGAGGGTCAGGCCCGGGCGGAGCAGTCCGTCGGGAGCGATCCTGGGCATGTGCCAGCGCAGCAGGTCGGGAACCAGGTGGCGGAGATCGGCCCGGATCCGGGCCGCGAGTTCACGGCCGTGGGTACGCGCCGCGGAACGCAGGTTGAGATCGACGTCGATGCCTGCGGCGGCGCACGCCCCGGCCCAGTCCCCGGCGAGGCGGCGGGCGGTCGCGGTTTCGATCATGGACGGCGGCACGGCGAACTCGCGCACGCGCAGCCAGAGGGAAAGGTGCCAGAGGGAAAGAGGGGATTCCTCGTTCGCGGTGTGAGTGGCCATCAGCACTCACCTTGCGCGGACGGGACCCCCATTCTGTGAGCGGTGTGAGTCATCATCGCGTTGACCATACGGGCCCACCAGCTGGTCTGCCAGGTGTTTTTGTACGTGCCGTAGCCATCGGCGAACAGCAGGAGCGCACCCGCGTAGCTCTGGAGAGCTACGCGCCGATGCGGCTCCGTGGCGGGACGCCGGCAGGGGCCGGGCTCCGTAACCTCGGGTGCGGATGAACAGCTGGAAGGAACTCCTGTGAACTGCGCACACCTCGAGGAACCACTGCGGCACGGCGAAGGAAGCACACCGTGACCAGGCGTGATCTGGTGTCCGAGCCCGATGTCGGGGCGGCGGCAGGACGGTTCACGCTGCGTGGCCTGCGGGCGGACCTGTGGACCGCCCGTGCCCAGCCCATGCCGCCCTTGACCTGGCCGCAGTGGCTGCGGTGGCTGCCGCAGGTCCTGGTCGTCCTCGGGGCCGGGGCCCTTTCGGCCACCGGAGCGGACCTCACCGCCAGGGTCCTGGCCTGCGCGCATGCGGCGATGCTGGTGGTGGGGCTGCGCCGCCCGGTGCCGGCGTGGTGGTTGTCGCTGGCGTTCACCGCGGGCATAGCCATCGGCCATCCCCCCACCCACGACAATCAGTTTTGGACGTGGACCGTGCACGCCGGGGCGCTCTTCCTGCTCTCCCTGCGCATACCGGTGTCCTCGGCGGTCGTGGCCGCTCTGCTGAGTGCCGTGCCGGCGGTGTGCCTGAAGGCAGCCGGCTACGCCGTCGGTTCCCGGGCGTTCCTCACCGGTGTCTGTGCGCTGTTCGCGTGGGCCGTAATCGTCGGCTCGTTCGCGCGTGGCCGCCGCGAGGACCGGGCGCGGCTGGTGGAGCAGATCGCCGTCACGGCGCACGAACGGGCGCTGCGTACCGTGCTGGAGGAGCGTGCCCGCATCGCACGGGAGCTACACGACGTGGTCGCCCACCACATGTCGGTCATCTCGATCCAGGCGGACGCGGCCCCCTATCGGGTTCAGGATCCTCCGCAGGAACTGGTCAAGGAGCTGGCGTCGATACGTGCCAACGCGCAAGAGGGTCTGGCCGAATTGCGCCACATGCTCGGTCTGTTGCGGTCCGACGCCACCGGCGAGAGTCCGGAGGGGACCACCCCACAGCCCTCGCTGGCGCAGTTGGACGCGCTGCTGGCCAATGTGCGCAGCGCCGGAGTTCCGGTGACCGCACGGATTCAAGGCGCCCGTCGGCCGCTGCCGCCGGGCGTGGAGCTGTCGGCGTACCGCATCGTGCAGGAGGCGCTGAGCAACACGCTGCGCCATGCGCCCGGCGCCGAGGCCACGGTCGGGCTGTCTTTCACGCGCGCCGGGCTGAGCGTGCGGGTGGTCAACTCGCCTGCGACACACACGGCTGCGCCGTCCGGCGGCGCCGGACACGGGCTGACCGGCATGCGGGAGCGCACTGCGATACTCGGCGGGGCCTTCTCCGCCGGCCCCACCCCCGACGGCGGTTACGCCGTGGTGGCGAGCCTGCCCGCCCCTTCCCGTACTCGCGACAAGGAAGCCTCTCTGTGACGATCCGCGTGATGATCGCCGACGACCAGGCCATGGTCCGCGAAGCGTTCTCCATCCTGCTCGGGGCCCAGAGCGACATCGAGGTCGTTGCGACGGCCCAGGACGGCTCGGACGCCGTGGCCAAGGCCGACGCCCTGCTGCCCGACGTCATCGTGATGGACATCCGCATGCCCGGCCTCGACGGCATCGAGGCGACCCGCCGGATCACCTCCCGCCCGGGATCGGACACGAAGGTCCTGGTCCTGACCACGTTCAACCTCGACGAGTACGTGTACGCGGCGTTGCGCGCCGGTGCCGGCGGCTTCCTCCTCAAGGACGCCTCCGGGCTGGAACTCGCCGAGGCCGTCAGGGTGGTGGCCCGAGGCGAGGCGTTGTTGTCTCCCGACCTCACTAAGCGGCTCATCGCGGAGTTCGCCCGCACGAGCGGGACACCGAAGGCTCCGACCGGGGTACGGATCGGCATGCTGACGGACCGCGAGAACGAGGTGCTCACGCAGATCGCCCAGGGTCTGTCCAACGGGGAGATCGCCGGCAGACTCGGCGTCGCCGAGGAGACCGTCAAGACCCACGTGGGCCGCATCCTGCACAAGCTGCAGCTGCGCGACCGCACTCAGGCCGCCGTCCTCGCCTGGGAGAACGGTCTGGTCACTCCCGGCACCAGCAGCCTGTGACGTACCCGTACTCGGCGGCATCCCCCTCAAGAGCTACACGGGACGTTGGCTCCGCCGGGGGACGCGCGGTACGGCCGCCGGAAGCGACATTGGTGAGGCAGCAGAAGGGGGCCGCCATCGCCTCCTGACCCACACGTCTCGCACCTCGCAGGAGCGCCGCCATGTCCCTACGCAGCAGTCCGGCACCGACCACGGGGACCGACCCCGCCAACCCCGTACCCGGCCCGCTCAAGAGGGCCGGACGCGTGGTCGTCGCCCTGATCGCCTCACTCCTGGCCTTCCTGGTTGCGGCGATCGTGCTCGGGGCGTACCTGCCGGCGATCCCGAAGGCCGGTGTGATCGGCCCGGTGCTCGGCGGCCAGTACCCCTTCCACATGGCGGTCATCGCCCTGCTCGGTGTCGGCCTTGGTGTGCTGGCCTGGCGTAGCGGTCTCGTGCGCTGGGGCCGCACGGTGACCGTGATCACCGCGCTGTCGGGCGTCGGCGCGCTGGTCATAGGCGGGGTCCAGTTCGCCGCCGCCCGGGAGGCCGGCACGGAGGTTTCGTTCGGCCAGGTCTTCAGCGGGCTCGGCTACCCCGACACCACTCCGGATACGACGGCCACGTACGCCGGCCCGGACGGCACACCTCTGAAGGCAGACCTCTACCTCCCGAGACAGGCCACCGGAGACCCGGCCGGGAAGGCACCGGCCATCGTGCTCGCGCACGCCGGCGGGTTCCGCACCTTCGACAAGAGCGACTTGCGGGGCACCGGCCGCTGGCTCGCCGACCGCGGGGTCGCCGTCGTCGCCGTCGACTACCGCCTGGCCGCACCCGGCCATCCGACCTGGAACGAGGCACCCCAGGACCTGGTCAGTGGGCTCGGCTGGGTCCAACAGAACGCCGAGCAGTACGGCATCGACGCGTCCCGGATCTCCCTCGGCGGCATGTCCGCCGGCGGTACCCTCGCGATGAACGCCGCCTACCGGCTCCAGGCAGGCACCATCACGCCCAGCGCCGGCGACATGCCCAGGCCCCCGGCGTCCGTCGTCGGCTTCTACCCCGGCACCGATGTCCACCCGGATGTGGCAGGACGACATGGCCGGGTCCCGCGAGGCAGCCGAACTGTTCACCGGCGGCACGCCGCAGCAATACCCCGAGCGCTACCGCGAGGTGTCCCCCACCACCGGCATAAATTCCGCCCTGCCCCACACCCTGCTGGTGGTCGGCGACCGCGACCGCAGCGCCCGCCCGCAGACCGTCACCGACTTCGCGGACGCGCTGCGCGCCCAGGGGGTGGACGCCCAGGTGAAGCAACTCCCCTTCGCCGAGCACGCCTTCGATGACGCCTACGGCAGCCTGACCTCCCAGACCAGCCGCCAGATCCTGCTCGACTTCCTCATCTGAAGCCGCCGTGGCGGCGCCCCGGAACGCGGCCTGGACGGCGTGGAACTGGGCCCAGCGCCGGACGCGCTCGCGGTCGAGTTCCGCCGCCTCGGCGGAGACGTCCAGGACGCGATGGACGGCCATGAGCAGGTCATCCGCTGCAAGGAGCGACAGGGCATGCGACTTGAGCAGCGTCCGCCGTCGTGGGCGGGGTCTCCCACGTACCCCTTGGGGGTCGACGACCAGCCACGGCTCGCGGTCGGCGCGCAGGATGTTCCGGGCATGGAGGTCACCGTGGATGAGGGTGTCCGGCTGGGTCCGGCCCAGCTCGCGAACGGTCGCCACGGCTGCGTCCACCACGTGTTCCGACAGGGTGTGCGCCAGCTCCACGGCATCTGGCGCAGCTGCTCCTCCCAGGCGTCGGCCTGGTCTCGCAGCCGAGGCAGGCCGGATGGTGCGGGGATGGCCAGGCGGCGATTGAGCCGCTCGGCGACCGTCACCACCTCGTCGCCCTCGTCGATTTCTGCCAGCGTGGCCGACTGAACACGCTCCAGCAGCATCGCGAACCGCTCGTCGTCGCGCTCATGCGGGAACGCCCAACGGCCGGCGCTCAGCGGGACCGGAGTGCCACGAAAACGCAGGTGCCCCAGAAGGCGTTCACCGGATCGGTGGGCCGGATGACCCGATCCGTGAGGAAGCCGTGCTCGGCGAGGAGACGCACCCAGCCGGATACGGAGTACATGTGCCGGACGGTCCACATCGACCGGGCGGGACCGGTGCGTACGAGCATCCGGCGGCGGCCCTCGGGCATCCCTGGCGACCGGGTGAGGCATGAGAAGACGAGCCGCCCGCCGAGGCGGACGCGCTGGGCGAGGACCGGCAGCAGGTCGTGCGGATCGGCGAACCACATGGCTCCGAAGACGGAGTACGCGATGTCGAGGTCCGGCAGGTGCGCGGCCGCGGTGACGGCGTCGCCGAGCCACCACTCGACCTGGTCCACCTCGGCGAACGTGAACGCGGCGTCACCGAGTCGGACCGGCGACACGTCGATGCCGATGCCTCGGGCGATCCCGCACTCGGCCAGGCCCGCGAGGTGCCGGCCCTGCCCGCAGCCGAGTTCGGCGACCGTGGCGCCTCGTACGTCACCGAGGAGTTCGGGCCCCGGTCCCGCGGCCGGACGGAACAGCCAGTCCAAGGGCCGGGGCGTCGGATTGCGGCTGCCGACGATGACGTCCCATGTCCGGGCGTTCAACGCCGCGTCGCGACCGCTGCGGGTGGTCCGTTCCACGGTGGGTACCTCCTCGGTTGCGTCGGTGCGTCAGTAGTGGACGAAGTCCGCTCGGTGGGGATGATGCCCAGGCTCATCGCCGGTACCACGGTGGTCGGATCGTGATCCACCGGGTTCGGTCACGCGTACGATGCTTGGCATGATCATGCTGTCCGTCGACACCACCTCGCAGAGTTATGCCATCGGCCAGGTTGTGGGGGTGTCGACGGCTGCAGCCGTTGCCATCGCGGCCGTCTGGCGCCTCACCACTGCTTGGCGCAACCCCAGCCCCAACAGCGCCGCCGAAGCCGCGGCCCTGGGTGGGGTGCGGGCCAAGCGCCGGGCCCTCGTCATCGCCGTCATGGTGCTGATCGCCGCAGGGGCGGCGGTGAAGGCCACGATCTCCTACCACCCGGAGCCTCCGGCCGCACAGACACGTGCCGGCACCGGCAGCAACGATGCAGGGACGGCGGCCGCGGGCGGGCCCCGCACGGCCACCGTGCCCGAGGACTTCGCGGGCTTCCGGCTGATGACGGGGAACGCCGCCGATCGCGCCGAGGCCGAGGTGCTGGCCGGCCGTGCGAAACCCTCCGGGAAGTTCGGGTACTACGACAAGGACGGGGACGAGAACCTGCACGCCCTCTTCATGGTCAACAGCACCGACTGGGACCCGGGGTATCGCAAGTACAAGGCAAGCACCTCGGTCAAGCAGGAGTTCCGCAACTTCTTCGCGGGGGCGAAAGCGCGCGACGTGACCAGCTTCGACGCCGGACCGGCAGGCGGCGGCCTGAGCTGCGGGCATGTCGACGGACCCGACGGCGAACAGGCCATCTGCGCCTGGAGCGACGCGACCACCTTCGGGGGCCTACGACTGGTGGACCAGGCGGGTCTCAAAGAGGCTGCAGACATGACCACCGCGCTCCGGGCCGCTGCCGTGCGCTGACCCGCGTACGCCACGGGTGAGGGGTCGCGCGACGGCCCTCCCGTGGGGAGTGCGGGAGGGCCGTGTGCCCGGGATGGTCCGGAGCCACACCATATGCACGGATACGCGCAACGCGACAGGCATATGACAAGAGGAATTCCCGATGTGCCCCGCCCGGCGGCGATCCGGAGGGCAGTCGATGCGACTCAGGTCGCAGGGTCGACCCGACCCGAGGGTGACGCCACGATGCCCGGACGCCTCGACGATGGCGACGTGAACGCGATGAGTGCACATGTGCAGATGTCCCCCTGGGAGGTTCTCCTGGTGCTGGGAGCAGCCGCGCTGGTCCTGGCGCGGTGGCTTCCGCCCCGGCTCCGGGGGCCGGTCACCGTCGCCGCGCCTGCGGTCGTCGCAGTGGCCGGGGCGGCGCTCGGCGTGCTCGGGCTGCGCTGGCAGATGGTGCCGGTGCTGGCCGGCGCAGCGGTCGCGCTCCCCTTCGCGCTGTCGCCGCTGCTGCGACGGCGTACCGGGCGGGAGGCGCGCAGGGCTCCGTGGTGGCTCGCGCTGCCCGGGTCGGTGGTGTGCCTCGCGCTGATCGCCGTGGGCCCGGCAGCGGCCTGGGCCTTGCCCGCGCCGGTGTTCCCCGAGCCGTCCGGCCCGTTCGCGGTCGGCACCACCGTGCTGGAGCTCACCGACCCCGAGCGCCCCGAGACCGCCACCGCCGCACCCGAGGACCGGCGTACGGTCGTCGCCCAGTTCTGGTACCCCGCCCGGAAGGACACCGCGGGCACCCGCCACGCCCAGTACCTCGGACGCACCGCAGACGAGGCTCGCGTGGTCTCCGACGGCCTCGCCGACTACGCCGGTCTGCCCGGAATCCTGCTGGACGGCCTCCCGCGCGCCCACACGCACGCGGCGTTCGACGTACCCGTGGCCGGCGACGGAGAACCGTTCCCCGTCGTGTTGTTCTCCCCCGGGCTGGGAGGGGTGCGTACGCAGAACACGGCCTGGGCGGAGGAGCTGGCCGGCCACGGCTACGTCGTCGTCGGCCTCGACCACCCCTACGACTCCGCCGCCGTCGTGCTCGCCGACGGCCGCACGATCCGTACGAAGGTCGCGGCGACGGGCGACGCCGCCGAGGACGAGAAGCGGGCGGCCGGCTGGACGGCGGTCCGCGCCGCGGACCTCAGCTTCGTACGCACCCAGCTGGGCCGCATCCACGGCGGCGAGATCGCCGGCCCGCTCGCCGGACACCTCGACACCGGCCGCGTCGTCGCAGCCGGCCACTCCCTCGGCGGCGCCGCGGCCCTGCAGGCGGCCCGCCAGGACGCCCGATTCGCCGCGGTCATCGACCTGGACGGCGCTCCCCACGACCCGACGCCGCAGCCCTTCCCCCAGCCGGTGCTGGCACTCACCCAGGCCATCGGCCCGGACACCGACCCGGAGTACATCCCACACCTCACCCGCGTCCTCGACCTCGGCACCGCAACGAGCTACCGCCTCACCGTCCCCGGAGCCGCACACCTCACCTTCACGGACGCGCCCCTCTACCTGCCGCCCCTCCCCTCACTCGTCGGCTCCCTGGACCGCACAGCGGGCCCACACATCACCGCCGCCGCGAGCCTCGCCTTCCTCGACAGCACCCTGCGTCACTCCTCGGGCGACCCGGCCACAGCGCTGTCCGCGTACGGCACCCTCGTCGTCCACCACCCCGCCCGGGACCCCAAGTCCGCTGTCTGAACAGTCGGTTGATCTCCCGGTGGACCGACCGCGCGGCGCATATGCTCCCCCCTTACGTCAGTACCTCCAGCTACGTCAGTACCTCCAGCCGCAAAGGGGACCGCCGCGTGAGTGTCCGCATTCAACCCTCCTCCCAGGTCGACGAGACGGCCGAACTCGGGGACGGGACCACGATCTGGGATCTGGCGCAGGTACGGGAGGACGCCCGGCTCGGGCGCGACTGCATCGTGGGGCGGGGGGCGTACGTCGGACCCGGCGTACGGATCGGCGACAACGTGAAGCTGCAGAACTACGCACTCGTCTACGAGCCCGCCGAACTCGCCGACGGGGTGTTCATCGGCCCGGCCGCCGTGCTCACCAACGATTTCTATCCGCGGGCCGTGGACCCCGACGGCCGGCAGAAGCGGGGCGGCGACTGGGAGGCCGCAGGTGTCGTGGTGGCCGAGGGGGCATCGCTGGGGGCCCGTTCGGTGTGTGTGGCCGGAGTGCGCATCGGGCGGTGGGCGCTGGTCGCGGCCGGCGCGGTCGTGTCCCGGGACGTACCGGACTTCGCACTGGTCGCAGGGGTACCGGCACGCCGCATCGGCTGGGTGGGCCGGGCCGGGGTCCGCCTGGTGGAGCGCGAGGGCGAACCGGGTGTGTGGGAGTGCCCGCGCACCGGTGCGCTGCACGAGGAGAAGGGCGAAACCCTGCTCGAGCGGACCTGACGGTACGTCGGCAATTTAGGTCAGCGGCATTTCCTCAAAACCGCAATCAACGAACACCCTTGGGCATACCTTGTCCCTGTACACGGGATCTGAGCAGGCAACAGGCTTTGTTCAGTGGGGGGTTGTACACGACGAGGGCATCGCGGACCAGGTGACGGACGGCGCATCATCGCGCCCGCCCGGCGCTGCCGTTCGCGCGTGCTCCGGTCCGGGGCATCGCTGGGGGGATCCAGTGGGCGGCCCCGGACGGTTCGTGCCTTCGGGGAGATCACACCGCCGGCACGTGCGCCGTCATGCGCAGTCCCCTCCGCGGAACGACGACCGCCAGGTCTGTCCGAGGAGCGATCAGAGGGGGTAGGTGTGTTGGAGCCGTACAGCTCGGACATACGAGGTGCGCGCAGCACACGGGGAACCGGGGTGGGGACCCGGTGACCGCAGCAGGAGCAGCACGAGCAGCACGATTAGAAGCACTGGCCCACGAGCACCCGTCGCTGCACGCCCTCGCCGAGCGGCTGCTCGCGCTGGCCGAGGCGGGACTGCCCGACATGTACCTGCCGGGCTCCGACACCTTCGTGTTCACCCGGGTGGGGACGGTCACCTCCGACGGCGTCCGCCGCGTGGAGGGGCGCGGAACGAGCACCCGGTACGCGGCCATCACCGCGCTGGGGGCGCGGTTCCTGCCCGAAGAGCGGCAGCGCGCCCTGTTCGGCGGACACAGCGCCGAGGAGTACACGGGGCTGCTGGTGGAGCGGCTGCCCGTGGTGACGAACCTCGGGGACGCGGCGCTCATCGCCTGGGCGGCCGCCGAGACCGGGCACCCGAAGCTGGCGGACGCCCTCGCGCGGGTGGCCGCGCTCGACGTCCCCGGACGGCCGCAGTACACCGTCGAGGCGGCCTGGGTGCTCTCCGCCCTCGCCGCGGCCCGTACCTCGGCGGACGTGGAGCACCGCCTGGCGGCCGCCCGCGACCGCCTGCTGGCGGCCCGGGCGCCGGGCAGTCCGCTGTTCCCGCACGCCACCGGGCCGGGGCTGGTCCCCGGGTACCGCTCCCACGTGGCCTGCTTCGCCGACCAGACCTATCCGCTCCAGGCTCTGGCCCGGCTGCACGCGAGCGGCCCGGACCCGCAGGCCCTCGCGGCCGCCGACGCCTGCGCCGCCCGGATCTGCGCCCTCCAGGGGGACGGCGGCCAGTGGTGGTGGCACTACGACGCCCGCACCGGCGGCGTGGTGGAGGGCTACCCCGTCTACAGCGTGCACCAGCACGCCATGGCACCGACCGCCCTGTTCGACCTCGCCGACGCCGGGGGCACCGACTTCGGCGCCGCCGTCCGCCGGGGGCTGCGCTGGATGACGGACGTGCCCGAGATCAGCGGGCCCGACGGCACCCCGCGCGAGCCCATGATCCTCGAGAAGTACGGGGTCACCTGGCGCAAGGTCCACCGCGGCGACCCCGCGAAGGCCGTCCGCGCCGCCCGCGGAGTCACCACCAAGGTGGCCCCGCAGGCGCGGCTCGCTCCGCTCGACAGGATCTTCCGCCCCGTCGTGATCGACCGCGAGTGCAGGCCGTACGAGTTCGGCTGGCTGCTCCACGCCTGGCTCGGGGGGTTGCAGAGATGACTGCTCACCGACCCTCCCGCCCGACCCTCTTCGGGGTCACGCTCGACGCGCTGACCATGGACGAGACCGTACGACGCTGCCTCGAGGCGGTACGGCGCGGCGAACAGATCGAGATCGGCATGGTCAACGCCGCCAAGCTGGTCAACATGCGGCGCGACCCCCGCCTCGCGGCGGCGGTCTCCGGCTGCGACCTCGTCCTGGCCGACGGCCAAGCCGTGGTGTGGGCCGGCCGCGTCCTCGGCGTCCGACTTCCCGAACGGGTCGCGGGGATCGACCTGTTCATGCGGCTGCTGGCCGCCGCCGAGACCGCGGACGTGCCCGTCTACCTGCTCGGTGCCCGGCAGGACGTACTGGACCTGATGCTCGGCCGCATCGCCGAGCGCTTCCCGGCGCTGCGCGTCACCGGGAGCCGCAACGGCTACTTCGACGACGCCGACCAGGCGGCGGTGGCCGACGCCGTCGCGGCGAGCGGCGCCCAGCTGCTGTTCCTCGGCATGACCTCGCCGAAGAAGGAGATCTTCACCGCCGGGTACGGCAAGCGCACCGGCGCCCACGTGGTGCACGGCGTCGGCGGCTCCTTCGACATCCTGGCCGGCATCACCAAGCGGGCCCCCGTGGTCTGGCAGCGCATGGGCCTCGAATGGTTCTACCGGGCCCTGCAGGAGCCGCGCCGCCTCGGCAAGCGCTACCTCACCACCAACACCGCCTTCCTCCTCATGACGGTCCGGGAACTCGTCCGCCGTACACCGTCTGCCATACCGTCTGCCGGTTCCGCGAACAGGAGTCACTGATGCGCGTCGTCGTCGTGGGACAGGGATACGTGGGCCTCCCGCTGGCCATCAGGGCCGCCGAGGTCGGACACCACGTGGTCGGGTACGACGTGGACGCCCGGCGGGTCAAGAGCCTCGCCGCCGGCGAGTCGTACGTGGAGGACGTCTCCTCCGAGCGGCTGACCCGGGCGCTGGAGCGCGGCTCCTACCAGCCCAGTGAACTCGCGCGCGACTGCGGCGGCTTCGACATCGCGGTCGTCACGGTCCCGACCCCGTTACAGGACGGTGCCCCCGACCTGCGCTACATCGAGGAGTCGGCGCACACCCTGGCCCGCTTCCTGCGGCCCGGTGCGACCGTCGTCCTGGAGTCCACCACCTACCCGGGCACCACCGAGGAGCTGTTCGGCCCGATCCTGGAGGACGGTTCCGGCCTCACCGCCGGTGCCGACTTCCACCTCGGCTACAGCCCGGAGCGGATCGACCCCGGCAACACCGTCTGGGGCTTCCAGCAGACGCCCAAGGTCGTCTCCGGCGTGGACGCCGCCTCGCTCAAGGCGGTGGAGGCCTTCTACGGAGGCCTCGTCGACAAGACGGTGCCGGTGCGCTCGCCCAAGGAGGCCGAGCTGGCGAAGCTGCTGGAGAACACTTTCCGGCACGTGAACATCGCCCTGGTCAACGAGATAGCCATGTTCGCCCGCCACCTCGACATCGACGTGTGGCAGGCCATCGAAGCCGCGTCCAGCAAGCCGTTCGGCTTCATGAAGTTCACGCCGGGGCCAGGGGTCGGCGGACACTGCCTGCCGATCGACCCGTCGTACCTGTCCTGGCGGGTCCAGCGCGAACTCGGCCAGAACTTCCGCTTCGTCGAGCTGGCCAACGACATCAACGGCCACATGCCCGAGTATGTGGCGCGCCGCGTCATCGACGCGCTCAACGCCAAGCGCCGCTCGGTCAACGGCTCCCGGATCCTGCTGCTGGGGCTGGCGTACAAGAAGAACACCGGCGACGCCCGGGAGTCGCCGGCGGTACGCATCTCCCAGCTGCTGCTCGACATGGGCGCCAAGGTGCGCGCGGCCGACCCCCACGTGGTGGAGGGCCTCAAGGTCGACGCCCGGCTCGTGCGGGTCGAGCCGACCCGCAAGGAGCTGGCCTCCGCCGACGTGGTCGTCCTGCTCACCGACCACGACTCCTTCGACTACGCGATGATCACCGAGCACGCCTCCTTCGTACTCGACTGCCGCAACCGGGTCTCCGGTCCCGCCGTGGAGGTGCTCTGACAGCATGCCCAGAATCATCTGCGTGGCCGGAGCACGGCCCAACTACATGAAGATCAAACCGGTGATGGACGCGCTGGAGCGCCGAGGCGCCGAGGTGGTCCTCGTCCACACCGGACAGCACTACGACGAGTCCATGAACGACGTGTTCTTCCGCGACCTCGGCATCCGTTCCCCCGACCGGTACCTGGGCGCCGGGTCCGGCACCCACGCCCAGCAGACCGGCCGGGTGATGGCGGCCTTCGAGCCGCTGGTCGACGAACTGGCCCCGGACGTCGTGGTGGTGGTCGGCGACATCAACTCCACGCTGGCCTGCGCCCTGGTCACCGCGAAGGCCGGTCCGCTGCTGGCCCATGTCGAGGCCGGACTGCGCAGCCGGGACTGGGGCATGCCGGAGGAGGTCAACCGCGTCGCCACCGACCGCGTCAGCGACTACCTGCTGGCTCCCTCCCCCGATGCGGCCGCGAACCTGCGGTCGGAGGGATACCGGGAGGACCAGATCCACGTCGTCGGCAACGTCATGATCGACACCCTGCTCGCCAACCTGGACCGGGCCCGGGCTTCGGACGTCCTGGACCGGTACGGGCTCACCCGGGGCGGGTACGGCCTGGTCACCCTGCACCGGCCGGCCAACGTGGACGACCCCGGCGCGCTGCGCGGCCTGCTGAAGGCGCTGGGCGAGATCGCCGACCGCTGTCCGCTGCTGCTGCCCGTGCACCCGCGGGCGGCGGAGCGGCTGGCCGAGATCGGGGTCCCCGGCGGGATCCGGATGGTCCCGGCCGCCGGATACCTCGACTTCATCGCCCTGCAGGACGCCGCCCGGGTGGTGCTCACCGACTCCGGGGGCGTCCAGGAGGAGACGACCGCCCTCGGCGTGCCCTGCGTGACGTTGCGGGAGAACACCGAGCGGCCGATCACCGTCGAGGAGGGCACCAACGTACTGGCGGGCACCGACCCGGGGCGCATCACGGCCACGGTGAACCGGGTGCTCGACGATCCGCCCGCGGCGCGGTGCCCCGCGCTCTGGGACGGCCGCGCGAGCGAGCGCATCGCCGAGGTCCTGCTGGACGGCGGTACCGCGGGGACCCGGCTGCGGCCCACCGACCTGGCGCCGTAGCGCGGGCAGGCACCGGTCGGCGAGGAAGCGCAACGAAGCACCACCGCAGGATGCAACAACCGTAATCACACAGATGAAAGAGCGGCGGCGCGTGGAGGACACGATGCCGCCGCGAGGGGGAAGACCATGGATCTCGCGGAGATCTGGCGGGTCATGTGCAGGCGCTGGTACGTACTGCTGCCCGGACTGCTGCTCACGGCTGCACTCATCGCCGGCGTGTACGTGCTGGTCCCGGTGGAGTACCGGTCACAGAGCACGGTGACCCTCCTGAACTCGAAGAAGGCCACGGTGGCCTTCGACGGAAACCCCTTCCTGAGCACACAGGCCTCGCTCACCGGCATGGCCGACGGCCTGGCCCGCAATCTCAACTCCGACGACTCCCGGGCCGACCTCAAGTCCCAAGGCGTCACCGGGGAGTACGAGGCGAAGATCGCCGACAACGCCCAGGGGCCCTTCATGTGGCTGAGCGTCACCGGAACCGATCCGGCCGCCGTCCTGAAGTCGGACCAGGTGTTCACCGCCTACGCCGAGAAGCGGCTGCAGGAGTTCCAGGCCCAGCAGTCGGTGACGGCGGAGGCCATGATCCGCATGGCGACGATCGTCCCGCCGCAGAAGCCGGAGGCGCAGACCAAGACCCGGCTCCAGTACCTGATCATGGCGGGGGCGCTGGGCTTCGTACTCAGCCTGGTGGCCACCTTCTTCGTGGAGGCCCGGCGCCGCAGGTCGGGCAAGCCGGGCCGGCACCGGCCCGCGCCGGCCGAGAACGCCCCCGCCGGGAACGCCCCCGCCGGGACCGCCGAGCCGGTGGGAGTGCCCGACGCCGCGGACTCCGGGGCGAGTGCCTCCCGTACCGCCCGGGCCTCCGCCGGATCGTCGCCGTGACGGGGACCGACACCGGTGTCCAGGCCGCGCCCGAGGCACCGTCGCTGGGGCGCAGGGTCGGCTCCGCCGCCCGGTGGAGCCTGGTCAACACCGTGGTCATGCGCCTCGGCAACTTCGTCACCGGCATCGTCCTCGCCCGCTTCTTCCTCGGCCCCGAGGCTTGGGGCGTGTACGGGATCGCCCAGACGGTGCTGCTGGTCCTGCTCTCGGCGAACGAGCTCGGCGTCTCCCTCGCCATCGTGCGCTGGGAGGGCGACCCGCGCCGCTTCGCCCCCACCGTGCTCACTCTGAGCGTCTCCTCCAGCCTCCTCCTGTACGCCGTGCTGTTCACGGCGGCCCCGGCGGTGGCCCGGGTGCTCGGCGCGCCCGAGGCCTCCGGGATCCTGCGGGTGATGTGCGTGTGCGTGGTCCTCGACGGGCTGTCGCAGGTGCCGGCCGGGTTCCTGACCCGGGAGTTCGCCCAGGGCAAGCGGATGGCCATCGACGCCCTCAACTTCGTCCTCAGCACCGGGGTGACGCTTCTGCTGGCCGTCGAGGGGTGGGGTGCGATGAGCTTCGCGTGGGGCTCCGTCGCGGGCAACGCGGCCGCCCTCGTCGGCTGCTGCCTCGCCGCGCCGGGCACCCTGAAGTTCGGCTGGGACCGGGAGCAGGCGCGGGCGCTCCTCCGCTTCGGGCTGCCGCTCGCCGGGGCCAGCATGCTCGCCCTCGGCGTCGTCAACGTCGACACCATGGTGGTGGGTTCCGCCCTCGACCAGCTGGCCCTCGGCTTCTACGTGCTCGCGTTCAACATCTCCGGCTGGCCCGTGCGGATCATCTCCGAGGCGGCCCGCCGGGTCTCCTTCGCCGGGTTCTCCCGGCTGGCGGACTCGCCGGGGGCACTGGCCGGCGGATTCGGCCGCGCCCTGGGCGTGGTGATGACCGGCACCGTCCCGCTCTGCGTCCTGCTGGCCGCGCTGGCAGCACCGATCGTCGGGCTCGTCTACGGCGAGCGCTGGCTGCCCGCGGCCGCCGCGCTGCCCTGGCTGATGGTGCTCGGCATGGTCCGGATCGGCTGTGAGCTGGCCTACGACTGCCTGGTCGCCATCGGCCGGCGCCGCTCGCTCATCGGCGTCCAGGGACTCTGGCTCGTCGTCCTGGTCCCGGCCCTGGTGATCGGCGCCGGCGCCGGCGGGATCGTGGGTGTGGCCCAGGGACACGTCCTGGTCGCGGGCGCCGTCGTGGTGCCGGTGTTCCTCATCGCGCTGCACCGCGGCGGCGTGACCCTGGGAACCGTGGCCCGGGCCTGCGCCTGGCCCTTCCTCGGCGGCGTCGTGATGGCCGCCGTGGTCCTCGGCCTGGAACGGCTCCTCGGTGACGGCGTCCTCGCGCTCCTCGCGACCGCGGCCGCGGGCACCGTCTGCTACGCCCTGTGCATCCTGCCGAGCCTCGGCTTCCTGCGCGGCGCCCCGCAGGCAGCGGGGTAGCCGCCGTGGCACGCGACCGGAGGCGTCTCGGGGCATCGCTGCTCGCCCTGCTCGTACTGGCTGTCGTACTGGCCCTGTACGAGGCCGACCGGACCGGGGTGAGCGAGCCCTCGGCCGGGCCCTGCCCGGACAGCGCCCTCCAGTGCCCCGGCGCCACTCCCCCGCCCGAGTCCACGCCGTCGGCCCCGCCCTCCGCAGACCCGTCGGCATCGGGCAGTCCGAGCCCTTCCGCCAGTACGGCGCCGCCGTCGGCCACGCCCTCGCCGGGTACGAGCCCGGGGCCCGGCGGCCCCTGCTCCTCGCCGGGCGCCTGCGGATTCCCCGATGCCCGCACCACCGGCCCGCGGATCGCGCTGGAGCGGCACGACACGGGGAACATGTCCGTCAAGACCGACGGCATGGTCATCAAGGGCTGGGACATCCGCGGTTCGCTCGACGTCTACGCCAACGACGTCACGATCATCGACAGCCGGATCACCTCGACGAACTGGTGGGGGATCAACCTCCGCCCCGGTTACAGCGGCCTGCGCGTCCTGCACACCACCATCACCGCCGTACCGGGCAAGGGCCCGGACAACGGCGGCGTCGACTACGCGGTCTCCAACATGGGCGGCAGTTCGATCGAGGTCGGCTGGTGCGACGTCTCCGTGTTCGGAAACGCCCTCTCGATGGGCCAGGGCGAGCTGCACGACAACTACGTGCACGACATCGTCGCCTTCCGCAACCAGGGCGGCGAGTGGCAGCACACCGACGCCGTCATCAGCGGCGGCGGCAACAAGGGCCGCCTCACCATCCGCCACAACACCCTGCTGAACCCCGTCCCCGTGGAGCAGGGCGCCAGCGCGGCCATCGGGCTCTTCGCGGACACGGGCAGCGTCTCCTCCGTGGTCGTGGACGGCAACTGGCTGGCCGGCGGGGCGTACGCCCTCTACGGCGGCGGGCCCGGCGCCACCGGCATCCAGGTCACGGACAACGTGTTCTCCGCCCAGTACCACCCCAACAGCGGCGCGTACGGGCTGGTCGCCGCCTGGAACGCGGGCGGCGCCGGGAACGTGTGGCGCGGCAACCGCACGGCCGACGGCCGGCCCGTGGTCCCCGAGCCCACCTCCTGAACACCGTGCTCCCTGACGATCGAGAGGACATCATGCACCGCATCGCCCGAGCCCCCTGGGAGCTGCTCAAGCGGGCCTTCGGCTGGCTGGTGCTCTTCGAGGCCAGGAACAAGGTCCTGCTCGCCCCCTCCGCCGTGCGGCTGCGCCGTTTCGAGGACGCCGAGACCATCCGGCTCGCCGCCGTGCTGGGGAGCCCGCCCGCCGCGTTGGTGGCCACCGTGATCGCCACCCACCGGCGCCCGGAGGCGCTGTGCGCGGCGGTCCGCTCGGCCCTCGGGCAGACCGTGGCCGACCAGGTGGTCATCGTCGTGGACGACGGCGCGGGGCTCCCCGAACTGCCGCCGGATCCCCGGCTGTTCGCGGTGTCGTTGGCCCGCAACACGGCCACCGCCGGAGTCGTGCGCAACGTGGGGATACGGCTGACCCGCTCGCGGTACGTGGCCTTCCTGGACGACGACAACCTGTGGGAGCCCGACCACTTGGAACAGGCCCTCGCGGTGCTCGATCCGTCCGGCGGCCCCGACGCCGTGTACACCGCCCTGCGCCGGGTGCTGCCCGACGGCTCCGAACGGGACGTGCTGTCCGTGCCGTTCGACCGGCGGCGCGCCGCCCGCGAGGCCTTCCTCGACACCAACGCCTTCGTGGCGCGCCGCACCCGGTCCCTGTACTTCAGCCGGCTGCGGCGCACGCCCGAGGTGCTGCCGCGCGAGGACTGGGAACTCGTACGCCGCTACGCGCGCCGTCACGAGGTCCGCCACGTGCCACGGACCACCGTCCGCTACCTGGTCAACCCCGAGAGCTTCTACACCGCCTGGGACGGGCCGACCCCCACCGGGTGAGTCGGCTTCGCCTTCAGGGCCCGGGGGTGGCGCGCAAGGCGGACGGGCTGGCCAGCGCCCGCGCCGCCGCCCGGTTGGCCGGTCGGCCGAGCGCCGCCCGCGAGGTCTCCCGCAGCAGTACGGCCCCTCGGAATGCGGCGGTGGCCGCCGTCCCGTGCCGACGGCCGTAGAGCCGTACGCGGTTGAGGGTCAGCAGCGTCCACAGGCGGGGCGAGACCTGTGAGTCCCCGCCGAGGTGGACGGCCGAGGCTGCGGGCTCGAGCCGGGTGGCGAAGCCTCGGTCCCCGGCCCGCAGGCAGTACTCGGTCTCCTCCGAGTACAGGAAGAACGACTCGTCCCAGGCCCCGCACGCGTCCAGACACGGGCGGGAGAGGGCCATCAGCGCGCCGGTCGCCCAGTCGGCGACGGTCGCCCGCCCGTACGCAGCCGGGTCGGTGACCAGCTCGCTCCACCGCGGGAAGCGCCCGGCCCGCCGGTTGCCGATCACCGCCTCGCCCAGGGCGCGCGTCACGCGGGACTCCCGGCGCAGCGAGTGCTGGAGCGTGCCGTCCTCCTCGTACAGCAGCGGGACGCTGATCCCGACCCGGCGTCCGCCGGACAGCGGGGCGTCGAGCGCGTCGACGAGGAGCCGCGCGCAGCCCTGCCGCATCCGGATGTCCGGGTTGCACACCAGGGCGGCGCCGAAGCCGCCCTCCCGTGCGGCGGCGGCCTCCAGGGCGGCGTTCACCCCGGCCGCGTACCCGGCGTTGCGGCCGGTCTGGACGACCGTCGCGTCCGGGGCCAGCGACCGGACCAGCTCGACGGTGCCGTCGGCCGAGTCGTTGTCGGCGACGACCAGGCGCCAGTCGAGCCCGGCCATGCCCTCCGGCAGGGAGGCCAGGAACTCGGGCAGCACCCGGGCGCTGTTCCAGGTGACGACGAGGACGGCTACGGGACCGGCTGCGTGAGTTCGGGCCGGCGGGGCCGGGTGGCGGCGGGAGGGCATGGGGACTCCACGGTTCGGGGCTTCGGCGCGCTGCGCCGGATGAAGCCGAGGTAACTGCCTCCGGCGGCGATCGTCAGGAAGAACATCCCGGCGAACATCGGGAAGCTGAGGGCGTCGAAGGTGGCGCTGCTGACCAGGGCGACGAGGGCGGAGGCGAAGAACGCCTGGCCGAGCTCCCGGTCGGACGCGTCGGCGGCGAGGCGGCGGATGGCACCACCCTGGTGGATGCCGGTGAAGAACAGCGCCAGGAGGGCGAGGAGGCCCAGCAGGCCCATCTCCGCCAGGGTCAGCATGTACTGGTTGTCGGTGAAGAAGTAGAGGTCCGGCGTGAAGGTCCCCAGGCCCCGCCCGAACAGCGGGCGTTCCTCCAAGTAGGGGACGATCGCGCTGTACTTGACGGTACGGGCCTGGGTGCTGCTGTCGGAGTTCGACAGGAAGGACCCGAAGAGCGTGGTGATCGTGCCGATCAGCCCCGGCACGAGGACCTTGAAGCAGGCCACCGAGCCCAGCAGGAGGCCGATCGCGGTCCAGCGCCGCTGCGGCTTCCAGCGCGGCACCATCACCAGCACGACGATGAGCGCACCGATGATGGAGGTCCGCGACACGGTCAGCGGCAGGGCGCCGCCCATCAGGGCCACCGGACCCCAGCGCCGCCAGCGGCTGAGGTGGCTGCGGATCGGGTCGAAGGCCTGCTGTACGGCGAAGGGCAGCAGCAGGGCGAGCATGCCGCCGAACTCCAGCGGCTGCGCGGTCGTGGAGCGCGGCCTGGTGAACGCCCCGCGGTCCAGGGTGGTGATCTGCGCGACGCTCGAGTGGAGGCCCGGGATGCTGATGTGTTCGGCGATGTTCGTCGCGGTGAAGAAGTCGTAGTAGCCGACGGCGGCGACCACCGATCCCATCACCACGGCCCGCCGCAGCAGGACGTCGAGGCGGGCCCGGTCCTGGATGCCGGCGGAGACCAGTACCACGATCGACACCCAGACCAGCAGCCCGATCAGGCCGCGGTCCGCGCCCAGCACCTCCTTGTGCGAGCTGCCGCGGGCGGCGTTCGCGAGGTACGAGGCCAGCACCGAGACGGCCAGCAGCCACATCACGACCCGGGGCAGCCGGGTGCCCTCGGCCGGGCGGATCCGGCCGGTCAGCCAGGTCGCGAGGTACCAGAACAGGCCCAGCAGGGCGAACACGTTGGCCGGGGTGCCCACACCGCCCATGCCCGGGAGGGTCAGGTTCGACGGGATGAAGAAGGCCAGCCCCAGGTAGCCGCTGAGCAGCGCGGCTGCGTCCGGCTGCCGGCCCCGCAGCCTCCTGCGGACGCGCGCCCGGGGTGCCCCGGCCGCCGCGGAGGCGGCCTCGCGCCTGCGGCGGCGGGCCACCAGCAGGGTCTCCGTCACGAAGGAGAGCGTGAAACCGGCGGTGACGGACGCGATGACGACGCCCAGCACCTGCTGGTAGCGGCTCTTGAGCTGGGGCTTGGGGGTCTGCGGCAGCACCACCGGGGCCGTCTGCACGAAGTACGCGGGCTGCACCTTGGCCGCAGCCTGGAGCGCGTTGAGCTGCTCGCCGGCGAAGGTGGTGAGCGTACTGGTCTCCTCGAGCACCTTCGCCCGGTCGGTGCCCGTGACGGTGAGGGTGAGCATCGGGCCCGAGGTGTTCGCCGCGAAGCCGACCGTGTAGGGGTCGGTCACGCCGAGGCCGTGCAGGTCGCGCGCCGCGTCGGCCCCGGACAGGGTCCTGATCAGCACGTCCGCGGTCACGACGAGGGAACCGCCGGCGTTCGAAATGGGGTTGCCGAAGGCGGGGGCCAGTTCGGCCACCGCCGTGGAGTCGAGCAGCGCCACCGAGCTCTGCGACTGGTACGCCACGGGCACCGACCGGTACAGGTGCAGCCCCGCGAGGAGTCCGATCAGCGTGAGGGGCACCATCACGTACCAGCGGCGCCGTAGCACCGCGGCTATTTCACCGATGCTCACGAACACTCCCTTGCGCCTGCCGGAACCGATGGCGGGCCGACCCGCGTCCTGGAAAGATCGCACGCGACGGAAGGAATCCTGTGTCGCCTGGTGAGTTGTTCCGCACGCTTCGCCGCCGCTGGTACGTCCTGGTCCTGGTGGCGGTGCTCGCGGGCGCCGGGGCCCTGCAGGTTCTCCACCCCACCCGGACCTATGTGAGCTCGGCGATCGTCGTGCTCAAGCCGCCGGTGACCGGCAGCCAGCCGAACCAGCTCGCCAATCTCCAGCCGCCGCTCGCCGCCGTGTCGTACGCGGCGGTCCAGCAGCTCGAATCCCCCGCAGGAGCAGCCGAGTTGCGTGCCGCGGGGGTGGCGGGCACCTACCGGCTGATCCCCCGCAACAGCGGCACCAGCGTCACGCCCCGCTATCTGATCCCCTCGCTCCAGGTGCAGGCGGAGCACGCGGAACCCGCCGCCGCCAACCTGGCCGTGCTCAAGGTCGTCGAGGCCTATACGAAGCGCATCACGGCCATGCAGGCCGAGCAGCAGATCCCGGAGCCGGCACGGATGAGCGTGACGCTCCTCGTACCGCCGACGGCGGTCGCCCAGACCGGGACCAAGAGCCGCGGACTGGCCGGGACGGTGCTGCTGGCCGGGGTCTGCGGCGTGGCAGCCGCCCTGTGGACGGATCAGGTCGTGACGCGCCGGAACCGGCGCCGGCGCGAACGCACCGACACCGGTCCGGAGAACGAGGCCGGGGCCGAGAGCCGGGTGCCCGCGACCGCGGCCGCGGCGGCCCGCGGAGGAAGCGGCCCCCCGGACCGGTGGTGCCCCGGGCACGGGGCGGGGGTGGTGCACTTGGTGCTGTCGGTACTGCTGGTTCATCAAATCCCTCGGCGTTTCCAGGACTGCCACCAGAGCCACTCGCGCCCCCGGTCGGCGACGGCCGAGAGCACCAGCGGCTGGAGGTACGGCATCACCCGGGCCCCGATCCGCCGCCGCCGGCGCAGCGCCCGGTACTCGCCGAGCGAGGTGTATTCCGGCAGGCACTCGGCGGCGAAGGCCTCCAGTTCCTCGACGGGAACCACGCCGGTGCGCCCCCGGTCGTACGCGCGGTAGGCGCGACGCAGCGCATACCGGGCGAGCCGGGTCCGCGCCAGGGCCGACAGCCGACCGGCTTCCGGGAGCAGGCCGGAGCACTTCTCCAGGACCGAGTCGAAGGCGACGAGGCGCTGGCGCAGGTCGTCGAGCTGCCCGCCGAAGTCCGTGGTGGACATGTTGTTGCCGTGGACACGGTAGAAGGCCTGGTCGGCCCCGCGGACGTAGCCCACGTCGGCGTGCGCCGCGAGCCGCATCCACATCTCGATGTCGCCGGCGTGCGGGAGGTCCGGGTCGTAGCCCCCGACCTTGCGCTGGAGGCTGGTGCGGACGACCACCTCGGGCGAGGTGATGCATCCGGTGCCCTCCCGGAAGCGCCGCTCCAGCCACCACCGTCCCGGGTAGACCACCGAACCGGTGCTCCGGGTGCGGGCCGCGGGCAGCGGTCCGCCGTGCCGGAACCTGAGCGGCCTGCCGTAGGCGAAGCCGGCTTCGGGGTGGGCGTCGAGCAGCGCCGCGGCGCGTACCAGGGCCCCGGGGACCAGCCGGTCGTCGGCCGAGAGCAGGGCGACGTAGTCCCCGTCGGCCCACTCCAGCAGGCCCTCGTTGTAGGTGGCGATGTGGCCCTGGTTGCGTTCGTGGACCCGGACCTCGATGCGGGGGTCGGCAGCCGCGAGGGCGCGCGCGACCTCGGCGGAGTCGTCGGGCGAGGCGTCGTCGATGATCAGGACCCGTACGTCGACGCCCGGCTGCTCGTCCAGGACGCTCTTGACGCAGTCGGCCAGGAAGTGGCCGTACTTGTAGCAGGGGATCACCACGCTGACGGTGCTCACTGGCCGGACACCTCCGTCGAGCCGTCCGACGCGAGGCCGGCCGGCGCAGTGGTGGTGAACACCGGGCCGACCCAGTAGTTCACGGAGCCGAACGTGTTGGTGGGGAACGCGGTGGAAGCACCGTACTTGTAGAGGCCGTTGGCGCCGCCGCTGCCGTCGGCCGGGGCGACCAGCGGGTAGGAGCGGTGCGCGGCCGTGAAGTAGCCGCCGTCCACGGAGTACTTGCCGTTCGGCGCGTGGTAGGAGGCCACGTAGCTGGTGCCCGCGGTGACGGGCACCGGGGTGGCGAAGTGGAGCTGCTGCCAGCCGGACAGGGTCTCGCTGCCGAAGGTGCCGGTCGCGAGGAGCGTGCCGTCGGCCGACCACAGGCTGCCGGTGTGGCTGCCGGTGTTCCCGGGGCCCTTGTAGAAGGTGATGCCGGTGACGTAGCCGCTCACGGCGGACTGGAAGCGGGTGCCCAGTTCGACGGAGTTGGTGTCGTCGCCGACGTTGGCGGTGCTCGGCTCGGCCGTGGGTCCCCACAGGGTGCAGGGGCAGTTCACGGTGGGCGGGCTCGCACTGGTGGTGAACGTCCAGGTGACGGGCGCCGTCATGGCGTTGCCCCACAGGTCGGCGGCCTGCACCGACGCCGTGTACGTGGCGTTCAGCACCAGCTCCGTGGACGGGGTGAAGGTGGCGCTGTTGGAGGCGCTGAGGACCTTGCTGCCCGGAACGGCGGCGCCGCCCGGGTCCTTCAGGGTGAAGACGAGGGTGTCGGCGTCGATGCCCTCGCTGAAGGTGGCCTTCACCGCTGCCGTGATCGCGGTGCCGGTCGCCGCGGACTGCGGGGTGATCGAGGTGACGGTGGGCGGTGTCGTGCTCGCGGTGGAGGTGTCCAGGACGGCGTCGACCCAGTAGTTGCTCCCGGACGAGGCCGTGGAGGGGAACCCGCCCGTACCGCTGTAGCGGTACACCCCGTTGCCTCCGTCGGTACCGCTGCGCAGCGCGGTCAGCGGGGCCAGGCCCGCGTCGGCGTTGGCGAAGGTGTTGTCGAAGGAGTATCCGCCGTTGGGGGCGAAGTAGGAGGCGACGTACGTGGTGTTGGCCTTGACCGGGACCGGGGAGGAGAAGTTCAGCTGCTGCCAGCCGGAGGCGGTCTCGTTGGTGAAGGTGCCGGTGGCCAGGCGCTGGCCCGTGCTGCTCCACAGGCTGCCCGTGTGGGTGCCGGTGTTGGCCGGGGACTTGTAGAAGCGGACGCCGGTGATCGAGCCGGGCGCCGAGGAGCGGATCTTCACGCCGAGTTCGACGGCGCTGCCGTCGCCGGCGTTGACGGTGCCCGGTACGGCTGCTGCCGGCCAGACGGTGCAGGGGCACTGCTGGGGGCCCACGGTCAGCGGCACGGTGGTGGTGGCGCCGATGTTGACGCTGTCGTCCACCGCGCGGACCTTGATCTGCACGGGTCCGGGGGTGGTCGGGGTCCACTTGTAGCTCCAGGACCCGATGCCGGTGGTCGCCTTCCAGGTGGTTCCGCCGTCGGTGGAGACCTCCACGCGGGCCACGACACCGCCGCCGCTGTCGGTCGCGGTGCCCGTGACCGTCACCGGCCGCAGCGCGGGCACCGTGGCGTTGGGCGCCGGGCTGGACACCGTGATGGCCGGGCCCGTGGTGTCCGTGGAGGCGGTCGCCGCGACGAGGTTGCTCTGCAGGGACTCGGGCTGGACTCCCATGTCGGCGAAGACGTTCACCGTCGCCTGCTGCATCCGCTTGTCCTCGGTGACCACCGCGTCGTCGGGATTGCCCGTCGGCATGTTGGTCAGGCCCCAGGACCACTGCACGGTGCCGGCGCCGAAGACCAGGGCGTGCGAGGTCTGGTCCCGGAAGGCGACCAGGCTGTGCGTCGCGGTGCCGTTCCCGTACGTGTTGCCGTAGTCGAGCCGGAGTTTGCCGTCGTTGACGTCCACCGTGGTGGACGACAGCTGGATCTGGCCGGGCGGCCGCGCCGCGTCCTCCACGTCGCTGTCCCACTCGTAGCCGAGCGTGCCGGGCGGGAACGTGGCGGTCTGGGAGGGGGTCAGGCTCGCGACGGTGGTGTTCCGCCACAGCCGCATCTTCGCGAACGCGCCGGGCACGGTGAGTGCGTCGCTGCGGTAGCCGTTCACGCTGAACAGCGAGCCGGTCAGCTGGTTCTGCGGCTGGTAGGGCCGACCGTTGGTGGAGCTGGCCGGGTCCATGAAGGTGCCGGTCCAGATCCCGCTCGGGTCGGGGATGCCGTTGGGCTGGGGGAAGGAGAGCTTGGTCTCCTTGTAGCAGACCAGCGTCCGGTTGGCCGTGGCCGCGCCGTCGATGCTGGGCGCGAGCCGGGTCTTCCAGAAGACCTCGTTGCCGCTGAAGTACGTCTGGTGGAGCCCGGCGCGGCGGGCGTTGAGCGCGTTGGTGAACTGGTCCTGGGTCCAGTACTCGTCGTGGCCCGAGGACATGAAGACCTTGTGGTTCCGGAGCTGCGTCGCTCCCCGGGTCGACATGTCGATGCCGGACATGTAGCTCACGTCGTACCCGTTGCGCTCGAGCCACGCGATCATCTGGTACTCGGACCCGTAGATCCCGTTCTCCCCGCCGATGTCCATCGGCCGGTTGTAGCTGACCTCGTACGCCCGGCCGTCCGGCGCGGGGCCCCCGCCGTCGTACAGGTCCTGGCCGCCGTAGTTGTTGTACGCCTGCCAGGTCTGGTCACTGGTCTGCACGACGATGTCGGAGTGACTGGAGTCGTTCCGTACGACGAACGGATAGGGCATCACCCCGTTGCCGTCCGCCTGGTCGAGGTTGGCGACGTACAGGCCGGAGACGGCGTCGGCCGGCACGGTCCACGTCGCGGTGACGGGCCAGTTGCCGCAGTCGACCAGTCCGGTGGCGGCCTTGGTGGTGCAGCTGCGCGGGTTGCCGCCCGGCAGGAAGTTCGCCGGGTAGGTCTGGGCCGCCTGCGCCGCGGTGGACATCAGGCGGGCCCCGTCACCCCCGTAGTGGCCCAGCCGGTAGACCGACACCCGGTACGGGGTCGGCGACTGCACCTTGAACTGCACTGTTTCGCCCGCCTGGATGCTCATCTGGGCACTGAAGCCCTTGATGTCGCCGTAGGCGCTGGGCGCGAACCAGTCGGACATCGGTGTGCCCGGCTTGGAGTTCTCGCACACGATCGCGTTCGTGCCGGGACCGCAGGGGTCCGCCGCACCCGCCACCGAGGACGGAGGTAAGACCGTGGCCATCAGGGCCGCGACCACGGTGAAGAGGCCGTACCGGAGCAACCTTGTCCGTCTGTTCATCTGTACCTCATTTTTTTACGTCGGCGCGGCGCAGGGCGTCAGCGCAGCGCGTCGGTGAGCGCGTCCACGACCCGCTGCTGCTGGGCGGCGGTGATCTGCGGGAAGAGCGGGAGGGAGAGCATCCGGTCCGCGGCCTGCTCGGCGTGGGGGAAGTCCCCGCGGCCGTGTCCGAGGTGTCCGAAGGCCGGGGTGAGGTGGACCGGGGCCGGGTAGTGCACGCCGGCCCCGATGCCCTCCGCGTTGAGCTTGCCGACGACCGCGTCGCGCTCCGCACCGCTGACCCGGACGACGTACAGGTGCCACACGTGGACGTTGCCGTCCGCGGTGACCGGCAGGGTCAGGCGTCCGGCGGCCGCCAGATCGCCCAGCAGCTCGTCGTACCGGGCGGCGGCGGCGCGGCGGGCTGCGTTCCCGTCGGCGAGGCGGGCCAGCTTGGCCCGCAGGACCACGGCCTGCAGGCCGTCCAGGCGGCTGTTGAACCCGGCGACGTCGTGCCGGTACTTGGCGATGCCGCCGTGGTTGGCGAGGGCCCGTACGAGGTCGGCCGTCTCCTCGTCGTCGGTGACCACCGCGCCGGCGTCGCCGTACGCGCCCAGGTTCTTGCCCGGGTAGAAGCTGGTCGCGGCGATCCCGCCGCCGCCCGGGGAGCGGCCCTCCCGGGTGGCGCCCTGGCTCTGCGCGGCGTCTTCGACGACCTTGGCGTACGAGGGCAGCTGCGCGGCCAGCTCCGCAGCGGGGGCGCACTGCCCGTACAGGTGGACCGGGACAACGGCGCGCGTGGCCTTGCCGACCGCGTCCAGCGCGGCCTGCGGGTCCATCAGCAGGGTGTCGGGGAGGCAGTCCACCAGGACCGGCCGGGCGCCGATGCGCGCGACGGCGCCGGCGGTGGCGATGAACGTGTTGGCGGGCAGCACCACCTCGTCGCCGACACCCACCCCGCTCGCACGCAGGGCCAGTTCGAGGGCGTCGGTGCCGTTGGCCACGCCGACGCAGTGGCCGACGCCGGCGAACGCGGCGTACTCGCGCTCGAAGGCGCGGACCTCCTCGCCGCCGATGAAGGCGGTGTCGGCCAGCACCTGGTCGAATCCTGCACGTATTTCCTGCGCGACCTCGGCGTGCGCCGCCTTCAGGTCCACGAGCGGTATCTGGTTCATCCGGCTGTGCTCCCCCTCAGTGTCTCGGGCCTCGTGTGTGTCCCGGGCCCCCGGCCTGCCTGTTCGCCGTCGGCCCGCAGCTCGTCGAGCGCCGGGCCCCCCGCCGCGCGCAGCCGGCGGGCCGGGCTGCCGGCCCACACCTCGCCGGGCGGCACGTCGGCCAGGACCGTGCTTCCCATCCCGGTCAGCGACCAGGCGCCGATCGTGGTGTTCTCCCGTACGAGGGCGCCCGCGCCCACGTACGCCCCCCGCCCCAGCCGTACCCCGCCGCCGAGGCGGACCCCCGAGGCGAGCGTGGCGAAGTCCCCGACCGCGTCGTCGTGGGTGAGGACCGCGTGCGGCATCACGGCCACGTGGGCGCCCACCCGTACGGACGCGGTCAGCACGCAGTGCGCGAGCAGCACCGAACCCGCGCCGAGCACCGAGGACGCGGAGACGGCGGCCGTGGGGTGGAGCACGGTCGCGTACCGGCTCTCGGGCAGGTCCAGGCGCCGCACCAGGCGGGCCCGTACCGCGTAGTCGCCGGGACTGCCGACGCACACCACGACCCGGGCGTGCGGCCGCTGGTGCACCAGGTCGCTGCCGCCCACTACGGGCATGCCGTCGACGTCACGGCCGTGCAGGGCCGGATCGTCGTCCAGGTGCCCGGCGAGCCGCCAGCGCGGGGCGCGGCCGCGCTCCCGGTCGGCGGCGCCCGCGTCCCGTACGGCCTGGGCGGTCTCGCGGGCGAATCCGCCCGCGCCGACGATCAGCAGGTCTTCGGTGACCTGGGCGGTGGGGGCGGTCATCCGCCGGCCTGTTCGCGCAGCACCGCGACCACGCGGTCCTGCTGGTCCTCCGTCATGGTGTGGAACAGCGGCAGGATCAGCGAGTCGCGGCTGATCCGCTCGGTCACCGGCAGCGGCGCCGCCCCGTGGCCGGCGTACGCCGGTTCCAGGTGCGAGGCCATGATCCCGCGCCGGGCCGAGATCCCGGCCTGGGCGAGCACCGCGAGCAGCTCGTCCCGGCCCACCGGGAAGTCCTCGGCCAGCAGCACCCAGTACGACTGGAAGTTGCCCTCGCCGTGAGCGGGGTCCCGGACCGGGCGCAGGCCGGGAATGCCGGAGAGCAGCTGACCGTACCGGCCGGCCAGTTCGCGGCGGCGGGCCACGATCGCGTCCAGCTTGCCGAGCTGCACCAGGCCGACCGCGGCCTGGATGTCGGTCATCCGGTAGTTGTAGCCGACCTCCAGATAGCTCTCGGCAATCGGTTTGCTGCTGGCGTGCCGCTGCGCCGCGGACACGTTCATGCCGTGTTCGCGCAGCCGGCGCAGCCGCTCCGCCCACTGGGCGTCGTCCGTGGTCACCATGCCGCCCTCGCCGGTGGTGATCACCTTGCGGGGGTGGAAGGACCACGCGGCGAGGAGTGCACCGTGGCCGACCGACTTGCCGCCCACGGTCGCGCCGATCCCGCAGGCGGCGTCCTCCACCAGCGGGACGCCCCAGTCGGCGCAGGCCGCGCGCAGGGCGTGCACGTCAGCCGGCACCCCGCCCTGGTGGACGGCGAGCACCGCCCGGGTCCGCGGGGTGCGTACGGCGTCCACGGTGTCGGGGGTCAGGTTCCCGGTGGCTTCCTCGACGTCCGCGAACACCGGGTGGGCGCCCACGTAGCGCACCGCGTTGGCGGTGGCGATGAAGGACAGCGAGGGCACGACCACCTCGTCGCCCGGCCCGAGCTCCAGCGCGATCAGCGCCAGGTGCAGGGCGGTGGTGCACGAGCTCACGGCGATCCCGTGCTCGGCGCCCACCCGCTCGGCGAAGGCGCGCTCGAACTCGGCGACGCGGGGGCCCTGGGCGACCCAGCCCGAGAGCACCGCGCCGGCGGCGGCCTGCGCCTCCTCCTCGCCGAGCCACGGGATCATGACGGGGATGCGGGCGGGGGTCGTTTCGGCGCTCATCGGCCGGCCTCCCCGGCTGCTGCCTGCGCGGCCGCGTCCGCGGCGCGCTCGGCCCGCCACCACTCGACCAGGTCCCGCAGTCCGCGGCGCATGTCGATCTCGGCGGTGAATCCGAGGCGCCCCGATGCCTGCGAGGTGTCCGCGAGGCGCCGGGTGACCCCGTTCACGGCGCGGGCCGGTCCGTGCTCCGGCACCATCCCCTCCGCGCCCATGGCCTCCAGCAGTCCGAGGGCCAGGTCGCGCAGGCTGGTCTCGGATCCGCTCGCGACGTTGAACACCTCGTCGGTCAGGTCCGATTCGGCGGCCAGCAGGTTGGCCCGCGCGATGTCCCTGACGTCGGCGAAGTCCATGGTCTGGGTGCCGTCGCCGAGGATCAGCGGCGGCTCCCCCGCGGTGATCCGCTCCATCCAGCGGATCAGGACCTCGGTGTACAGCCCGTGGATGTCCATCCGGGGCCCGTACACGTTGAAGTAGCGCAGCGCGACGTAGTCCAGCCCGTACATGGCGTGGAAGCTGCGCAGCACGCCCTCGTTGAAGGCCTTCGCGGCCCCGTAGAAGGTGTCGTTGTTGTACGGGTGGTGGCGCTCGGTGGTGGGGAAGGTCTCCGCCAGCCCGTAGACCGAGGCCGAGGAGGAGGCGATCACCTTGCCCACCCCGGCTGCGACCGCGGCCTCCAGCACGTTGAACGTGCCGTCGACCAGCACCTCGTTCGCCAGCCGCGGCTCCTCCGCGCACTGGGTGATCCGGATGGCGGCCAGGTGGAACACCAGGTCGGCGCCCTCGGTCGCCTTGCGCACGGCGGTCGTGTCGCGGATGTCGCCGTCGACGACCTCCACCACACCGCTCTGCAGGGCGCGGGCCAGGTTGGCGGTGCGCCCCCGCACGAAGTTGTCGAGCACCACGATCTCGCGCGCCCCGTGGTCCACCAGCAGGTCGACCACGTGCGAGCCGATCGTGCCCGCCCCGCCGGTGACCAGAATCCTCTTGCCTCGTACGCTGCTCAACGCCCTGCCCCTACTGAGTCGGTCATGGTGTTTCGTGCTTTCGAGTAGCGGTTCCGCGGGCGGTCAGCGCCCGGTGCGCAGTCCGACGACCGCGCCGCGGAACTCAAGGCTCCGGGAGGCCGCCTCGAGGATGTCGAGCACCTGCAGGCCCGCCCAGCCGTCGGTCAGTGCCGGACGCCGCGTCCTGATCGCGGCACCGAACTCTTCGACCATGCTGCGCAGGGCCTCCTTCTCGCCGATCGCGGGCGCCACCATGTCTCCGGTCCGGTAGGAGACGAGCATGTCCCGGCGCTCTTCCGCGCCGATCTCCTGCGGATGGGTCATGTCGACGCCGCGGTCGAAGACCGCGACGCGCTGCGTGGGGTTGAGGTCGTCCCACACCAGGGTGCGCTTGGAGCCGCCGACCATCGTCGTGCGGACCTTCACCGGAGAGAGCCAGTTGACGTGCACGTGGGCGATGGCGCCGGTGTTGAGCGTGAGCGTCAGATAGGCCACGCAGGACTGGCCCGCGCCGATCGGATCGGCCCCGTGCGCGGCGACGGCGACGGGCCGGATGTTCTCCGGGAGGATGAAGTCGAGGACCGAGAGGTCGTGGGGGGCCAGGTCCCACAGGACGTCGATGTCCTTCTGGACGAGCCCCAGGTTGATCCTGACCGAGTCGACGAACTGGATCTCGCCGAGTTCACCGGAGCGGACCATGTCCCGGATGCGGGCCACCGCCGGGGTGTAGCAGTAGGTGTGGTCGCACATGAGGGTGAGGCCGCGTTCCTCGGCCTCGGTCACCAGCCTCAGGCCGTCCTCGTACGTGGCGGCGAGGGGCTTCTCCACGAGGACGTGCTTGCCTGCCCGCAGGGCGGCCAGTGCGACGTCGAGGTGGGTGCCGGCCGGGGTGGCCACGGCGACGGCCTCGACGGCCGGGTCCGCCAGGACCGCCTCGTAGTCCGAGGTGGCCTGGACCGTGGAGTAATTGCCGAGCACCTGCCGGGCCCGGTCGACGTTCAGATCACAGAGCCAGCGGAGCCGGAACCCCGGACTGGACTGGAAGTTGCGGACGAGGTTGGGGCCCCAGTAGCCCGCTCCGACGACGGCGACGCCTAACGGCTTGGCCGGCCATGCGGCTGCGGCTGCGGCCTCGCGCCCCACACCCTTGGCGGCGTCCCTCTCGGAGTCCTTCTCGGTTTCCTTCACAGCGTTCCTTTTCCTTCCGCGCACGCCCGTGGGCGTATCGACAACCCGTGGCCGGGACGCGTGCGAAGGAAGGGGGTGCCGCCGACGGCCGGCGCCGGGACGCGTGTGCGACCCGTGCGTGACCTGCCCAACGGTGATGGCCCCCCACGACCGATGCCCTACGTGTTGCGACGTACTTTCCGCCCCCCGGCCGCCCGGCACCCCTCGCCGGTCCGGCCACGGGCAGGCGGCCTGTTCCCCCAAGCCGCCGCACCCGCATGTTCCCCAACTACCCTGCACCCACTGGATTTCAGCGTCGCCGAAGCACGCCGGATCCGGTCGGCTGCGCTCAATCTAGACCACCGGAACTACCCCCGGGGGGAGTTGGAGGAAACGGTCGGTTCGGCTGTTCGAGCGTGCATACTTCCGGGGTGACCAGCATCGTGATCCCGGCCCACAACGAGGGCCGGGTCATCGGCCGGCTCCTCGACGCGCTCCTGGCCGACGCTCCGGCAGCGGGGCCCGACATCGTCGTGGTGTGCAACGGCTGTACGGACGACACCGCCGCGGTGGCGGGCGCGCGAGGGCCCCGCGTTCGGGTGGTGGAGATACCGACTCCTTCCAAGTACAAGGCACTTCGGGTCGGTGACGAGCACGCACGGGGCTTCCCCCGTCTGTACGTGGACGCCGACGTCGAGTTCGCAGCGGCCGACGTACGGGCGCTGGCCGGCGCGTTGACCAGCAGTCCGGACCTCCTCGCCGCGGCCCCCGGCCGCGACATCCCGCTCTCCGCGTGCGCCTGGCCGGTCCGGGCGTACTACCGGGTCTGGCAGCGGCTGCCCGCCGTCCGCGAGGGGCTGTTCGGGCGGGGGGTCATCGCGGTGTCCGAGCCGGGGCACGCGCGGATCGCCGCCCTGCCCCCGCTGATGGCCGACGACCTGGCGGCCTCCCTCGCCTTCGCGCCGGAGGAGCGGCGCGTGGTCGAGGCGGCCCGGGTGGTGGTGCATCCGCCGTGCACCTGGGGGGACTTGATCAGGCGGCGCGTCCGGGCGGCGACCTCGTCCGCCGAACTGGAACGCTTCCAGGCGGCGGAGGCGGCCGGAAGCCCGGAGGGGGCGCACGCGCCGTCCGCGCGCACCGGCACCGGCGACCTGCGCGCCCTGCTCCGGGAGCGGCCGAGCCTGCTCCCCGGGGTCGTGGTGTTCGTCGTGGCGGCCCTCGCGGCCCGCCGGGGGGCCCGCAAGGCCATCCGGTCCGGGGACTTCTCCACCTGGCTGCGCGACGAGAGCAGTCGGCAGGGCTGAGGCGCCCCGCCGAGCCGAATCAGGCCGTACGCCGCCCAGTTGGCCCGTACAACCACTAGGGTTTCACTCACACGTACGAGTGACTCAGACCGTCGGCACCGGGAGCTCGAGAGCATGTACCTCGCGGACCGCTCCGCACCCGCCGGCGCGAAGACCGCACCGGAGACCGCACCCGAGAACGCACCGGACGGCGGGTCCGGCCGGGCCCCCGCGGTCGCCTCGGCCGTCCTCGCGCTGGGCACGGTCAGCCTGATCACCGACGTCTCCTCCGAGATGGTCACCGCGGTGCTGCCCCTGTACCTGGTCGCCGGACTGGGGCTGAGCCCGCTCGGCTTCGGCGCGCTCGACGGCGTCTACAACGGGGTGGGCGCGCTGGTGCAGTTGACCGGCGGCCACCTCGCGGACCGGGTGCGCAACCACAAGCTGATCGCCGGCATCGGCTACGGCCTGTCCGCCCTGTGCAAGCCGCTGCTGCTGCTCGCCCACAGCCTCGGCCCGGTGGGCGTGGTCCTCGCCCTGGAACGCACCGGCAAGGGTCTGCGCACCGCTCCACGCGACGCACTGATCTCCCTTTCCACTCCTGCCGCGTCACAGGGCCGCGCGTTCGGCGTCCACCGCGCCATGGACACCACCGGGGCCCTGCTCGGCCCGCTCGCCGCCTTCTTCATCCTGAACATGGCGGTGGGCGGGTACGACGCCGTCTTCGGCGTCAGCGCGTGCGTCGCCGTGCTCGGCGTCGTGGTGCTCATGCTGTTCGTCCCGTCGGGCGTGGGCCTCGACCCGACCGGGCCGGCCGGCCCGGTCTCCGGCACCTCCGTAAAGCCGGACTCCCCGAAGCCGGCCGAGGCGGTGAATCTGCGCGAGGCGGCGGCCCTGCTGCGGCTGCCCCGGCTGCGCGCCCTCGCGCTCTGCGCCGCCCTGCTGGGCCTGACCACCGTCAGCGACGCGTTCCTCTACCTGCTGCTCCAGGACCGCACCGGCATCCGGGAGCAGTGGTTCCCGCTGCTCCCGCTGGGCACCGCCGCGGTGTTCCTGCTGCTGGCCGTGCCGGCCGGCGCCCTCGCCGACCGGATCGGCCGCCGTACGGTGTTCCTGGCCGGGCACGCCCTCCTGCTGGCCGGGTACGGGCTCCTGCTGTGGGCCCCGCACTGGCCCGCCCTCCCGTACCTGGTCCTCGTCCTGCACGGCCTGTTCTACGCCGCGACCGACGGGGTCCTGCCCGCCGCCGTCGGCGCGACCGTCCCCGCGAAGCTGCGGGCCACCGGCCTCGCCGTCGTCGGTACCAGCCAGGCGCTGGCCCGCTTCGGCTGCTCGCTCGCCTTCGGCGCCGCCTGGACCCTTTGGGGCGCCGGCCCGGCGCTCGCCGCCGCCGCGGCCGGTCTGTGCTGCTGCGCGGCCGTCGCCGGCTTCGTACTCCGCCCGGCGGCCGCGGACACCGCTCCCGAACGGGCCCGACACCCCCGAGGAACCCGATGACCCGCTCACGCCGGCTGCTCGTACTCGCCGTGGCCGTGCTGCTCCTCGGGGGCGTCGGTACCGCGCTGGTGCTGCGTGCCGCCGCCCGGGCCGAGCAGACGCACGAGGGGGACCCTGCGGTCGCCCAGGGCCCGGTCACGCTCGGGCGGCAGGACCGGCTGGCCTTCCTCAACGGCGCGCAGGGCCCGCACCGCGGGGCCCTCGTCTCGGTCCCGGGGCAGTCACCCGAGGCCGAGCGCACCGCGTCGGGCCTCACCTGCCGGCGCTTCCACGCGGCCGCCGGCACCGGCGTGTGCCTGAACTCCGCTCCGGGCGCGCTCGCCCAGGACAACCGGGCCCTGATCGTCGACTCCGACCTGCGTACGCTGCGCAGCTTCCCGCTCGCGGGCACCCCCTCCCGGGCCCGGGTCTCGCCGAGCGGGCACTTCGCCGCCTGGACGGTGTTCGTCTCCGGCGAGTCGTACGGCGCCGCGTTCTTCTCCACGCGCACCGCGATCGTGGACACCCGCACCGGGGCGATCGAACCGGACCTGGAGAAGTTCTCCATCCAGCTGGACGGGCGGCCGTACACCTCGGGCGACGTGAACTTCTGGGGCGTCACCTTCTCCAAGGACGACGACACCTTCTACGCCACCCTCGGCACCGCCGGCCAGACGTACCTGGTGAAGGGCTCGGTCTCGCGGCGCAGCGTCACCACCCTCGCCCAGAACGTCGAGTGCCCTTCCCTGTCCCCGGACGAGACCCGGGTCGCGTACAAGAAGCGCGTCGCGCGCGGCGCCTCGCTGTGGCGCGAGCACGTACTGGACCTGGGGACGCTGCGCGAGACGCCGCTCGCGGAGAAGCGGAGCGTGGACGACCAGGCCGTCTGGCTCGACGACCGCACGCTGGCCTACGCCCTGCCCGCCGAGGGCCGGGCGGACACCACCGATCTCTGGACGGTCCCGGCGGACGGCACGGGCACCCCGCGCGTCCTGGCCCCGGCGGCCTCCTCCCCGACGCGCCTCGGCTGAGTACTCAGCGCCACGCCGTGAGCGGCGTGCGGCGTCGGAGATCGCCGGAGAAACACCTCTGGGCGCAGCCGAATTCGCCCTCGTGAGAGCCTTCCGCAGGACCGTGGCGGCACTCGGGGCCCGCCCGCAACCGTCCGGGTCCACCCCCTGCAGGGTCGCCGCGCACACGCCACCCCGCGCCCTCCGCACATCCACTCTGACCTGGGCTTTCCCCCCTTCTTCCCTAGAATGGAGCACGTCCCCGCGCAAGATCGCCCAGAGAGGATCCTTCATGAGCGAGACGTCGTACGACGCCAGTCACATCGAGGTATGGGAAGGCGTGGCAGCCGTACGCAAGCGGCCGGGCATGTACATCGGTTCGATCGGTGAGCGCGGTCTGCACCGCATGGTGTACGAGGTCGTCGGTCACGCGGTGGCGGAGGCTCAGTCCGGCCACTGCGACACCATCGAGGTCACGATCACGGCCGACGGCGGCCTGCGCGTGGCCGACAACGGCCGGGGCATCCCGGTGGAGGTGGAGGAGTCCGGCGGAAAGCCGGGCATCGAAGCCGTACTCACCGAGCTCCGCGCCTGCACCCTTCACGACATGGGCATCTGCGTCGTCAATGCGCTGTCGAGCCGCCTCGAGGTCGAGGTCCGGCGCGACGGCTTGCGCTGGACTCAGGAGTACGAGAGGGGCGTCCCGCTCGCTCCGCCGGCCGGGCACGGGCAAACGACCGGGACCGGCACGACGATCACCTTCTGGCCCGACGCCGACACCTTCGAGCACACGGAGTTCTCGTTCGCCACGCTGTCGGACCGCTTCCGGGAGCTGGCCGCCCTGAACAAGGGCCTGGCCCTGACCCTCACCGACCGGCGAAACACGACCCGCTCGGTCCGCCACTCCTACGAGCACGGCGCCCAAGACCTCGTGACCCACCTCAACTCCCGCAAGGGCGAAGCGATCCACCCCACCGTCATCGCCTTCGAGGCGGAGAACGAGGACGGCACGATCTCCGTCGAGATCGCCCTGCAGTGGGACACGTCCGACGGCGAGAGCGTCCACTCCTTCGCGAACGGCATCCGCACGCACGAGGGCGGAACGCACGAGGCGGGCTTCTGGGCCGCCCTGTCAAAGGCGTTCGACGCGTACGCACGGCAGGAGCAACTGCTGCCCGAGGCCGACGACGACCTCACCCGCGACGCCATCGGCAGGGGCCTGACGGCAGTCGTCTCGGTCACGCTCGACGACCCCTGCTTCGAAGGCGCAACCCGAACCAGGCTCGGCAGCACCCCGACGAGGGCCTACGTCCAGGAGGTCGTCCACGAACACCTCACGGCCTGGCTGAACCACCACCCGAACGAGGCCGCGGCCGTCATCCGCAACTCGGCCGCCACGTAGGGCCGGCGGACGGTCAGATGCGCTTGTCGGCCAGGATGCGGTCCGCCGCGTAGTGCGGGCAGGACGCGGTGTGCCAGGTGACCGTCAGCATTCCGGCCTCAGCCGACAGGGTCCGGGCCGTCCCGTCCTTCGGGCCGGCCTGGCAGTACGAGCACACCAGGGCTCGCGGCTTGGGAAACTCCAGCATGATCGTGCCCTTCCCGCTCAGGCGCACTGGCGCACCGGTTACGCCAACTCCTATCAAACCTGGGCGGAACACGGTCCCATACCTGCCGGTAGGACCTGAATTCCCGCAACCCCGGCGGGGAAGCGCGTAAGCCGTGACGTAGCGAACAGCCGAATCCGTGCGGCGGACAGCAGTACCAGCTCCCTCCGCAGCGACTCGAAGGTCCGCAACCCGGAGCCCGTCGCCGCCCAGTACACGTCCGGCTCGCCGACGGAGCCGGCGGTCCTCGCCCTCTCGGGCATGTACGGCCAGTTGAAGGACCCGGTCGGCAGCCGCAGGAAGATGATGGACGGGGCCGCGAAAGCCGACGGCATGACCGTGGCGGTCTCCCCGAAAGAGATCACGCCGGCCGGCTCCGACGTCACCCTGACGTGTCAGGTGCTGACGTCGGTCCGGGGCGGCGCCACGTCCACCCTCCCGATGTGCGCCTGAGCGGACGAGAACACGAGTGCCTCGGTCGCCGTCGTCGCCGAGATCGCCGAGCAGAACCCCGCCTCCGTCGACCTCGGCCGGCTGGCCGGGACGACGCTCAAGGTCCGCGCCGAGGCCAGGCGGCCGGTCAACTGACCGGGGTCCGGCCGCCGTCGACCGACGCCCTGCGCGACGTACGCCACGTACGCGTGATCGAATGGGCGCGCAGACAGTCGAACGGGAAGAGGCGGGCCGTACCTGTGTCAGAGACTCCCCATCCGGACGGCAGGCTCATGCCCGCCGATCCGAACGCCCAGGTGTGGGACGGCGGCGGCCCTTCCGGTGGCGCGGCCCCCTGGGGCCCGCCGCAGGGCCGGCCCGCTCCCCCTGCCGGGTACCTCCCACCCCCCGCCCTCGTGGCCGCGCCGGCCGGTTCGATGTATCACGAGCAGGCGAGGAACGGGCGGCAGGGCGCACTCGGGCGTCTCGGCGAGGTTCTCCTCGTCACGGTCCTCCTGGCGGTGGGCCTCATAGCCGTCACCGCGGCCGGCATGGCGATCGGCCACGGACTGGGACTGAAGCTCGCCCCCGACGGCAGTGACCGGCTGCTGTCCGACCCGCTGGCGGACGAGGCCATGGGGCTGCTCTGCCTGGCGGTCGGCATTCCCGTCGTCCTGCTGGCGGTCCGTGCGTGTGGCCGCCGGCCCGCCGGAACGGTGGTCTCCGTCCTGGGGCGGCTGCGCTGGCATTGGCTCGCCCGCTGCGCTGCGGTGGCATTCCCCCTGATGGCCCTCCAGATGGGCGTTCTCGTGCTCTGGGGCTGGGTGGAGGACGGCCCGGAGAGCCTCGCGGGCGAATTCCCCGGATGGCTGCCGCTGCTGCTCGGCTCGGCCGTGTTCCTGGGGCTGGTTCCGTTCCAGGCCGCGGCCGAGGAGTTCGTCTTCCGGGGCTGGCTCGCCCAGTTCTTCGGCGGGTTCCTCCGTTCGCCGTGGCCGGGGATCGTCGTGGCCTCGTTGCTCTTCGCCCTCGCCCACGGGTTCGGTGCGTGGTCGGGGTTCGCGCTGCTCTTCTACTCCGCGGTGTGGTGGGGCTGGCTCGTCATCCGTACGGGAGGGCTGGAGGCGGTGATCGCGATCCACACGGCGAACAACGTACTGTCCTACGGCATTGCGCTCGCGCTGGGGCAACTGGCCGATTCCGGAACCGCAGCAGATGCACCGTGGCAGGCGCTCGTCCTCGAGCTGGTGTGCGCTCCCGCCTACTGCCTGCTGATCGCGAAACTCGGCGCCCGGCACGGCGTCGCCGACCGCAGCCCGCACCCCCGGCTCACGCTGCCGCTCCCCCCGCCGATGAGGTAGGTGCCGAGGTCGTCCTCGGCGCCTACGGCCCTCGCTGCCCTCGACGACCCCGCGGACATCCGGGGCGTCCCCACCGCTCTGTACGAACTCGGCCAGGCCCACGCGGTCGGCGCGCTCGGCACCGGGCCCCGAGCGCGTCAGGTGAGCAGCTTCGTCTTGGCCTGCTGGAACTCCTCTTCGGTGAGCGCGCCCTTGGCCTTCAGCTCGGCGAGCTTGGCCAGCTCGTCCGCGCCGCCCGATCCGCCGGCCGGACCGGTGCCCGCCGTCTGGCGGATGTAGTCCTGGAAGGCGGCCTCGTTGTCCTTGGCCTGCTTGACGTCCCGCTGGGTCATGCCCTTGCCGCGGGCGATGACGTACACCAGTACGCCGAGGAAGGGCAGCACGATGACGAAGATCAGCCAGCCCGCCTTGGCCCAGCCGCTCATCTCGTGGTCGCGGAAGATGTCCGTGATGATCTTGAACAGCAGGAACAGCCACATGATCCACAGGAAGAACCAGAGCATGGACCAGAAGATGCTCAGCGCCGGGTAGTCGTCGTCCACGGATGCCTCCTTCGGGCGGGCCCGATGCCCGCGATCAGCAGTATTGGCTCGCCCCCTGCGTTCCGCATGTCGAGCGGCCCCGTACGGCTTCCCCCGCGCCGCAACGGACGGCGCAACCGCCGTGCTCGCCGGGCCGCACCGCAGGCCGCGGACCGTATCGACAGGTCTCACCCGGTCGGGTCACCTCCACTCGCCGGATGGAGCGGGCCGGGGTTGCCTGAGTACGACCCCTAGGAGGGCTGTCATGCCGGACGACGAAAGCCAGGGCGAGCTCGCCGCACTGCGGGCCCGGGTTGCCACACTGGAGAGCGAGGCCGCGAAGCGCCGGCCGCCTCGGCACCGGATGCGCGCGTTCCTGTCAGCGCTGCTGATCGTCATCGGCTGCGTCCTTGCCCCCCTGGGCATCGTCGCCGCCTGGACGGCGGACATCGTGGGCGACACCGACCGCTACGTCGCCACCGTGGCCCCGCTCGCCTCCAACCCCGACGTCCAGGCGGCCGCCGCGAACCGGGTCACCGGCGCGGTCATGGAACACCTCGACCTGCCTGCCCTGCTCGAGGGCGTGGCGCCGGACGACCGGCCGCTCTTGCAGAAGGGGCTCGGGAAGCTGGGCGACGGCCTCGAGGGCGCGATCCGGAGCTTCGTGCACGACAAGGCGCAGGACGTCGTCGCGTCGGATGCCTTCGCCACCATCTGGACCGGCGCGAACCGCACGATCCACACCGCCCTCGTACGCGCGCTGACCGGCAGCGACGAGGGAGCCGTGGAGATCAAGAACGACTCGGTGACCGTGGATCTCGCCCCGGTCATCGAACAGGTGAAGACGCGGCTCGTGGACTCCGGTCTCACCGTCGCCGGCAAGATCCCCGAGATCCACACCGACTTCACCGTTCTCCGGTCGGACGACATCGGCCGGGTCAAGACCGGCTTCCGGCTGCTCGAGATCGTCGGCCTGTGGCTGCCGATCATCGCCGTCATCCTCGCGGTCGTGGGCGTCCTGCTGGCAGCCCACCGGCGCCGTTCCCTGGTCGCGGCAGCCCTCGGCTTCGCCGCCGCGGCGCTCGTCCTGGGCATCGCCTTGACCGTCTTCCGTACGGTCTATCTCAACGCGCTGCCCGACACCGTCTCCCAGCCGGCCGCCGGCGCCGTCTACGACGCGTTGATCCGCCTCCTGCGGACCGCCGTCCGCACGGTCGTGGTCCTCGGCGTACTGCTCGCGCTCGCCGCCTGGCTCTCGGGGCCGGGACGCCGTGCCACGGTGGTCCGCCAGGTGTGGCACTCCGGTATCGCTGCCACCCGGGCCACGGCCGACCACGCGGGCCTGCGTACGGGCCCGGTCGGCCCGTTCGTCGGTCGCCACCGCGCCTGGATCACCTGGATCCTGGTGGCGGCCGCCGTCCTCGCCTTCATCCTGTGGCCGCACCCGACCGGCTGGGTCGTCCTGGGGCTCGCCCTCGCACTCCTCTTCGCCCTTGCCGTGACGGACTTCGTCGCCGAGGACTCCGCAACCACGGCGACGGCCGGCGGAAAACCGCCGGGTTCCGTGTAGTCACCGGGCTGAGGGCCGCGCCGACCCGGGCTGGGTCGCGGGGATGCGCTGGGTGAAGAAGAGCGCCGTCAGGGCGGCCAGGGCGAGGATCCCCAGGGCGGCCCTCAGCCCGTCGATCCGCGCGGTGGCGTTCGCGTCGAGTGCGGCCTGGGTCACTTCCGATTCCGCACCGGCATCCTCGAGGGCGGCGGTGAGCTGGGCGTCCGACAGGAAGGGACCGCCCCCCGAGAGCCGGACGTTCGCCTGGCTCTTGACCTCGGCCGGGACGGCCGGGTTCTGCTCGATGGTCGCGAGGAACGACGAGGTCAGTACGGTGATGAGGATCGACCCGGCGACGGCGGTACCGATCGACGCGCCGAGGTTCGTGACGGTGTTCTGGATTCCGCCGACCTCGGCACTCTGCTCGTCCGGGACGGCCGAGACGGTGACCGCCCCGAGCTGGGAGGCGAGGGCCCCCATCCCCAGTCCGATCAGCAGCAGCGGGACGGTGACGACGCCAGCACCGGAATCCGCGTCAAGGGTGGCCAGCAGGACGACGGCGCCGGCGAACATGGACAGGATCCCGAGTTTCACCACGCGCCGCGGTGAGGCGTCCGGCCGGAACCTGGGGATCCCGACCGCGGCGGCCAGCAGCGAGATGGAAAGCGGAAGGATCAGTACGCCGGTTTTGACGGCGGACAAGCCCAGGGCGACGGACAGGTAGAGCGGGACGACGAAGAACACGCCCATCTGTACGAGGTACTGGAAGAAGAACATCGTCAGGCCGCCGGTGAGCTGCCGGTTGCCCAGGAGCTCCGGATCCACGAGAGGTTCGGTACCGCGTGCGACCAGACGTGCCTCCCAGCGGAAGAACAGCCAGAGGAGGAAGAGGCCGGCCATCATCAGCCAGACGATCGGTGAGAGGTGGAACCAGGACGGTGCGCCGGCCTTGGGCCGGAACCAGCCCCACTCGCTCGTACGCAGCACGGCGAAGACGAACAGCCCGATGCCCAGCGCCGACACGATCGCGCCCACCACGTCGATGTGCGGCCTGTGGTCGGGGGGCGCGTCGGCGACCCGGCGGCCGAGCAGCAGGATGGCCAGCACGACCACGACCTCCCCGGCGAACACCCAGCGCCAGGAGAAGAACGTCGTCGCCACGCCGCCGATGAGCGGCCCCAGCGCGATCGCAATCGCCCCTGCGGCGGCGACCAGCCCGTACGCGGCCGGCCGGCGCTCCATGGTGAAGTTCGAGGCGACGAGCGCCACGATCGCCGGCATGATCAGCGCCGCTCCCACGCCCTCGAGGAACGACCAGCCCAGCAGCAGGACGGTGAGGTTCGGGGCGAGTGACGTGATGAGGGATCCGCAGCCGTAGATGACGCAGCCGATCATGAACGCCCGCCTGTGGCCGACGAGGGCGCCGACCTTGCCACCGCTGATCATCAGCATCGCCATGACCAGCGTGTAGGCGGTGATCGCGCCCTGCAGGCCGCTGACCGTGGTGCCGATGTCCTCCGCCACCGTCGCGATCGAGACGTTCATGACCGAACTGTCCAGGGCCATCAGGAACTGGCCGGCCGCCAGCGTCAGCAGGACGACCCGTGCGCCCTTCGCCGCCCCTGCCGCGGATGTCGGGTGTGCCTTGGCTGTCATGTAACGGAGCCTCCCACGGCTCCGGACGGCCACATGTCGCCTCGCCGGGCAGGTCAGCCGACTGGCACAGAGGCGGGGCGCCCGCAGCGCCCGCCGGTGTTCACGCCGATTCCGCCGGCACCCGGCCCGAGGCCACCGCGTCCATCAGGGCCTGGTGGTCGCGCTCGTTCAGATCTGCATAGCTTTCCGCGAACCGCACCAGCGCCTGGTCGAACACGTCGCCGCTGCCCAGATAGGCGGCGATGCCGATCCGGTCGCCGGACCGGGCGTGTGCCCGGGCCAGGGTGGCACCGCACACGTCGCCGAGCGCCTGCATGCCCCGGGGCGCCATGAGCTCCGGTTCGATGCTCCCCTTCCAGTCCCGCAACTGCCGTACGTAGAAGTCCCGCTGGCGGCCGTCGATGCCCGTCGCCCGGTACCAGCCCAGGAAGATGTCGCTGGCTGCCTGCATCAGGCGCTGCCCGGCCACCACCCGTTCGCCCTGCATGGAATGCTCGCCGGCGCCGACGTACGGGGCGAGGACCGACTCGCCGGCCTCCTTGGCCTGGAGGATCAACGGGTCGTCGCCGTCCCTGCCCAGGAGCAGAATGATCCAGCACCGGGTGCCCACACTGCCGACGCCCACCACCTTGCGGGCCATGTCGACGACGGTGAACTGCCGCAGCAGGTACCGCCGGTCCGAAGGAAGGGTCTGGCCGTACTGTTCGACCATTTCCCGGATCTGCTCCTCCAGCGGGCCGCGCTCGTTGTCCGCAAGCAGCTCCGTGAGCGGTGTGACCAGGGGCGGTACCGATCTGAACCGGCGCTCGCCGGACACCACCTCGGTGAGTTTCCCGGCAGCCTGCAGGCTGTCCCGCCCGCGTGCTTTGGCCAGCTCGTCGGCCAGCCGCTTGCGGCCGCGGGAGCGCAGTTCGGCCGCCCCCAGGGTCTGGAGCTGCTCCGCGTCGACCCTCGCGTACCAGACGTCGAGGTGGCGCATGGCGGCGTAGCGGCGCATCTGCTCGCGGTAGGAGCGGCCCGCGGACCGGACGATCGCGGCGCGCTCGCGATCGCTGAAGCCGTTCTCCCGCCCGGCGATGGCCAGGCTGACGGCCAGCCGCTTGACGTCCCACTCCCACGGTCCGGGCAGCGTCTCGTCGAAATCGTTGACGTCGAACAGCAGATTGCGCTCCGGGGTGCCGAGGAGGCCGTAGTTCAACATGTGGGCATCGCCGCACACTTGGACCCGAAGGCCCGAGTCCGGGGTGTGTGCCAGGTCGGCTGCCATGACGGCGGCGGCGCCCCGGTAGAAGCGGAACGGGGACTGCGACATCCGCCCGTAGCGGATCGGCACCAGCTCCGGCACCCGGCCGGCCGACTGCCCTTCGAGCACGTCCACCGGGTCCTTCCGGTCCGCGGACGGTTCGAATTCCCCGTGCCCGGAGCGGGGCGCCCGGCGCCGGGCGGCGCGACCTCGCTCGGCCCGCTCCGCGGCGGACAGCCCGCGGGTGCCGTTCTCCGCCCCTGCGGCATGCATTGCCATCGCTGCACCTCCAGGCCACGCGCGCCCCTGCTGCCCAGCATGGCACTCCCGGCCCGGCGGCGCCGTACGGTGCGGTTCGGCTCCGGGGCACGGCCCCCGGCCCGCTCAGCCCTGGGCGTCCCTCAGCCGCTTGGGGAGCGGGCTGCCCAGCCGCCCGGCCAGGAACGGCTCCTGCGCCAGGACGGCGCCCGCAGTGACACCGACGGCGATGGCCACGCAGACCACGATCAGCCACGACAGCAGGACGAAGACCGAACCGGCCGACCCGTAGTCGCTCAGCGCCCGATTGAGGGCGCGCGGCATGTAGAAGCGTGCGACGAGCGAGAGGGCGGTGGCGCCCAGGGCGGTGAGCACCGCTCCCGGCAACAGGGCGAGCCAACCCACCAGTCCGCCCAGCAGGAGGTGCTGCGACCACCACCACGCCAGGGCCAGGAAGACGAACGTGAGGGGGACGCCCAGCCACAGTCCGACGCCGAACCCGTCGCGGATCGGTCCCTGCACGACCAGCACGCAGAGCCAGACACCGATCCAGGCGACCCAGCGCCAGATCGCGATGTGGACCCCCGTCCGCGGAATCTCCCACGCCCGCTTGCACAGGCGTTGCATGGCGCGGCTGACGGCGGTCGCGGACAGCAGCACCATCAGGGCGCCCACCAGGCCCACCGCATTCTGGAATTCGCTGTCGGTGCCGCCGAAGATGTCGTTCAGCTGCTCGCTCGCCTCGCCGGTGAGCCCGAAGACCGCGCGCACTGATTCGGCCATTTGCTGCTGTAGGCCTTCGGGCGCGAAAGACGCCACGACGAAGACCAGCGGCACGGCGGTGAGGAAGCACTGCGCGGCGAGCCGCGTCGCGGAGTCGAAGATGTTCACCGCCACCATGCGCTCCGCCACATGGGTGATCACCGGGAAGCGGGTCTCCGCCTCTCGCTGGAGGCGCCGCGCCCTCACTGCCGCCTTGCGCGTCCGGGTCCGCCACCACGAGGGGTGGATGGCGTTGTGCGACCGCTTGCCGGAGGCCATCAGCGCACCGGGGAGTGGGACGGTGGAGAGGGAGACGGACAACGGCCCGGCAGCCACGACAGCACCTGCGGAGCAGTCGTCGCCATGGGTCTCTCCTTCGTGTGCGTCCAGGTTGGAGGATGCCGCCGGGAGCGGCATCTCGAACCGGTGCCGGCACCGCACCCGGAAAAGATGTCGAAGGCGGGTCCGCTGCGTAGGGTCGACGTGGTACGTCGTCACGCGCTGGGGGCGCCATGGTTCTCGACCTGATGCTGATCGCGCTGGCCATCACGCTCTATCCGCTGCCCATGATGGCGTTCGCACTCGTGGTGTCGTCCGCCAGGGGCGTCTGGAAGGGCCTCGCCTTCATTCTCGCCTGGCTCGCCTGCTTCGTCGCGGTGATCGCCGTCGTTCTCGCGCTGACCGACGGCCAGCCCCCGCCGCCGCGCTCCCCGCCCAGCGTGGCGGGACTCGCGGTCAAGTTGGCCATCGGGATCGGGCTGGTGTTCTACGGACTGCACCGCCGCCGCCTCATGCAGGCGAGCGCCGCGGCGCCGGCGGGTGCTGCGGACGGTGCTGCGTCCGGTGCCCCGGAGAGTGCTGCGGCATCCCCCGGCCCGGAGGCTCACGAAGAACGGGCAGACCAGGTGGCCGAAGGCCTCGACCGCAGTTCGGTCTGGGCCGCGGCCGGCCTGGCCGTGCTCGTCCAGCCGTGGGGCATGGTGGCGGCGGGTGCGACGACGGTACTTGAGGCGAACACCTCTCACGCGGCCACCTACGCGGCCCTGTTCGGCTTCTGCCTGCTCGCGACCGCGAGCCTGCTGGCCGCCGAGCTGTACATCGTGTTCTCCCCCGAGGTGGCGCAGGCCCGACTCCTGCGCATGCGCGGATGGCTGAAGGCCCACTCGCAGCAGGCGATCGTCGTCCTGTGCCTGGCACTCGGCCTGTGGCTGACCGCCAAGAGCATCTACCAGCTGACCAGCTGACCAGTCGGGCCGCCGGCCGCCCGGCTCGTGCGACAGAGACGCTTCCGGATGTGCGAAGGTCCGTGCCCGGTGCTGCAATGAGCAGAGGGACATCCGCTCCGGTACCGCCCGTACCCGGCCACCCGCCGTCCGTCGCCCACCGGCGGCCGGCCCGACGTCCCTCCCTCCCCCAGCCCGACAGGAGCAGCCATGAGCAGCGAGGTCGAGGAATCAAACGGGCTCGGCGACATCGACGACATGGGTCCCGTGGACTACGTCGTGATCGAGTTCCAGGGCAACCGGATGACGGGCAAGGGACTCCCCATGCTCGTCGATCTCGTCGATCGCGGCATCATCCGTATTTTCGACCTGGTCTTCGTCCGCAAGGACCTGGACGGCTCGGTGACGGCGGTGGAGCTGAAGGACTTCGGAGACGAGGTCGACCTGTCGGTCTTCGAAGGAGCCTCGTCCGGCCTGCTGGACCAGAGCGACATCGACGACGCCGGCATCGCGTTGGAACCCGGGAACTCGGCGGGGATCATCGTGTACGAGAACAGGTGGGCGGCGCCGTTCGCCCGTGAACTGCGGCGCGGAGGCGCCCAGCTCGTGGCAGCCGGCCGGATTCCCGTGCAGGCGCTGCTCGCGTCGCTGGAGGCCATGGAGGTACCGCCTGGCGACGAGTGAGGACGGCCGCAGCCCTGCTTCACCGCACCCCTGGAGATGAGCACCATGCCCGGACTTCTTCGCGGAGTCGCCCGTACGGCCGTCATCGCCGGCACCGCCACCGCCGTGTCCAACCGGGTGTCCCGGCGGCAGGCCGGCCGGTGGGCCCAGCAGGAAGCCGTGGAAGAGCCGGTGGCTGCAGCGCCGCCCCCGGCTGCGGCCCCTGTTGCGGCTCCTGCTGCGGCTCCTGCTGCCGACGACATGAGCACCAAGATCGACCAGCTCAAGCAGCTCAGCACCCTCAAGGAGCAGGGAGTGCTGACCGAGGAGGAATTCGCCGAACAGAAGCGTCGGCTCCTCGGCTGACAGAGCACCCTGTACCGGACGCACCGGTGAGGGACGGGGGACGGGAAGGAACGGCTCCATGACGCAGCCGACGCAGCCGAGTCCGGGTCCGCAGCCACCGCCGTCGCGGCCCGCTGAGGCCCAGAAGCTCGGCGAGCTGCTCCGGGCTCCCGGATACCTCAAGACGCTGGTGTTCTGCGGGCTCATCGGCATCCCGGTCTCGCTGGCCGCGTTCTGGTTCCTCGCCGGGCTCCAGAAGCTGGAGAGCCTGGTGTGGACGGACCTCCCGCACGCCCTCGGCCACGACACTCCGCCGTGGTGGTGGCCCCTGCCGCTCCTGCTCATCTCGGGTGTGTGCGTCGGGCAGATCGTCACCCGTTTCCCCGGGGCGGGCGGGCACATCCCCGCGTCCGGCTTGCATCCGGGCGGTCCCGGAGCCGCAGCCCTGCCCGGTGTGGTCCTCGCGGCCGTCTTCAGCCTGCCGCTCGGCGCCACGCTCGGCCCCGAGGCCCCGCTCATCGCGCTGGGCGGCGGACTCGCGATCGCGCTGCGCCACCTCACCGGAACGCCGGAGACACCGATGAGCACCGCGCTGCTGGGCGCGGCGGGATCCGCTGCGGCGATCGCCACCATCTTCGGCAATCCGCTGATCGGCGCGGTGCTGCTCATGGAGGTCGTGGGCGTGGGCGGGCCCCAGCTGTTCGCCGTCATGCTGCCCGCGCTGCTGTCGAGCGGCATCGGCTCGCTCGTGTTCACCGGTTTCGGCCGCTGGACCGGTCTGCAGACCGGCGATCTGAAGCTGAAGTCGGGCACGCAGTTCCCCCGTCTGGACGTCGGTGACGTGGTCTGGTCGATCCTCATCGCCGTGGTCATCGCCTTCGGCGTGCACCTGGTCCAGTACGGCGGCCGGCTGACCGCCGTCCACGTCGCCAGACGGCCCCTGACCGTCACGGCGCTCTGCGCGCTCGCCGCCGGCGTCTGCGCCGCCGCCTACTCCCTGGGCACCGGGCGCTCCCCGGCGGACGTGGCCTCCTCGGGCCAGGCCACGCTGGGCCAGCTGGCCGGAGATCCGCACGCCTGGGGCGTGGGCGCCCTGATCGCCGTTCTCCTGTGCAAGGGCGCCGCCTTCTCCCTGTGTCTGGGCAGCCTGCGCGGCGGCCCCATCTTCCCGTCCCTGTTCCTCGGCGCCGCGGCAGGCGTCCTCTGCTCGCCGCTGCCCGGCCTGGGCATCGGCGCCGGGCTGGCGGCCGGCATGGCGGCCGCCACGGTGAGCGCGCTGCGGCTGCCGGTCAGCAGCGTGGTGCTGGTGGTCCTGGTCATGGGCAGCACCGAGATGATCCCGGTGGCGATCCTCGCCACCGTCGTGGCTTTCGTGACGGCCGAACTCCTGCCCCCGGGCCCGCCGATCCCGCCGGTGGGCCGTACACCCCAGCCCGCCGCTCCCGCACGCTAGGGGGCGCCGCGGGCCAGGCAGGACTTCGCGGACACCCACGAGGGGGTGGCTGCCCGCTCCGCTCGAAGCGCTGTCAGTCGGCGAGCGCGGCGTTGACGAGTGCCTTGACGTACGGGAGATCACTGCCGGTCCCCGTCGGGTTCAGGGAGTACACCACGCGGTGTCGGAGGTCCTGCGAGGCGAAGAACCCGTTGTCCCAGCCGGGGCGGGAGCCGGTCTTGCCCCAGGCGTACTCCCCGTTCGCAAGCTTGTACCGCATGAGTCCGCCGACGCTGTAGCAGGCCTCCTGGCCGAAGCAGTTCTTGTTGTCGGCGGCGCCCTGCACCTTCGGCAGCTCGAAGACCAGCTTCTGCTGGGCGGGCGGGAGCAGGCGCCCCCGGAACAGCGCGGTGAAGAAGCGGTCCAGGTCGGCGGCGGTGGAGATCATGCCTCCCTCGGCCCACGGGTACGGGCTCTGCTCGGTCACGTCCTGCCCGCCGACGTACACCTTCGCGTGGGGCGAGGGGATCGTGGGGTCGTCGGCGGCGGGCAGGCTGGTGTGACGCAGGTGCAGCGGCCGGATGATCCTGCGTTCCAGCTCGGTGGTGAAGGAGCGGCCGGTGACCTTCTCGACGAGCAGGCCGAGGACGAACGAGTTGAGCCCGTTGTACTGCTGCTCGGAGCCGGGTGCGGGCGGCGCGGCGGTGGCTGCGGCGAACGAGTCGCGCAGGAGGTCTTCGGGCGTCACGGACTTGAGCTGCCATCCGGGTCCGTCGGCCGGGCCGGGGGTCCGGGCGGGCTTGGGCAGGCCGCTCGTGTGGTCGAGGAGCTGGCGCACGGTGACGCGGTCGTACGCCTCGGGCAGCACCTCGGGGAGGTACCGCCGTGCCCGTGCGTCGAGGTCGATCCGGCGTTCGGCGACGAGTTGGAGCACCACCGCGTTGGTGAACGTCTTGGTGACACTGCCGATCCGGACGTACGCGTCAGCGGTGACCGGGCCGGCCGCGGCCCCCGCGCCGTCCCGTCTGATCAGCGCGCCCGCAACGACGTCGTCGGGCAGGTGGTCGAGGATGTCCTGGACGGTGGGGCCGGCAGACGCCGGTGCGTTGGAACCCGGCATGGCGGCCACTGCGGGCAGAGCCGCGCCGGCGGTGAGGGCGGTGGCCAGGGCGAGGGTGGTGACGGCGAGGCGGATGCGCATCGAAGTTCCTCTCGGAGGGGCGAGCTGACGGGCCTTGGTGACACCATCAACTCTGGTACGCACAGCGGCCGTCGGCCATCGGTGATCACCCTGATCACAACCCTGCACCGCCCCTGACACAGGCCCTGGTTGGGGGGCGCGAGGGGGCGCCGGACGGCGGGCGCCGGCCGGCTGCACCGCCGGACACAACGCGCGACCGTGTGCGCGCCGTTGTGACGCCGTGGTCGTCTCCATAACGTGCTGCTGCACGCAGGTCTGGCCGGGGGGGCGAAGCGTCGTGAAGTCGCTGCCGGGCCCTCGCACGCACGGCGACTCAGGGGGGCACATGCCGGGACCGGACTCCACTCCGCGGAAGGCGCCGGGGCGGATCTTCCAGGCCTCGACCATGACGGCCATGCTGGAAGGCGTCTACGAAGGCACGACGACCATCGCCGAGCTCCGCCGCCACGGCGACTTCGGCATCGGAACCTTCGACCGGCTCGACGGCGAGATGATCGTCCTGGACGGCCGGTGCTATCGATTACGCGCCGACGGGACCGCCGGTGAAGCCGACCCGGCCACGCGAACACCCCTCGCGGCAGTGACCTACTTCCACGGCGAGTACGACTGGCAGATGACGGAGCCGGTCGACGCGACAGAGCTCCGCACGGTGATCGACGACTGGCTGCCGAGCCCCCACATGTTCTACGCGGTGCGCGTCGACGGGCACTTCGACCACGTGGTCACCCGCATGCTCCCCGAGCAGCACCGCCCCTACCCCCGGCTGATCGACGCGGTGGCGGAACAGATCATCTCCACCCACACCGATCTGGACGGGACCATCGTCGGTTTCCGCAGCCCCACCCACCTGCTCGGGGTGGCTGCCGCCGGATACCACCTGCACTTCCTCTCCGGCTGCCGCACCCGCGGCGGACACGCCTACGACTTCGTACTCCGCTCCGGACGGGTGCGCGTCGACGTGGGCTACGAACTGGTCCTGCACATGCCGCGCACGGAGGACTTCCACCAGGCGCAGCTCGGCCGGGGCGATGTCGCGGCTGAAATCGAGGCGGTGCTCCAAGGCGGCCGCAGGCCATGAGCGGTGTCCTGAAGGCCCGCTGTCGGCACCTGCGGAAGCGAAGTCAGCAGCCGGGACCGATCGGCGGTGACGATGCCAGGGCGAGCGCGGCGATCCGCAGTTCGGCCGCCCACGTCCGCTGGTCGAGCCCCGACGTGTACTCGATGCAGCACACGCGTTGCGGGCGGCTCTGCGGTTTCGGCCTCGGTCTCCGACCAGCCGTCCGCCACCAGTTCGGCCGGAGCGATTTCTCCGTCGACGAGTCTCGCCGCCAGCCGGCGCAGCGCATGGCGCCGTGCCAGGCCCGGATCGGGCAGCTCGATCCCGGACTCGGCGAGGGCCTGCTCGAACGCGTCGCGGACCCGCTCCGCACTCACCCCGCGCGTTCGCACGGGGAAGCCTTCAGTGTGCATGAGCCTCAGCCGACCCGGGCCAGGAAGAGGTCGCTGAAGTGCTCCATTTCGATGCCGCCACCGTGGGCGTCCAGGACCCGGGCCGTCTCGGTGAGGACCTGCTCGCGCCGGTCAGGGGGCAGGACGCGATAGCGCGAGAGCGAGGCCAGGTATCCCAGGTATCGCCCGGTGTCGTAGTGCTGAACCTGCCGATAACGGACGGCACGCAGGTCCGTGAAGCGCCCGTCGCGCCGGCATTCCTCCTCGGGCCAGCCGGGCAACCCGGCCCAGTTCCCGGGCACGTCGCCGTACGAGGACGCCGGCTCACCATGCGGCGCATGGTCGATCCCGTGGCGGCCGTCGACCTCGGCCAGGGCGGCGTGCAACCGGGCATCGCGGACCCCCTGCGGGTTCCAGAACAACGCCACGACCCCGCCCGGCGCGAGAGCTTCCCGCGCCAGATCCCAACGCCGTTCCGGGTCCACCCAGTGCCAAGACGTGGCAGCGAGCAGGAGTCCGAAGCGGCGGCCACCGGGCTGCCACTGCTCGAAGCCACCGCTGTGCACCCGGACCCCGGGGTAGCACGAGGTGTTGCGGCGCAACACCTCGGCCATGCGCGGATCGGGCTCGATGCACACCAACGGCGTACCCAGCGCCGCGAACGGCACCGTGGCCTTGCCGGTTCCCGCGCCCACCTCCACCGCCTCACGCTCCCCCAGAGCCGCGTACGCGAGCACCTCCCCCACCAGAGCGTCCGCGTATCCCGGGCGGGCGGCATCGTAGAGTTCGGCCACCTCCCCGAACACCTGACTGCGCGCCATGTCGACCTGCCCCCACGCGGTCATACGCATCACCCGCCTCCTCGATCGGCAAACGGCCACCCTATCGACGCGAGACCGACAGCGCCGGGCCCACCGGAGGCGCCCTCCACCTCGGACCACGAACGCCAGGTCGCGTCTCCCGACCGGCCGGGCTGCTACAACTACCCCCGAAGCCGGCGTACCGCAGGAGAGGAGAGGCAACGATGGCCGAGCGCGTCGTGGAGGCGGACGGCATCACGCTGTGCACCGAGTCCTTCGGCGACCCGTCGGATCCGCCCGTCCTGCTCGTCATGGGCCTGGGGGCCTCGATGCTGTGGTGGGAGGAGGGGTTGTGCCGGATGCTCGCCGACGGCGGACGCTTCGTGATCCGTTACGACCACCGCGACACCGGCCGATCGGTCACCTACGAGCCGGGCCGTCCCGGGTACACCGGCGCGGACCTGGTCGGTGACGCCGCCCGGGTGCTCGAGGCGCATGCGATCCCGGCCGCGCACGTCGTGGGTGTCTCGGCCGGAGGGGCTCTCGCGCAGCTGCTCGCGCTCCATTACGCCGATCGAGTCCTCTCGCTCGTACTGATCAGCACGTCCTGCGCCGTGCCCGGCGACCGCGATCTTCCGCCGCCCACCGAGGAGTTCATGCGGTTCGTCTCCGACGTGCAGGTCGACTGGTCGGATGCCGGCTCGGTGATCGAGTACCAGGTCGGCTACGCGCGCGTCCTCGCCGGGGGTCGGCGCCCGTTCGACGAGAGCGCCGCCCGCCGCCTCGTCCGTCGCGACGTCGAGCGCGCGCACGACTTCGCCGCGGCCCGCAACCACGACTCGCTTCCGGACGGTGAGTTCTCACCGGCGCCCCTGTCCTCGATCACCGTGCCCACGCTGGTGATCCACGGGACCGCCGATCCGATGTTCCCGCTCCGGCACGGCGAGGCACTCGCGGAACAGCTCCCCGAGGGCAGGCTGCTGGCGCTGGAGGACGCCGGCCACGGGGTCGAGCGGGCCGACTGGGCGACCATCGTCCCCGCAATCCTCGAACACACCGCCACAGACCGTGCTCGGTAGGTGGGCGTGAAGGTCCCGGGTCCACTGCCCTCGCAGCAGGCCCCCACGGTTGCCGTCGCCCCCGCCGCACAGGCCGGCTCCGCCCTGGACACGGCCGGTCTCGCGCACCGCGGCTGAGCGGCCGCGGCGCACCGCCGCCGGGCCCCCGCCGTGCCGCGCCCTCATGGCGCCGAGTCGTTTCTGCGTCAGGGTGGCGTCAAGAGTCGCGGCCCGCCCGTATGGAGCCCGTCAAGAGGTCTTAACCACCGTCTGAGCTCGCGGTTTGCTCCTACTCGGCCGTCTGGCCGAAACCCATTTCATCACTTCATCCAGGAGCTCACGATGGCCGATCTGGCCTTCGTCGTCATCACGGTCGCGGTCTTCGCGCTGGTGGCTCTCATCGCCCGAGGGGTGGCCAAGCTGTGACCGCCGAGAACATCGTCGGCCTGCTCGTGGCCGTCTCCCTGCTGGGCTACCTCGTCCTCGCCCTCGTGTATCCGGAGAGGTTCTGAGCACTGACATGAGCCCCGTAACCGCCGGTGTGCTGCAGCTGCTCGCGCTCGTCGCCGCGCTCGCCCTCGCATACCGTCCGCTCGGCGACCACATGGCCCGCGTCTACTCCTCCGAGAAGCACTACCGCCCGGAGAAGTGGATCTACAAGGCCATCGGCGCCAACCCCTCGGCCGAGATGCGCTGGCCCGCGTACCTGCGCGGCGTCCTGGCCTTCTCCGCAGTGAGCGTCCTCTTCCTCTACCTGCTCCAGCGCGTGCAGGGCGTGCTGCCCGGTTCGCTCGGCTTCGTGTCGATCGACCCCGACCAGGCCTTCAACACCGCCGCGTCCTTCGTGGCGAACACCAACTGGCAGTCGTACTACGGCGAGCAGGCCATGGGCCACGTCGTCCAGACCGGCGGCCTCGCGGTGCAGAACTTCGTCTCGGCTGCGGTCGGCATGGCCGTCGCCGTGGCCCTCGTACGGGGCTTCGCCCGCTCGCGCACCGGCGAACTCGGCAACTTCTGGACCGACTTGGTGCGCGGTACCGTCCGGATCCTGTTGCCGATCTCCGTGATCGGCGCGCTGATCCTGGTCGCCTGCGGTGTCATCCAGAACTTCGCCGGGATCCACTGGGTCGGCCAGTTCACGGGTGGCACGCAGCAGTGGAACGGCGGGGCGGTGGCCTCGCAGGAGGTCATCAAGGAGCTGGGCACCAACGGCGGCGGCTACTTCAACGCCAACTCGGCCCACCCCTTCGAGAACCCCACCCCGTTCTCGAACCTCTTCGAGATCTTCCTCATCCTGCTCATCCCGTTCGCCCTCACCCGGACCTTCGGCCGCATGGTCGGCAACCTGCGCCAGGGTTACGCGATCCTCGCCACGATGGCGACCATCTGGCTCGGGTTCACCGCGCTGATGATGTGGACCGAGTTCGCCCACCACGGCCCGGCGTTCGACATCGCCGGCGGGGCGATGGAGGGCAAGGAGACCCGCTTCGGCATCGGCGGCTCGTCGATCTTCGCCGTGGCGACCACGCTGACCTCGACCGGTGCGGTCAACTCCTTCCACTCCTCCTACACCGGCTTCGGCGGCGGCATCGCGATGCTGGGCATGCAGCTCGGCGAGATCGCGCCCGGCGGCGTCGGCTCCGGCCTCTACGGCATGCTGATCATGGCGATCATCGCGGTGTTCATCGCGGGCCTGATGGTCGGCCGGACCCCCGAGTACCTGGGCAAGAAGATCGGCACCCGCCAGATCAAGCTGGCCGCGTGCTACATCCTCGTCACCCCGGCGCTGGTGCTCTGCTTCACCGCCGCCGCAATGGCGCTGCCGACGCCCGGCAACTCGATGGCCAACCCGGGTGCCCACGGCTTCTCCGAGATCCTGTACGCCTACACCTCGGGCGCCAACAACAACGGCTCGGCCTTCGCCGGCCTGAACGCCGACACACAGTGGTTCAACAGCACCATCGGCATCGCGATGCTGCTCGGCCGCTTCCTGCCGATCGTGTTCGTCCTCGCGCTGGCCGGCTCGCTCGCCGAGCAGCAGCCCGTGCCGGCGACCGCCGGCACCCTCCGTACCGACAAGCCGCTCTACGCGGGCCTGCTCGTCGGGACGATCGTCATCATCACCGGTCTGACCTACTTCCCCGCCCTCGCGCTGGGTCCGCTCGCTGAAGGGCTCGCCTCATGAGCACCATCACCCCCACCCGTGCTCCGCACGAAGACCTGCCCACCGGACACAAGGCCCCGGCGGGGCGCGTCGGCGGCGGCCTGTTCGACCCGAAGGCCCTGCTCAAGTCCTTCCCCGACGCGGTGAAGAAGCTCGACCCGCGGGTCATGGTCACGTCGCCGGTCATGTTCGTGGTCCTCGTCGGGTCGGTGGTCACCACCGTCCTGGCGGTCAAGGACCCGACGGACTGGTTCGGCTGGGCGATCACGGCCTGGCTGTGGCTGACCACCATCTTCGCCAACCTCGCGGAGGCCGTCGCCGAGGGTCGCGGCAAGGCCCAGGCCGACACCCTGCGCAAGGCGAAGACGGACACCGTCGCCCGCCGCCTGGTCGGCAAGGACGAGGAGCGGGTACCCGGCACGGACCTGCGCATCGGCGACCTCGTGGTCTGCGAGGCCGGCGACATCGTCCCGGGCGACGGTGACGTCGTCGAAGGTGTCGCCTCGGTCGACGAGTCCGCCATCACCGGCGAATCCGCACCCGTCATCCGGGAATCCGGCGGCGACCGCTCGGCCGTCACCGGCGGTACGAAGGTCCTCTCGGACCGGATCGTCGTCAAGATCACGACCAAGCCCGGCGAGACCTTCATCGACCGGATGATCGCCCTGGTCGAAGGCGCGGCCAGGCAGAAGACGCCCAACGAGATCGCGCTCAACATCCTGCTCGCGTCGCTCACCATCGTCTTCCTGCTGGCCGTGGTCACGCTCCAGCCGTTCGCGATCTACGCGGACGCCGAGCAGTCGATGATCGTGCTCACTGCTCTGCTGGTCTGCCTGATCCCGACGACCATCGGTGCGCTGCTGTCCGCCATCGGCATCGCGGGCATGGACCGGCTCGTCCAGCGCAACGTCCTCGCGATGTCGGGGCGTGCGGTCGAGGCAGCCGGTGACGTTTCCACGCTGCTGCTCGACAAGACCGGCACCATCACGCTCGGCAACCGCCAGGCCGCCGAGTTCGTGCCGGTCAAGGGCACGACGGAGGCCGAACTGGCCGACGCCGCACAACTGTCGTCGCTGGCCGACGAGACCCCCGAGGGCCGCTCCATCGTGGTCCTCGCCCAGGAGGAGTACGGTCTGCGCGAGCGCCACCAGGGCGATCTCGCCCAGGCCGAGTGGATCGCCTTCACGGCCCAGACCCGCATGTCCGGCGTGGACGTGGACGGCCGCAAGACGCGCAAGGGCGCTGCCGGTTCGGTCGTCGCCTGGGTCAACGAGCAGGGCGGCAAGGTCGCCGACGACGCGGACCTCCTCGCCAACCGGATCTCGGAGGCCGGCGGCACGCCGCTGCTCGTCGCCGTCGAGGACGAGGAGGGCGCCCGGATCCTGGGCGTCATCCACCTCAAGGACGTCGTCAAGGAGGGCATGCGGGAGCGGTTCGACGAACTGCGCCGCATGGGCATCAAGACCGTCATGATCACGGGTGACAACCCGCTGACCGCCAAGGCCATCGCCGAAGAGGCCGGCGTCGACGACTTCCTCGCCGAGGCCACCCCCGAGGACAAGATGGCCCTCATCAAGCGGGAGCAGGCCGGCGGCAAGCTCGTCGCGATGACGGGTGACGGTACGAACGACGCCCCGGCCCTCGCCCAGGCGGACGTCGGCGTGGCGATGAACACGGGCACCTCGGCCGCCAAGGAGGCCGGGAACATGGTGGACCTGGACTCCAACCCCACCAAGCTCATCGAGATCGTCGAGATCGGCAAGCAGCTCCTCATCACCCGGGGCGCGCTGACCACGTTCTCCATCGCCAATGACGTCGCGAAGTACTTCGCGATCATCCCGGCCATGTTCGCCGTGGTCTACCCGGGCCTCGACGAGCTCAACGTCATGGGCCTGCACTCGCCGAACTCGGCGATCCTCTCCGCGGTCGTCTTCAACGCATTGATCATCATCGCGCTCGTGCCGCTCGCCCTGAAGGGCGTGCAGTACAAGCCGACCAGCGCCGACAAGATGCTCCGCCGCAACATCGGGATCTACGGACTGGGCGGCCTCGTCGCCCCGTTCATCGGCATCAAGATCATCGACATGCTCATCACCCTCGTCCCGGGCCTGCGCTGAACTAGGAGCGTGCTGACCGCCATGAACAACTCCGTAGGCAACACCGTCCGCCTGCTCGGCGCCGGACTGCGTGCTCTCCTCGTCCTGACCGTCGTCTGCGGCCTGATCTACCCGCTCGCCGTCACCGGCGTCGCCCAGGTCGCGTTCGGCGACAAGGCAAACGGTTCCCAGATCAAGGACAAGAGTGGGCGGGTCGTCGGCTCGTCCCTCATCGGCCAGACGTACAACCTGCCGAAGCACCACCCCGATGACCCGCAGGAGGCGGCCGAGCCGGACCTGAAGTGGTTCCAGCCGCGCCCCTCCAACGGCCTCGGCTCCAACAGCGTCAACCGGCAGTACTCCCTGATCGTGTCCGGCGCCACCAACAAGTCGGGCGACAACCCGGACCTGGTCAAGCTGGTCATCGAGGCCAAGGACGCGGTGATCGCGGACAACTCCACGGCGACGTACGAGGTCAGGCCCTCCGACGTGCCGGCCGACGCCGTCACCTCCTCCGGCTCCGGCCTCGACCCGAACATCTCCCCGGAGTACGCGAAGATCCAGGTCCACCGGGTCGCGGAGCAGAACGACCTCGACGTCAAGCAGGTCGAGAAACTCGTCGCCAAGTACACCGGCGGCCGCACCCTCGGCTTCATGGGCGAGCCCCGGGTCAACGTCCTGGAGCTGAACACCGCGCTCAAGGCCCTGACCAAGAGCTGACCGCGGCACCCGTCTGCGGCGGAAGGCCCCGCGCCTACGGCTTGCGGCGGCGGATGCGGGCGGCGAGTACGGCGACGTCGTCCTCGGCGTGGCGGGCGTCCAGGGCCACCACCACGGCGTCCACCAGTTCCTCCACCTCCGCGCCCACCGGCAGGCGCAGTCCGGCCAGCCGGGCCAGCGAGACGTCGATGTCCTCGCCGCGCCGTTCCACCAGCCCGTCGGTGAACATCAGCAGGGTCTCCTCGGGGGTGATCGCCCGGGTGACGCCCTCGTAGCCGCCCACGCCGGTGCCCAGCGGCGGACCCACCGGTACGTCGACCAGGGCGGCCGAGCTGTCCGCTCCGAAGACCGCGGGCGGCAGGTGGCCGGCGCTGGCGAAGTCCGCGACGCCGCGCGTGGGGTCCATCCGTACCAGCAGGCAGGTGGCCGGCCGGCGGGCGGGATCCTCGGCGACCAGGGCGTCCAGCTGACGCAGCACGCGGTGCGGGGCGAGGTCCGTGGAGGCCACGTCGCGCAGCGTGGAGCGGTACGCGTTCATGTCCACCGCGGCGTCGAGCCCGTGGCCCATCACGTCCCCGACCACCAGCAGGGTGCGGCCGAAGTGGAGCCGGACCGTCTCGAACCAGTCCCCGCCCACCAGGGTCCTGGAACCGACGGGCAGATAGCGGCTGGCCATCTCCAGGTTGGGGTGCGGCCGGCCCGGCTCCGACACCAGCGCAAGCTGCAGGTGCATCGCGGTGTCCTCGATGGCGGCCAGCTCCCGGGCATGCCCGAGGTGCACCGCCGCCAGGCGGGCCGCGAAGTGGATCGTCGCCACCTCGTGGTCGCTGAAGCCGCCCCGGGTGCGTACGGCGAGCACCGCGCCGTGGACCCGCTCGCGGGCCAGCAGGGGAACCGACACGAGGTGCGCGGGGGCGTCGCCTGAGAGCGCCACCCTCTCGGAGAGGGGGTGGCCGCCGTCCATGGCCCGTGCGGAGGGCGAGCCGTCGGCCGGGGCCGTCAGCAGTCCGGCGGCTCCGGCCACGGCCACCCGGTTCTGCCCGCCGTCCTCGGCCCGCAGCTCCACCGCGACCGCGTCGCACAGGTGACGGAACAGGAAGCCGGCCAGTTCCTCGCACGTCGTGGTCTCGTCGAGACGCGTTCCGATCTGCTCGGCGGCGGCTTCCATCGTCCGGAGCCGCGCGAGCAGCGCCTCGTACTCCCCCGGGGGCCCGGCGGACCTCCCGTCATGCTCCGACAAGACACCTCCCCGGCCCGGCAGCCGAAGAGGCCATTCCACCAGCCCGAACCGTCACCCGCACGTGCGCCGCGCGCCCGCCGGGCGCGCCGAGGACGGCAGACCGGCCTCCGGGTACACGGTGAGCCCTCGTCGCCGAGTAGAGTCAGCCGACTCAACGATCACGGGGGAAGTCATGGCCATGCCCATATCCAAGATGCGAGGTGCCGCGGTCGTCGCCGTGGCCCTGGCGGCGCTCAGCGTGTCCTGCGGGACGAGCCCGAAGGAGAGCGCCTCGCCCGGCGGCTCGTCCGCCCCGAGCAGTGCACCGGCGGCGACCCCGAGTGCGTCGAGCTCCGCGGCTCCCGCTGCCTCGGCACCGACCGCGCCCTCGGCGTCCCGTGCTCCGTCGGCCCAGAGCTCCGAGCCGGTGAGCCTGGTCCGGGACGCCTTCGCGGGACTCCAGGCCACCCTGGGCGAATCGTGCACCCCGGGGAACTGCGCGTACTTCCTCGGGCGGGTCTACGACGAACTGCACCGCATGGATGCGGCGATGAAGGCCGACCCGAAGGGCCCCGGGCACTTCCCCGAGCCGATCGCCCTGATCAAGAAGCTCGACGCGGAGCTCGCCGGGGACCGCTCCTTCGAGAACCTGAAGGAGCACCAGACCCTGCTGATCGGCACCCGGGACAAGATCAACGTCTGGATGCAGGGCCACCCCGACGACTACCGCTGACGCCTACAGCCGGTCCAGGAGCGTCTCCAGGGCCAGGGCCGCCGTCGGGTGACGGGTGGTCAGGACTGCACCCGTGGGAGGGGTGGCCCCCGGGGTCCAGGGGGCGTCGCATCCCAGCAGGGCCGCCAGGGCGTTGCACGGTTCGGGGTGGGTGGTGAGCAGTGCGGCGGCCCCGGCGCGGGCCGGCAGGACGGGCGCCGCGTGCGGGAGCTCTTGCCACGGCGGGGTCCAGGCGTCCAGTGCCGCGAGGCGGCCGGGGAAGACCCGGCCGGCCTCGCGGATCAGCAGCGGGGCCAGTTCGCCGCCGCCGGAGCGCAGGGTGGTGATCAGGGTCGGCAGCCACGGCAGCAGCACCGGATCCGGCAGCCGCGCGAACGCGTTCGACACCGCCTCCACCACGAAGTCGGCCAGCTGCGGCACCGGCTCCAGCGCCTGCAGGAATCCGCTCAGGTAGCGGGGGTAGGCCGGCACCACCAGCGGGTTGCCCAGCAGGTCGTCGCACCGCGCCCGCAGCTCCGTACGGGAGAGCTGCCCGAGGTGCACCTGAGCCGCCCACAGCAGCGCCATCTTCGACGGCTCCTGCGGATGCGACTGTGCGAAGGCCAGCTCCAGCTGCGTACGGTCGCAGCCCAGCGACAGCGCCAGGCTCTCCATGCTGAACAGGAAGCCCAGCATCGCCGCGACCTGGCGGACCGTCGCGTCCTCGTCGGTGAACGCCGTCGGCAGCAGGGTGCAGTAGTGCGCATAACCGGTCTTGACGAAGGACTCGATCCACGCCGGCAGCACCGGTTCGCCGGTCCGGTAGTAGCCCAGCAGGCGCCGTACCCGCCGCAGCACCTCCGGTGCACCGTCGACGCTGCGCTCGGTCGCCAGGACCTCCAGGGCGCGCGTGCCCAGTTCGTCGGCGAGGCGGCGGCTGCCCAGGTACAGCGTCGCGTCCTCGACGGCCTGGAGGACCGTCGCCGTGGTGGCCTGCGGCCCGTACGCGGTGCGCCGCAGGCGCTGCTCCAGGACCTGCTCGATGCTGACGCCGTCGTAGCCGAGCTCGATGAGCGCCCGCTGGTGCGTACCCAGGGCGAGGTCCCACGACTCCTGGATCGACCGTTCGCCGAGCCGCCGCTCGCCCATGATCGGCCGCGCCGCGCCGTGCGGCATCAGGTGCCGCAGCATCCACAGGACGTCGGAGCACTTCTCCAGTTCGGGACGGGAGGCCATGTCCAGCAAGGCCCGCTGCACACCGCGCTGCTGGAGCGCCAGGCCCAGCGGTGCGAGCCGGTCGTGCACGTCGCGCGCGAGGGGCGGCAGCGCCTCGTAGCCGACCTGGCCGATCCGGTCGCCGCCCATCATGATCTCGACGAGGCGGCGTACGTCGCGCCGGCCCGGCACCCTGTCCTTCTCGATGCAGGTGATCGCCGCGTCCTGGAAGTCGTACGGGGTGGGCTTGGCCCGGTCTCGCATGCCGGCCAGCAGGATCGACGTCTCGAAGACGGCGATGGCGTCGGCGGTCGAGGCGAGGTAGCCGTTGCGGCGCGCGGCGCGCACGATCTCCACCGACCAGCCGAGCAGTTCGGCCTCGTCCAGCCGGTCGAGGACGGGCGGACGCTGCAGGAACCCTGAGAGCAGGTCCGCCGGGATGTCGGCCGGTGGGTCCGGCGCCGCCGGGACGGCTGTCGGAGCCGCCGTCTTCGGCGGCTTGGCCGCCTTCTTCGCACCCGCCTGCCCCGCGAGCCGGAACGGCTGTATCCGCGTCCGCTTGAGGTTCTTCGCCCACTGGGTGGCGGCGATCGACACGGAGCCGCCCGCGAGGCCGAACTGCGCCTCGATCGCCGCATGGCTGGACGGGATGAGTCCGTACTGCCACGTGCTGGCGCTCGGCGGGCTGATCTCGAACGTGTCCGAGCCGTCGACACCGAACTCGGCGACGCGGCTGGCCGCGTGGAAAGCACCGCACACGTACAGGCAGTCCGCGGGATCGGTGCCGGTCGCGGCGAGGTGCTCGCGCATCCTGGTCCACATGTGGCGCTCGCGGTCCTCGTCCACGCGGACCCGGGCCGGATCCCCCGGCGCGAGGCGTCGGAACAGGCTGCCGATCAGCACCATGACCTGCCGGTACGTGTCGTGGTCGCTGTCGCCGAGGGGCAGTTCGACGTACTGGTGCCACCACTCCGACCAGTGCCGCACGCGGCCGTGGTGCAGCAGGTGCTCCTCCAGCTCGGCGAAGCGCGGGCGCAGGTCGCCGATCTCCACGCCGACGGCGTCGCCGTGCAGCGCGGCCTCCTCGTCGGCCGCCGGCGCATCCGGGTCGGCCGGCTCGCCGACCGGCTGCGCCCCGTCCGCCTGCCACTGGAACACGTGGTCCGAGGAGCGGTCGACGAGGACCAGCTCGACGCCCGGCGTGTCCAGCGCGTAGGCGATCGCCTGGTACTCGGCCGACGCCTCGGTGATCGGCGCGACGACCGACAAGGGCGCCCATTCGACGGGGAAACCGTCGACCTCGCTCGCGAACGCCTGCACCGCCACCGGGAGACGGCAGTTGCGCAGCTCGGTCAGGAGCGGCGCCATGTCCTCGCACAGCTCCAGGTAGACGACCTTGGGCTGCTTCTCCCGCAGCCGCCGCGCCATCGCGACGGCCGACGCCGGCGAGTGGTGGCAGACCGGGAAGACCTCCAGCGGTTCGCGTACCGCGCGGTCGACGTCGTCGACGATGCCGAGGAGGATCCCCTCCAGCGCGTCGGGGCCGTCGGCGAAGGCCGTGGCGGCCTCCTGCAGCTGGCTGCGCAGCGCGTCGAACGTCGTCCCCTCCTGTGGGCTGCTCATGACAGGGTGGCGATCGCGTTGCGGCCGCCCTCCAGGAACTCCGGCCAGGAGCCGCCCTCTTCCTTGCTGCGCGGCTCGACGACGCCGTGCAGGTACTTGTTGAGGATGGCCAGGTCCTCCGGTTCGCGCCGCGCCAGCGATCCGACGAGGGAGGAGGCCAGCGTCTGGGCGGTCAGGGTGCGCTCACCGAAGAAGTTGCCGTGCAGGATCGCGTCCTCGAGGACGCCGATCTGCTCGGCGGTCGACAGCGCCGACTCGAGTTTCTCGTCGTCGCTGCCTGCGGCGGCCGCCGAGGCGCGCAGATCGGTGAAGCTCTGCAGCAGCACGTCGAGCAGGGTCGGGGGCACGTCCAGCTCGATCTGGTGGCGGCGCAGCAGTTCCTCGGTGCGGAAGCGGACGATCTCCTCCTCGCTCTTCTTGTTCGTCACCACGGGGATGCGCACGAAGTTGAAGCGGCGCTTCAGTGCGGAGGACAGGTCGTTGACACCGCGGTCGCGGCTGTTGGCCGTGGCGATGACGGAGAAGCCGGGCTTGGCGAAGACGATGTTCTCGCTGTCCAGTTCGGGGACCGAGATGTACTTCTCCGACAGGATCGAGATCAGCGCGTCCTGGACGTCGCTGGTCGAGCGGGTGAGCTCCTCGAAGCGCCCGATCGCACCTGACTCCATCGCCGTCATGATCGGCGAAGGGATCATCGACTCACGCGACTGGCCCTTGGCGATCACCATGGACACGTTCCAGGAGTACTTGATGTGGTCCTCGGTGGTGCCTGCCGTACCCTGCACCACCAGCGTCGAGTTGCGGCAGATCGCGGCGGACAGCAGCTCGGCCAGCCAGCTCTTGCCGGTGCCGGGGTCGCCGATCAGCAGCAGGCCGCGGTCGGAGGCCAGGGTGACGATGGAACGCTCGACGAAGCTGCGGTCGCCGTACCACTTCTGCGAGATCTCCCGGTCGAGGCCGTCGGAGCGCTCGGATCCCAGGATGAACAGGCGGACCATCTTCGGGGAGAGGCGCCAGGAGAAGGGCTTCGGTCCGTCGTCGACGGACTCGAGCCAGGCCAGCTCCTCGGCGTACTTGATCTCGGCAGGTGCACGCAACAGGTCGGACATGTCAGGGCCTTTCTCAGTGCATTGACGGGTATGAGGGCAACAGGGGTATCAGGCGAGGAACGTCTTGAGTTCGTGGACGAGCTTGCGGATGTGGCCGGAGAGCACCGGCGTGCCGAGGTCCTTGAAGCGCTCCCGGAACCACGGGTTGACGCTGCCGCGGCCGGAGCTGGTCACCGAGCCGACGGGGATGAACTTGGCACCCGATCGGTGAAGGGCGGCCATGCTCTCGAACAGCGGCTCGGTGCGCCATTCGTAGAAGTCCGAGATCCACACGACGACCGTGTTGCGGGGCTCGGCGATCTTCGGCTGGGCCAGCGCCATCGCGACGGTGCCGTCGGTGCCGCCGCCGAGGTTGGTGCGCAGCAGGGTCTCGAAGGGGTCGTGCACCCACGGGGTGAGGTCGAGCGCCTGGGTGTCGTACGCGATGAGGTGGACGTCCACCTTCGGAAGTCCTGCGAAGATCGAGGCCAGGATGGTGCAGTTGACCATCGAGTCCACCATCGAGCCGGACTGGTCGACGACCACGATCAGCCGCTGCGGCGTCGTCTTGCGCGCGGTGTGCCGGTAGTAGAGGCGGTCGACGTACAGCCGCTCCTCCTCCGGGCTCCAGTTGGTGAGGTTCTTCCAGATCGTCCGGTCGAGGTCCAGGTTGCGGAACACCCGCTTGGGCGGCACCGACCGGTCCAGGGCGCCGACCGTGGACTTCTCGACCTGGGTGCGCAGCACCTCGGCCACCTCGTCGACGAAGCGGCGGATCAGGGCCTTGGCGTTGGCCAGGGCCACGCCGGACAGGTTGTTCTTGTCGCGCAGCAGCTGCTCGATGAGGGACATGCTCGGGGTCAGCTGCGCGGCGAGCTCGGGATCGGCGAGCACCTCGCGCAAGTGCATCCGCTTGACCAGGTCGGCCTCGATGGCGCCGAGTTCCGGGCCGATCCCGCCGGCGCGGGCGCCGCGCAGCTCGCCGGGCTTGCAGCCGAGCGAGCGCTCCAGCCAGGCCGCGTCGGACTGCCAGCGCGACAGCTGCCCGGCGGTGACCGTGCCGGACCCCGAGGAGAAGACGTTGAGCAACACCTTGGAGACGAGCGCTGCGCGCCGTACCTCGGCGGCGCGGTCACGTCCGTCGTCACCTTCGCCGTCCGAAGCGGAGTCCGGGTGGGGCTCCGGCGGCGCCATCAGGCCCTCGAACTCGGTGGCCAGCTCCGGGTGCCGCTGCACGACCGAGTCGACGGACACCTGCGGGTCGAGGAGGGCGGTCGGCAGGCCGATGTCCTCGACCACGGCCAGGCTCGCCGACTCCAGCGTCGCCTGCTCCTCCTGGTCGAACAGGCGGGCGAGGAGTCGCCAGTACAGGACCTGTCGACGGTTGTCTTCGGGGGTGGGGAGCACCTCGGGTTCCTGTCCGGTCACTTCCGCAACAGCCTTCCCGCTCGCTCGCGCAGCACCGCCGCGGCGTCGGTGGCGGCCTTCTCGGCCTTCACGCCGGCCTTGTCGGCCGTGCCGCCCGCCCATGCTCCGGCGTGCACCGCGACCGCCTTCTTCCGTACGGTGGTTTCGACGGCGAGCGGCTGGACGGTGAAGGTCCCCGCGTCCCAGCGGAGCAGGCCGATGCACGCGCTCGACGCCGCAACGGCTTCCGGGGTGAGGGGTCCGGCGGTCGGGATCCGGTCGGCGGCGACGGCGAGGTCGCCGCCGGCGGTGGTCAACGTCAATGCGCCGTCGTCGTCCGACCGGGTGGCGTAGCCCTCCAGGAAGACGGGTATGGCGATGCGCACCGGGTGCCGGTCCAGCGGTGCCGTCGCCGCAGCGGTCGCAGCGGGCAGGGCCACGCGGGCGGTGGCGAAGGCGTCTGCGGGCTCGCCCGAGCGCGCGTACGCCTCGCACCAGATCAGGTCGCCCTCGGCGGTGATCGGCATGTCGGTGAGCTCCATCGAGCGGCCTTCGCCGGCGGCCGCCAGCAGCGACATGTGCGGGCGGAGCAGCTGCCAGAGGCCCGCTCCGACGACCGAGTCGGGCTTCGGCACCGATGCACCGGCCCGCACCAGGCGGGGTGCGGAGCCGTCCGCGGGCTCGAACACCGCGTGGACCTGGACCTGTACGGCGGTCGCGTGCTCGTGCAGGTCGAGGCCGAGGGGCAGCAGCCGGCCGGTGGCCGTGCCGGTGGCGGATTCGCCGGCCGCGCCGGGCAGCGTCAGCAGCAGGGCGCGCGACCACAGGTCGGCCCAGCGGCGCGCGGGGATGCGGTCCAGGTCCAGGGACACACCCGGGCAGGAGGCGGCGAGTTCGGCGGCGAACCCGTCGAGGAGCGTCGCCAGGCGGCGCAGCTCCGGGTCGGGGAGCATCGCGGAGACGACGGGCGCCGACGCGGAGACCAGGTCGTGGTCGATGCCCTGCCAGCCGGCGCGGGCGAGATCCGAGAGCCAGGTGCGGGCGGCGGCGAGCAGGTTCGGCGTCTGTTGGCCGCCGGACGCCGAGAGGGCCTCCTCCTCGCTGTGGGGCCGACCGGTCATCTCGTCGATGCGGGTCGTCAGTGCGTCGTGGACGGAGCCGAGCAGTGCGGTGCGGGCGGCTGCGAGGGCCACGAAGTGGTCTTCGCCGGCGGCTCCGGCCGATGCCTTCTCGGCCGCTTCGGCGACCCGGGCGGCCAGCGGCGTCCCCGCGACGGCCCGGGCGAGCGCGGTCAGCCCGGCGGCCTCGGCGGGACGGGGACGGAGCAGACCGGCGACGAGGGCCCCGTCGAAGGCGTCGACGGCCGCGAGGGCCTCGTCGAGCCCGGCGATGGTGTCGGCGAGCAGGCCGGTACGCTCCCCCGCGCTCGGACCGAGCCCGCGCGGGGACACCCCTGCCGCCGCCCTGGTCGGCGGGAACCACTGCATCTCCGGCAACGGCGCGGTGGTCGGGGCGAGTTCCAGATAGGCCAGGTGGCGCAGGAACCGGCTGAAGACGGGCGCGGCGGCCTTGTTGTCCCCCTGCGGGGGACGGGTGCTGCTCATGTCGGCGGTGATGCCCACCGCCGTCGGCTCACCGTCCGCGGCCTCGACCCGCAGGTAGCGGGCCACGCGCGGGGCGCCGTACTGGAGCACGGCTTCGGCGATCAGGGCCTTGATGTGGTTGCAGAACGAGCCCCGGGCGCCACCGCAGGGCCGGTTGTTGTTGGTGCTGCAGGCGAACGCGTAGGTACCGGCCGCGACCGACGAGACGTAGACGCGCTCCATGTCCGAACCGCTGGACACCACGCCCTGCAAGCGACCGTCTGCCAGCTCGACGAACGGGACCTTGGCGAGCTTGCGCGGCCGCGCGGGTGGTACCACCCGGGCCGTGCTCGACCTCTCCCAGTCTGACAACGCACCCATCTCCTATGCAGCAAGGGGAGTTCCACGCCGATCGGCGGGACCTGCTGAACATAGGCGGGAGCACTGACAACGCCCCGGTCACGGACTCAGGCGTCGGCCACCTGGGCCACCCAGCCGTACGGGAGTTCCGCGCCGTCGACCGTCACCGCTTCGACGGTCCGGGTCCTCGGGTCGATGTCGGCCTGTACGCCCTCGCCCGCGTACCGCGGATAGCCGGAGGCCCCGAATTCACCGGTGGCCTCGACCAGCGCGGTGCGCAGCACGCCACGGCGCGGGGATCCCCCGGGCTCAGCGAGCCCCGGGCGCAGGACGACGGTGTACCGGGCGGGGGCGGAGGCGGGGCCGGGCGCGGCGGAGGAGTTCATGCAGCCCAGGCTAGCCACCGACCGGGCGCCCGGCCGGTATCCCGGGGCGCCGGAGTTGCGCGGCCCGGCGGGAGCGCCGAGGGTGATGCCGTGTGGGTGTTGCCGATACGGGCCGGCGCCGAACACCGGTCTCGGGGCAGCGCCCCGTCCAAGAGGAGCGAACATGGCTGAACCGGCCGGCGGGCCTTCGTGCGAGTACAAGACCGAGCACTTCAAGGCGACGGAATACCGGACGAGCGGCGGCAGGCGCGCCGTCAGGGTGAAGGGTGTGGCCGCCTGCCCCTCTTCCGGCTTCCACCTCGCGCTGGAGCTCGCCCCTCCGCCGATCGTGCCGACGCCCGAGGTGCTCCACCTCAATCTGGTGGAGCAGGACCCCACGGGCACGGTCCTCCCGGTCGTCACCGACACCGAGGTCGAGGGCGAGTTCCCCATCGGGGACGAGGTCGAGTGGGTGCTGATCCGGAACCTCGGCATCAACATCCCGGTCACCAGCGGCTAGGGGGTGTCTTGCCGATCAGCCCGGCCTGATCGGCACAAAACCCCCAGGGACCTCACCCGTACGGGCTAGCGGCTCGCGCCGTTACAAATGCGGCTCCGACACCGGCGTCCGGTCTGCCGTCAGCGAATCCGTCTGGATGTCCGGGGTTCCCGATGCTTGGGTGTCGGCATGGAGATCTTGGTTCTGGGTGGTACTGCATGGGTGGGCCGGGAGCTGTCGCGGCAGGCGATCGGGCGCGGCCATCGCGTGACGTGCCTTGCGCGCGGCGAAAGCGGCGAAGTCGCCGACGGTGCACGGCTGGTGGCCGCGGACCGGCGCGACCCTGCGGCGTACGAGCCCCTGCTCGACCGCGTGTGGGACGCGGTCCTCGAGGTGTCGTGGCAGCCGGGCTTCGTCCGTGGGGCGCTCGATGCACTGGGCTCCCGGGCCCTGCACTGGACCTACGTCTCCTCGGTCAGCGCCTACGCCTCGCACGCCACGCCAGGGGCGGACGAATCCGCGCCGCTCCTGCCTCCGACCGACCGGAGCGAGGTCGACCGCGGGCTGTACGGCCAGGCCAAGGCGGCCTGCGAGCAGGCGTCGGCGGCCGCCCTCGGCGAGCGCCTCCTCATCGCGCGCGCCGGTCTGATCGGCGGTCCGGGGGACCACACCGGACGCTCCGGATACTGGGTGACCCGCGCCGCGCGCGATCCGCACGGGCCGATGCTGATTCCCGACGAACCGGCCGCACCGACGCAGACGATCGACGTACGGGACCTCGCGGCCTGGCTGCTCGACGCCGCGGAGAAGGGGAGCACCGGGACGTACAACGCCGTCGGTCCGGTCGTTCCGTTCCGGGAGTGGATCGAGCTGTCCCGTACGACGGGCGGGCACACCGGTCCGGTGGTCACCGCCGAATCGGCGTGGCTGCTGGCGAACGGTGTGGCCGAGTACATGGGGGCCGAGTCGCTGCCGATGTGGCTGGTCGAAGCGGGCTGGGAAGGCGCGTCGGCCCGGGACGGGTCCGCGGCGCACGCCGCGGGACTGCGGCACCGGCCCCGGGCGGAGCTGCTGGCCGACACGCTGGCCTGGGAACGTGAGCAGGGTCTGGACCGGGAACGGCGCGCCGGCCTCGGCGCCGCCCGCGAGCGCGAGCTGCTCGACGCTCTCGGCTGACGCGCTCGCGGCGGCCGGCGGCGGTCAGCCGCCGGGCCGCTCAGCGGCCGGAGCCCGGCCCGCCGTACCGGCCCCGGGCTCCACCTGCCGCAGTTCGGCGAGGAGTTCGCTCTGGCCTGCCAGGAGTTCGGTGAGGATACGGCGGGCGGCGCGCAGGAGTTCGGCGACGTCACCGCCGGCGAGGGCGTAGTTGACGGTCGCACCCTCGCGCGTGGACACGACGATTCCGGAGCGGCGCAGGACGGCCAGTTGCTGGGACAGGTTGGACGGCTCGATGTCGATCTCGGCGAGGAGTTCGCGTACGGGCCTCGGACCGCTCTGCAGGAGCTCCAGGACGCGGATCCGGACGGGGTGTCCGAGCATGCGGAAGAACTCGGCTTTCGCCTGGTACAGGGGTACCTGCATGCTCACGAACGCTCCCGCCGTTGCTCGACCGCCACCACCGCCCATCATTCCGCCCGTTGGGCCCACGCACGCCTCTGCTTGACCGATTTCGGATGTGCCGGATTGAAGAGTTCTTCAATTCGTGGGCATGCGTGGGCCCGAGAAGGGAGCGGTTACAGCTCCAGAGCGGACTCGATGCGCTTGAGCTGGTGCCGGGCCATCGCCAGATTGGAGTTGGCCTTGTCCAGCACCACGTACAGGAACAGACCGTGGCTCTCCCGCCCCTTGAGCAGCCGGATCAGGTGGTACTGACTCCCCAGGGTGATCAGGAGGTCCTCGATGTCATCGTGCATGCCCAGCATTTCCATGGTGCGGACCTTGGCCCGGATCACGTCCGTGTTGCCCGCGGCGGCGACCGCCAGGTCGAGCTCCTTGCCGCCGCCGAGAGTTCCCAGTGCCATTCCGCTGGTGTAATCCACCAGCGCGACTCCCAGGGTGCCCTCGATCGAGGTCATCGTCTCCTTCAACGAGACTTCCACATTCGCCATCGGCGCCCGCTCCCTCTTCTCTCCGTCCACGCCCCGCGCCCGCTTCCGCCGCGCGCCGGACCTCTTGTGAGGCCGACGCTACTGAGCGTGCGCGGCAGCGTGAGGAGAACGGGAGATTTGACCAAAAGCACCCCCTCCCGCGTCTAAGATCCGCACCGCACGCACCGCACGCACCGCACGCACCGCCCGGCCCGGCCCCGGGCTACCGCCTGCGGTCCACCACTGCGAGGAGCTTCCCGCTCGTCGCCGTACGGGCCAGGGCGGCGCCGTCCACCACCTCCACCGTGAAGTCGAGCAGCTTCTCCGCCACGGCCGACCGCACCTCGGGGTACCCGGCCAGGAAGGCCTCGCGCGCCCGGTCCGGGTCCGGGGCGTGAGCGCTCTCCATCCGCAGGGTGAGGCCCTCGCGGACGGCCCCGGCGGTCAGCACCGCCTGGAGCTCACCGCCGTACCCCAGGTACTCCCCCGCGATGGCCACGAAACGGCGGTAGTTGAGGAAGTACGTCGCCACCCGCATCACCTCGCCCAGCCGGCCGAGCAGTTCGAAGCGCGGGGCGTGGCTTCCGCAGGGGCAGCGTCCGGGCAGGGCGCGCCCGAGGTCGCCGATGACGTACCGGTCGAGCTGCTGGCCCCGCCGGGAGCGGGTGGTGAACACGAGCCGGCCGGTCTCCCCCGGCGCCACGGGACGGTCCTCGTCGACGTCGACGATCTCCAGCGTGTGCAGGTCGGCGTGGAGGTGGTGGACGCTGCCGCTGCTCTGCGTGCACTGGTAGCCGAGCGGGCCGAGGTCGGTGCTGCCGTAGGTGACGGAGTGGATGACCTCGATGCCGTACTTCTCGGTCAGCGTCCTGCGCTGTTCGTCCGTGAAGTGCTCGCCGCCGTAGTAGATCTTGCGCAGGCCTCCGTACAAGCGCAGCAGGTCGGCCTCCTCGTGCAGGAGCTGCCAGAGGTACGAGGGCATGCCGAAGAGCGTGTCCACCTCGTACGCGGCGATCATCTCCGCGGTGGCGCGGTGGTCGGATCCCGCTGCCATCGGCATCTGGACGCCGCCCAGGCGCTCGAGGATGGAGAAGAAGCTGATGAACCCGCCGTACATGCCGCCGCAGTAGAAGAGGTTCGCCGTACGGTCGCGGGCCGGGTCGTAGCCGGCGGCGAGCAGCCCGCGGGCGGCGGCGTGCATCTGCGTGTCGTAGTCCTCGTACGTGAACAGCGACAGGGCGGGCGTACCCGTGCTGCCCCCGCTGCGGAAGTACAGCTCGGCGTCGCTCCGGTCGACCCCGCGGTTGAGGTCCTGGACGGCGGCCTTGTCCAGCAGCGGCCCGGTGGCCGGCGGGAAGACGGCCGGGCGGGCCAGGTCGTCGAGGCAGGCGGTGGCGGCGAAGCGCTCGTCGGCCTGGACGGCGACGCGCCGGCTGTAGCGCTGGAGGGCGTAGACCCCGTCGTGCGGTTCACCGGCGTAGCCCGCGGTCATGGCGCCGACGGGGGTGACCCGGGTGGCTCCGGCGGCCAGGACCAGGGCCGAGAGTTCGGCGATGTCGGTGCGGCTGCCCGCGATGCCCGCCGTCTGGAGGTAGCGGCGCATGGGGCGCAGCGTCGCGATGAGGCTCTTGCGGGGCAGCGGCTTCACCCAGACGCTGCGGTGCAGCGGTGAGGCGGTGAGGGCCGGTCGGGTGTCGGCCATGACGCGCCACGTGCCGTCGGGGGCGGCGAGGACGCGGGTGAGGCCCAGGTGTTCCTCGAGGCGGGCGAGGTGCTCGGTGGTGGTCAGCTCGGCGTACTCGGCCGGGTCGAGGTCCGCCGCGGCGGGCGCCGGCTGGGCGTCGAGGGCTGCGGCGAGGCGCTCGGCGAACGCGTGCAGCACCTCGGTGTTCCCGGTATCGGTGTCGAGGTAGACGACCTGGGGGCTGGAGCAGGCCTGCTGCTCGAAGACGCAGACGTCCTGGGCCAGGGCCGTCAGCGCCGCCTCGTCCGCCCAGGCGTCCTGCGTGAGGTAGGCGAAGGAGATCTTGTGCCCCCACTCCACCAGGCGGCAGCCGGCCGGGACGTGGGCGGCGACGCCTTCGACGGCCGACTCGCCGCCCCAGACCGCGACGGCGTCGGCGGGGGCGCACATCAGGCGCAGCCATTCCTGGCGGGAGGAGGGGAAGCGCAGCACGATGATGCGTTCGGCGAGGGCGCCGGTGGGGTCCTGCGCGGCGAGTTCGGCGAGGAGGTGCTGGGCGAGGAAGGTGTCGGAGCTGCTGGTCTTGAGGACGTTGACGTTCCCGGCGAGCAGCCCCTCGATCAGGCTGAGCGGGGCCACGGTGGCGGCGTTGCCGGGGGCTATGTGGGCGACCAGGCCGACGGGCGCCCAGGCCTCGTACACCGTCTCCTTGGCGTCGGGGCGGTTCAGCCGCTGCGGGGCGGCGCTGCCCAGCTCGCGCCGGAGCTTGCGGGTGAGGGAGCTGCGGCCGAGGAAGTCGGCGAGTTCGGCCAGGAGTTCTTCGCGGTCCGTGTCGCCGTCCCCGGGCAGGTGCGGGGCCAGCCGCTCCCGTACGCGGTGGCCGGGGTCGCGCAGGGCGCGGGAGAGGGCGTCGCAGGCGGCGAGGACGGTCTCGGTGTCCAGCGGTGCGCCGAGTGCGGCCTCGACGGCGGTGGGCAGGGTGGCCAGGCGGCGGGCGGCCTCGTCGTCCCCGATGAAGGTGCCCTGCCAGTAGTGGTGGTTGATGGTGTCGGTCATGACATTCCCTTCATCAGTTCGGCGGCGGCCACGGCACAGCTGCGGTTGCGGCTGACGCCGGCCCGGCCGTGGATCGTGAACCACGGGGTGGTCAGCTCGCAGCCGCACTCCTCGCCCGGGTGGAGCGAGGCGAGGTCGCCCATGACGACGCTCTGTGCCGGTACGGAGGTGATGTACGGGGACACCAGGTGCAGGTAGCCGCGCTCGCCGTACGGGAGGGGCTCGAGGGTGCGGGTGGAGCGGATGAAGACGCGGGACCAGACGGGTGCGTGGAGGTTGTGGTGCGCGCACTCGATGTACGGGATGCAGTGCTCGACCGACCCGAAGGTGTCGCGGATCCGCTCGGACGGGACGCCCAGCTGCTCGGTGACGCGGGCGTACAGCTCGTGCTTGCCGATCTGCCGGTCGGTGTGGCCCTTCCAGCCGCCGCCGAGGATGATCAGGGAGCCTTCCGGGAGCTTCAGCGGCTCCAGGCCCATGGCGCGCATCCGCTCCAGCGTGAACCAGAGGAAGGCGGGGAAGCCGAGGATGCGGACGGGCACGTCGTCCTCGGCGAAGCGGCGCAGGGCGGCGACGCAGCCGAAGGGGTCGAACTCGTGGCCGTTGCCGGTGTTGCGCAGTGCGTACTCGACCTGCCGGGCCGGGGCGAAGTCGCACAGGTAGTTGTCGGTGAACGAGGTGCCCAGGTTGAGGTCGCGGGCGGGCTCGTAGCTGTACAGCAGGTAGTTGACCGGCTGGTCGGGGGTGATCCAGCCGTTGTGGTCGAAGATGCGGGCGACCATGCGCTGGGCGGAGCGGATGGTCCACTCGTCGAAGAACATCTGCGACTTCTGTCCGGTGGTCCCGGAGGAGGTCAGGTGGAGGTGGACCTCCTCCTCGGGTATGGACAGGACCTCGTGGCGCTTGAAGAAGTTCGCGTGCACCAAGGGTGCCTCGTACGGGGTGTCCGGGCGCTCCCCGTCGTACAGGCTGCGGAAGAACGGGGACCGCTCGCGGTGCCAGGTGTTGATCTGCGCCATGGCGGCGGCGAACATCTCTTCCTCGGCGCGGCCGGACGTGTAGGGCTCGGTCAGGTCGCAGAGCTGCTGCACCCGGCCGAGGGCCGCGGCGTCGGGGACGTCGACGGGGGCGAGATGGGGTTTCGAGGGGGTCGTGGAAGGGGTCGTGGAAGGGGTCATGAAGCAACCTCACGTACGGGCAGATGGGTCGACGCCCACGCCGACACATAGGAATCGAGGAAGGGCTGGAGCGGCGGGTCGACGACCACGCCGCGGAAATCGATGTGCTCGGTGGTCCGGGACATCACCACGTAGTCGTGGAAGCCGTCCCCGTCCCGGCGCATGGCCGGGTACAGCGCCCCGGCGATGAAGCCCTGGGCGGCGAAGGCCGAGAGCGCGGCGTGGTGTTCCAGGGGGACGAGCGCCTCCACGTAGCCGGCGCCGGCGCGGGTGAGGGTCCGGGTGACCGGCTCCAGCCAGCCGGCGGCGGCCGCCGGGTCCGGGTGGGCGGTGACCAGGGCGCAGTAGCCGCCGGTGCGGTTGAGGTAGGCGTACACCTCGAAGCCGCCGTCGTCGGGGGTGAGGAGGATGTTGGGGGTGTGCAGGGGGTAGAACCAGCGGCCGGTGTCGGGGATGTGCTGGTGAAAGCGGCGGCGGACGAAGGCCGGCGCCTCGATCATCTCCAGCGGCCGTGCGGCCGGCCCGGCGGGTGCGGGGAGCGGCGGCGTGGGGCGGGCGTCCGCGTAGCTGATGCCGAGGCTCGCCCCGGCGGTGCGCAGGAGCGGCACCAAGGAGGCGGGCACCTCGGCGACGGGTACCCGGCGGTCCAGCACCCCGGGCGAGTGACGCGCGTAGAGTGCGAGGCTCTCGCGGCTGCTGAGTTCCACGGCGTTGGGCAGGATGCCCAGGGGGCGGAAGCCGTTGCGGGCCACGACGCGCTGGGGTCCGGCGCTGACCGTACGGACGGTGGCGTACACCGAGTCGAGCGTCCCGGCATCGAGCGTGCCGGCGCACACGGCCTCGGTCAGCTGCCCGGCGAGCCCGGTTCCGCGCTGATCGGGGTGGACGGCGAGCCCTTCGAGGCGGCCCACGCGGCTGCCGGGTTCGCTGTGGACCGCGGCGGATCCGGCGAGGGCGCCGGTACGGGGGCAGCGGGCGACGAGCCAGAGGGTGTGCGGGTCCCTGATGAGCCGGGACATCTCGGCGGGGTCGGTGCCGAGGGCCGTGGGGTAGTGCGGGCCGTAGACGGCGTAGTAGAGCTGGCGGAGATCGGCGATGTCGGCCGGGGTGGCCTGCTCGATCACGGCGGTCATCGCGCGCCTCCTGCGGGGGTCGGCTCCGGCGCGGGGGCCGGGTCGGGTGCGCCCGCCGGGCGGGAGTGGCCGGGCAGCAGGGCCAGGGCAAGGGCGGCGGGCACGAGTCCGGCGGCCTGGATCAGGCACAGCGTCTGGGCGGAGAGGTGGTCGCCGAGGAACCCGAAGAGCAGCGAGGCGACCGGGAAGGTCGCGCCGAGGACTGCCTGCATGACGGCGAAGAACGCGGGCTTGTCGGCTGCCGGGACCAGCCGCTGGAACAGGGCCACGAAGCGGACCCCGATCACCCCGACGCACCAGCCGGTCACCAGCAGGGCGCCTGCGATGACGGGCCGCGCGGCGACCAGGCCGGGCACGGCGAGGGCGGCGGCCATCGCGGCGAGGCACACGGTGCCGACCACGGCGGGCCGGCCGGGGACCCGTGCACCGGTGAAGGAGCCGATGAGCGTGCCCACGCCGAGCGAGGCCTCCAGGAGGGCGACGGTGCCGCCGTCGCCGTGCAGCACGGAGGCGGTGTACAGGGGCATGACGACGAAGACGGCCGTGGTGAAGAGGTTGGCCGCGGTGAAGCAGAGCAGGATGCCGCGGACGTACGGCATGGTGCCCAGCAGCTGGCGCAGTGTCCGCCGGGGCTCCGCCTCCTCAGGATGCGCGGCGGTGTCGGCACCGGTGGTACGAAACCGTACGGTCGCGATGAGCAGGGCGGCCGTGGCGTAGGCGGCGGCGCAGCCCACGGCGAGGCCGGCCACCCCGGCCGCGTCCACGACGACGGCGCCGAGCAGGGCTCCGCCGAGGCTCGCCAGCGACTGGGTGGACAGCTCGAAGCCGGTCGCGGCCTCGATGTCCTCGTCGTCCACGAGCTCGGGCACGGAGGTGGTCAGGCACGGGTCGAAGAAGGCCTGGCAGGTCGCCAGGGCCAGGGCCGCCGCGTAGGCCGCGGCGACCGGCAGGTCGCTCGCGCAGGCCCAGACGGCCAGCGCGGCAGCGGCCGCTCCGGCGCCGCCGGCCGCGGTGCGCAGCAGTGAGCGGTGGGCGAAGCGGCCGATGGCGCGGGCGACGAGCGGGGCGAGGACCACGGCGGGCAGCGTGCTGACGGTCATGAACAGCCCGGCGGCGAATCCGCCGTCGCCGGAGGTGGCGTAGCCGATCAGCCACCAGGAGATGCCCACCTGGAACATGCGGATGCCGGCCTGGGTGAGCACCTGGCCCAGCCATACGGTCCCGAAGGCACGGTTGCGCAGGACGAGGGGGAGCCGTCGGCCGGCGGCCTCGGGTGCGGGGGCGGTCATGCGGTCGGCCTCTCGTCGATGACGCGGACGAGCTTGCCGGAGCGGGAGTTGACCACCAGGTCGCGGTGGCGGGCCCACTCGACGCGGAGCGGGTGGACGAATCCCGCGGCGACGCTGTCGGGGTAGAGCGGCCGGGCGGTGTTCAGCCCGGTGACGACCTCCTTGGCGAAGACCTCCAGGCCGGCGGGATCCTGTCCCGGGGCGGTGGCCAGGCGCAGGACGAGGCCGTCGCGGCCGTCCCAGCGGCGGACGACGAGCTGCATGCCCGTGACCCTGCCGTCGGTGTCGGCCTCGGCGACGGCGTCCGTGGCGTCCTGCCAGTACAGCGAGACGGGGCCGACGCGTACGCCTTCCTCGGCGCGGCCGAGGATGCGGAAGGCGCCGCCTTCGGTGTCGGTCCACTCCGCGCGGTCGCCCGCGGGGTAGCGGATGACGGGCATGAGGCGGCGGAAGAGCTGCGTGACGACGACCCGCCCGGGCCGGCCCGGCTCGCGGATCGGTTCGCCGGTCGTCTCGTCGAGGATCTCGACGACGGTGTGCGGGGCGAACGGGCGGTGCGTGCGCGGGTCGTCGTCCGTGCCGGGTACCGGGCGGCCGAGGAGGCCGCCGTCGACGCTGGCGTAGCCGAGCGAACGGGGTGTGGCGTTGGGGAAGGCCGCCGCGAGGAGGCGGCGCTGGTCGGCGAAGAGGGCCTCGCCGCCGAAGAACAGGAACTCGACGCCGGGCAGTTGGCGGCCGGCGGAGGTCAGGTGCTCGGCGAGGCGGCAGAGCGTGGTCGGCGTGCCGGCGACGACGTGGGCGGCGAAGTCCTCGAGCGTGGTGACCGTCGATTCCAGCGGGGCACCGCCGCCTATGGGCAGCCGGACGTTGGCGACGGGGGCGTGCGCGAGGGAGTCCAGGATGAACAGGAAGCTGGCGTAGAGCTCACCGGCGTAGAAGAGGTCGGCGACCCTGTGCCCGGGCCGCAGGCCCGCGTCGACCATCCCGGCGCCGAAGGTGGTGACGAACTCCTGCCATTCCTCGCGGGTGTAGCAGGAGAAACGCGGTGTGCCCGTGGTGCCGCCCGTCTTGAACACGACGGCTTCCCCCAGGGGGGCGGTCAGGACGCGGTTGTCGTGCAGGGTGTTGGCGGCCCAGAACCTGTCCTGGTCCACGACGGGAACGTCGGTGATCCGGCTCACGTGCGGTGGCAGGTCCGCGTAGAGGTCGGCGTAGAAAGGAGAAGAGTCACGGGCGAAACGCACGAGGTCTGAAAACTGCTGGACGGGCATGCTGCCTTTACCTCGAAAGATGAAAGTTGAAATAGGCGGGAGACAGGTGGCGCGTCGGGGCGGCGTGGTGGAACTCACACCGATCTCACCCGTTGATCAGTCAACAATGCGTACGTTGCGCAGAGTTGACGAGCGCGCCGCAACCTGATGTCCGTTCACATGATGAGACAAGAGGAACGCACCGCCAAATCGATCGAGGCCCGCCTCGGCCAAGAACGGCAGACTTCTGGCCTGCGGGGCCGAAACCGCGCCGACGCCGGGAAACGGGGATCCCACCGCGGCGCCGCCGACCTGCGGGAGACACCTCCCGGGCCCGGCCGTCACATTGTCCGGAAACCCGGGGTTCCTTTCGAGGAAAAGCATCGGCATTGCCGAAGTCGCCGTCCCGCCATAACGAATGACTGGCCAATCGGCCCGAACTCCCGGACATGACACGGGAATTGACGCATATACCGGAGGAAGTCGCGGCGCGTCGGCCGGTTGTCCGGGTCCCGGGCCGCCAAGCCGGACGCGGACTCCGGCCCCGGCCGGCGGCCATCCGTGTCCCCGCCGCCCAGCGAATCGTTTGCGCAAGCATGACGACGACGCGCTCCACGCTCGCCACCACGGCGCGACACCGGGCGGCTCCGGATGACGGCGGCCGCCCCCTGTACGTCCCCGCTCCCCGGCAACCGGCCCACGCGGCCGCGGCCGCCCCGCTGTTCGAGCAACTCGCCCGGGAGTGGGCGGCGCGGGGGGCCACCGTGCCGGGGCGGCCGGATCCGGCCTGGCGACGGCTGATCTCCTGGGAGCACTTCGAACGCGAGACCGCGGCCACGGTCCGCGACCTGCACCTGCGCGGCCCGGAGCCCACACCGGAGCCCGTCTCCCCGGGAAACCCACCCCGGTGGACGCGCGCCTGAGGGCGAACGGGTCCGCGGCGGAAACCGGACGGGGACCGGTGGGCGGAGGTCGCTCTCCGCTTCCGGTCCCCGGTCCCGGCTGCAGCCGGGCGCCCTCGATCCCTGTCACGCCTTCTTCGTACGGCCGCCCAGGCCGAGGCCCACCAGGACCGCCGCCGCGAGCACGATCGCCGCGTCGATCGCCAGGACCGTGCGCACCCCGTCGAAGAGCGAGGCCTGCGTGGTGGCCAGGACACCGAGCAGCGGGATCCCGATGGTGAGGCCGACCTGCTGCGTCGTGGTGACCAGGCCGGTCGCCAGGCCCTGTTCCTCGTCGGGCACGCCGCTCGTCACGGTCAGCCCGTACGAGATGATCGCGCCGAGGTGGAACATGCTGGCCACCGAGACGGCGACGGTCGCCACCAGCGCGCCCGAATCGGCGCCCACCGCGAGCAGGGCCGCGGTCAGGAGCCCCTGGCCCAGCAGCGAGCCGACCAGCGTGCGCCGGGCGCCGAAGCGGCCGATGACCTTCGGTGCGTAGGAGCCGGCGAGGGCCGATGCGACGCCCTGGACGCCGAAGACCAGACCGGTCTGGAAGGACGACAGCTCGAGCGTCTCCTGGAGGTACAGGGTCAGGACGAAGACGACCGTCGACATCATCGCGAAGGTCACCAGGCCGCCGACGTTCCCCCAGGCGATCGTGCGCCGCTTCAGCATCGGCAGCGAGACCAGCGGGGCCGCGGTCTTCGACTCCACCACGGCGAAGGCGACGAGCAGGGCCAGACCGGCGAGCAGCGTGCCCCGGACGTCCATGCCGCCGAAGCCGCGCTGGGCCGCCGTGGACAGGGAGTAGATCAGCGCGAGCAGACCGCCGGTGACGGTGACGGCACCCGGTACGTCCAGGCGCGGCCGGTCGGGGGTCCGCGACTCGGGCAGCAGACCGGGGGCGAGGACGAGCACGATCACCGCGGTGACCGCGAGCAGCGCCATCGTGGAGCGCCAGCCGAGGGTGTCGGTCATGACGCCGCCGAGGACCATGCCGATGGTGAATCCGAGGGACAGCAGGGTGCCGGAGATGCCGATCGCCTTGTCGCGCAGCGGGCCCTCGGGGAACGTGGTGGTCAGCAGGGACATGCCGGTCGGCACGATGACCGCCGCGCCGAGGCCCTGCAGGGCGCGCCCGGCCAGGAACGACGCCGGGTCCCAGGCCAGGGTGGCCAGCAGCGAGGCCGTGCCGAAGAGCGTGAGGCCGATCAGGAACAGCTTCTTGCGGCCGTACAGGTCGGCGATCCGGCCGAAGAGGAGGAGGAAGCCTCCGGAGGGCAGCGCGAAGGCGGTGACCGCCCATTGGAGGGCCGACCGGCTCAGGCCCAGGTCCTTGCCGAGGGCCGGCAGGGCCACGTTCAGTACGGAGAAGTCGAGTGCCACCATGAACTGGGCGGCGCAGAGCACGAAGAGGACCAGCTTGGCCCGGCCCGTGAGCCGGTCGTTCCCGGGGGCGGGGGCAGCTGCCCCGGAGCCGGTGGCGGTGGTCGTGGTCGTCGCTGTCGTTGTTGCCGTCGTCGTATGAGTATCGATCGCCATGGCCACCACCCTCGCGGCCCGGGAACGCCCGTGGAGAGTGGGAACTTATCCTGTTGGTGACACCACCAGGCAGCTGACAGGGGGAGTTAGTGGCTACACCGATCGACAAGCACCGCCGTTCCGAACTGCGCGAGTTCCTGATGAGCAGACGGGCGAGGATCACCCCCACGCAGGCGGGCCTGCCGGACGGCGGGGCCCGCCGCCGCACGCCGGGCCTGCGCCGGGAGGAGGTCGCCGTGCTCGCCGGGGTCGGGGTGTCCTGGTACCAGTGGCTGGAGCAGGGTCGGGACATCACGGTGTCGCCGCAGGTCCTCGACTCGGTCGGCCGGGTCCTGAAGCTGACCAGCGCCGAGCGCCGGCACCTGTACGTACTGGCGGGGCTCAATCCTCCGGCCCTCGAGGTGGCACCGGCCGACCGGGACATGTGCCAGGGGCTGAAGCGGCTGATCGACGCGTGGATGCCGTTCCCCGCGCACATCATGGACGCGTACTGGAACACGGTGCTCTACAACGACGCGGCCGCGCTGGTGCTCGGCATGCGCCCGGAGATCGTGCAGAACTGCCTGATCGCGTTCTTCACCGACCCCATCTACAAGGCCCGTTCGAGGCACTGGGAGGAGATCGCCTGCATCGTGGTCGCCCAGTACCGCGCGGCGTGCTCGGAGCGGCCCGGGGACGAGGGGTTCCAGGCGGTCGTCGAGGAGGCGCGGGAGGTCAGCCCGGAGTTCGCCGAGCTGTGGGACCAGCGGGACGTCCGGCCCGGCGGTCAGATACAGAAGGAGATCGAGCACCCGGTCGTGGGGACGCTGTTCGTCGAGTCGACCCAGTTGCGCGTACCGGCCCGGCCCGATCTGTCGATCGTGCTGCACACCCCGCTGCCGGCCACCGACACGGCGCAGAAGCTGGAGTGGCTGACCTCGGCGGAGGGCCGCCGGGGGTCCATGTACCCGATCGCCGGCTGAGCCGGCCGGGCCGCCGCTCGGGCGGCGGCTCCGAGCGCGGGTACCCGGACCGGCCACACCGCCGGCCCGGGTGCCCGCGACGGGCGGCTAGCGCCCGGCGGACTCCATGCGGGCGATCTCTTCCTCCACCCCGCGGATCTCTTCCTGCCGGTCCATGAGGATCAGCTGCTCCCGGTAGTGGATGAGTGCGGTGACGAGGAGGTCGGCCCGTCCGGGTTCCATGGCGTACATGCGCCGCGCGGCGGCGACGGACTCGGCGCGCAGGGCCAGCGCGATGTCCGGCCGGTGCGCGAACTCGTAACGGCTGTACTTCCACAGTGCGGCGGACAGCAGGGGCAGATAGGCCAGGGGGCTCACCTGGGCCAGGACGCGGTAGGCCGCGACCCGCTCACGGACCGACGGCTTCGCCGATCCCAGAAGGGCCACCCGGGCTCGGAGGACTGCGTGGTGATTGATGTTCGCCGAGTGATTCATGACGGTGATTCTCAAAGCCGCACAGGTGCCCAAACAAGGGCAATCGACTGTGCCCTTGGTCCTACGAAAACACCGTCTGACCTGTCATGATGGGTACGTCTTCACCCCTGCGCCCCCCGGACGGCCCTCGGCCTCCGCGACGGCGGGCCGCCCCCTCACCGCCACCCCTCGCCCCTCCCCCGCGCCCTTCGCCGGCGCGTGGGCCGGCTCAGAGGATCACCCGAGGGGCATATGAGACATAACCCCACAGAGCACCACTCGAACGGTACCCCTTGAGTGATCAAAGTGGCGTGGGGTTAGCATGTGAGCGCCGCCTAGCTCGAAAGATAAACCTGTGACTGTCAATGACGACTCGTTCACCAACTGGAAAAACCGCGAGGAGATCGCGGAGTCGATGATCCCGATCATCGGGAAGCTGCACCGTGAGCAGGACGTGACGATCCTGCTGCACAGCCGCTCCTTGGTGAACAAGTCGGTGGTCAGCATCCTGAAGACCCACCGATTCGCCCGGCAGATCGACGGCGAGGAGCTCTCGGTCACCGAGACGCTGCCGTTCCTGCAGGTGCTCACCACGCTCGATCTCGGCCCGTCCCAGATCGACATGGGCATGCTCGCCGCGGACTACAAGAGCGACGACCGCGGTCTGTCGGTGGAGCAGTTCACCGCCGAGGCCGTCGCCGGTGCCACCGGTGCGAACAAGATCGAGCGCGGCGACGGCCGCGACGTCGTCCTGTACGGCTTCGGCCGCATCGGCCGCCTCGTCGCCCGCCTGCTCATCGAGAAGGCCGGCTCCGGCAACGGCCTGCGCCTGCGCGCCATCGTCGTCCGCCAGGGCGGCGACCAGGACATCGTCAAGCGCGCCTCCCTGCTGCGCCGCGACTCGATCCACGGCCAGTTCCAGGGCACCATCACCGTGGACGAGGCGACGAACACGATCGTCGCCAACGGCAACGCGATCAAGGTGATCTACGCGAACGACCCGTCCGAGGTCGACTACACCGCGTACGGCATCAAGGACGCCATCCTCATCGACAACACGGGCAAGTGGCGTGACCGCGAGGGTCTGTCCAAGCACCTGCGCCCGGGCATCGACAAGGTCGTCCTGACCGCCCCCGGCAAGGGCGACGTCCCGAACATCGTCCACGGTGTCAACCACGACACGATCAAGCCGGACGAGCAGATCCTGTCCTGCGCCTCCTGCACCACCAACGCGATCGTCCCGCCGCTCAAGGCCATGGACGACGAGTACGGCGTGCTGCGCGGCCACGTGGAGACCGTCCACTCGTTCACGAACGACCAGAACCTGCTGGACAATTACCACAAGGCCGACCGCCGCGGCCGTTCCGCGCCGCTCAACATGGTCATCACCGAGACGGGTGCCGCGTCCGCCGTCGCCAAGGCGCTGCCCGACCTCAAGGCCCCGATCACGGGCAGCTCGATCCGCGTCCCCGTCCCGGACGTCTCGATCGCCATCCTGAGCCTGCGCCTGGGCCGCGAGACCACCCGCGAAGAGGTCCTCGACCACCTCCGCGACGTCTCCCTGCACTCGCCGCTCAAGCGTCAGATCGACTTCACCACCGCCCCCGACGCGGTCTCGATGGACTTCGTCGGCTCGCGCCACGCGTCGATCATCGACGCCGGCGCCACCAAGGTCGACGGCGACAACGCGATCCTGTACCTCTGGTACGACAACGAGTTCGGCTACTCGTGCCAGGTCATCCGCGTCGTCCAGCACGTCTCGGGCGTCGAGTACCCCACGTACCCGGCCCCGGCGGTCTGATCTCGTAGGACGCACGTCGCAGTCCCGACGTACCCACGGCCCGTTTCACCGCCCACCACGGGCGGCGGAACGGGCCGCGCGCGTTCAGGGGGAGCCGGGCGCGCGAAAACCCGGGTGTGCGGTGGACTGTTGTGCTGTTAGCTTCCTCGTGTGCCGAAGTTGAATCAGATCATCGCAGTGGAGAAGGGCGTCAAGTCCAAGTCTCTCCAGGAGCTGACCCAAGCCCATCAGGACGTCCAGAAGCCGGCGTTGCTCGCCGGCATCTCGCGGACGTACCAGCCCAAGGACGAGGAGGGCGAGCAACTGCCGCCCGAGTCCACGCGGGTGCAGGTCAAGGCGGAGGACGTGCTGCGCGCGACGGCGGGAACGCTGACGCGGCTGTTCGACGTGACGGCGACGAAGGACTGGGCGAACCGCTCGGCGGCCGCGGACGTCGTCGTCGACGGAACGGTCCTGCTGCCCCAAGTACCCGTCCCGTACCTGCTGTTCCTCGAGAAGCAGCTCACCGACCTGCACACGTTCGTACGCAAGCTCCCCGTCCTGGACGCGTCGGAGGCGTGGAACCTCGACCCCTCGACGGACGCGTGGAAGACCGACCCGGTCCGCACGATCCGCACCAAGAAGGTGCCGCGCAACCACGTGAAGGCCGAGGCGACGGAGAAGCACCCGGCCCAGGTCGAGGTGTACTACGAGGACGTCCCGGTCGGTTATTGGACGACGGTGAAGTTCTCCGGTGCACTGCCGGCCCGCCGGGTCAACGAGCTCCTCGACCGGGTCGAAAAGCTCCAGCAGGCCGTCAAGTTCGCCCGCGAGGAGGCCAACGGCACCGAGGTCACCGACCAGCGCGTCGGGGATGCGGTGTTCGGCTACCTGTTCCGGTAGCCTCGAGATCGCCCCCTGTGCGAGCGGGGGGGTGCGCGCAAAGCGCAAAGCTGAAACTGATGTTGAAGCTGACCGAGGGGTGTCAGTTGGGGGTTCGAAACCCTCCCCCGGCACACGTGCCGGGGTGGCCCAAGCTGGTAGAGGCGGCCCCGTGAAACTCAGATTCTCGCTCCAGTCTCAGCATTCGCCGCCGAACGCCGGATCGACCGAGCGCGGACGATCATCGACGGATGGGGGTTCAAGTCCCCTCTGCGCCTCTCTCGTGGCGCGGTAGTTCAAAGGCAGAACACGTCGATCTCAGAATGATCCGCGACTCTTAAACGCCGCCGGTGTGCGCAATTGGGTGGCAAGCTGGAGCCCGGGAGCTGGATATGCTCCCGGGCTCCGTCACGTTCCGCGCCCCGCGTTACGTTGTGGCCATGGGCATCTACATGGTGAGCGTCACCGCGGAGGACTGGAGCGGTGCGTACGAGGGCGGCCGGGCGGAGATCGCGTCCGGGCTGAACCGGGAACTGGGCCGGCGCGGACTGCCGCCGTACGAACCCGGGCCGGGCCCGGCGCCCCGCTTCGAGGAGAAGCTGGTCCCCCCGATGGACGGCTTCGTCGAGCTGTGCCGGGAACACGGGGTGGACGACCTGCTCGCCTGGTCCGTGCTGGTTCCGGTCTCCCTCGACTCGCAGATCACGGTGGCGACGCGGGAGGAACCCGAGGACCCCGTCGCCATCGTCGGCGCTCCCCAGGTGCTGCTGATGGCGGAGCTCCTGGCGACGTCCCTCCCGCTCCCGCCCGAGGTCCTCGCCCCCTCCGGCCCCCTCGCCCTGACCTCGTGGTTCTTCGAAGCCTCCGCGCGCGAAGTCCCGGGCGCGGACAGGACGTTCCACACCGCCCTCCACCTCCACGCGGCCCGCCACTGTCTGACCTACGGCTGCCCGATGGTCTACGGCTGAGCCCGCGAGGGCGTCTGGGAGCGCAAGAGGAGGAGGGCGGTGTCGTCGGTGCGGGGGGCGCCGCTCCGGGCGTGGTCGATGAGGTCGTCGGCCAGATCGTCCAGGGGCTGGTCTTCGGGGGTTGCGGTGATGCGCGCGGCGACCGCGGCGATGGCTTCCTCGAGGTCTTCGCCGGGGACCTCGACCAGGCCGTCGGTGTAGAGGGTGAGGAGGGTGGCCGGGGTGAAGGGGATCTCGACGGCCGTGTACGAGGCGTCGGGGTCGATGCCGAGGAGCAGGCCGGGCGGCAGGTGGAGCATCTGCGTCGGGCCGTCGGCGTGGCGCAGCAGGGGTGGCGGGTGGCCGGCGGTGGCCAGGTGGGCGGTCCGGGCCGCCAGGTCGATGTGGGCGTACAGGCAGCTCGTGAACAGCCCCGGTTCGAGGTCGGTCAGGAGCCGGTTGGTGCGGGCCAGGACCTCTGCGGGCGGTGCGCCGGCGGTGGCGTGGACGGCCGCGCGGACCTGGCCCATGAGGGCGGCGGCGTTCACGTTGTGGCCCTGGACGTCGCCGATGGCGGCCGCGACCGTGGTGTCGTCGATGCGGATGAGGTCGTAGAAGTCACCGCCGATGTCGAGGCCGTGCGCGGCGGGCAGGTAGCGGGCGGCCACTTCGAGGTGCGGGATGCGGGGCAGGGCGTGGGGCAGCAGGCCGGTCTGCAGGCTGTGGGCGAGCTGGTGGGTGGAGTCGTAGATGCGGGCGCGGTCCAGGGCCTGGGCGATGAGTCCGGCGATGGAGGTCAGGACGGCCCGTTCGCCGGGGGCGAAGGTGCGGGGCCGGGCGTAGGCGAGGACGAGGGTGCCGATGGGGCGCTTGGACGCGATCAGCGGCAGGAAGGCCCAGGCGGCCATGCCGTCCGCGACCACGATGGCCGGGAAGGCGGCCAGGAGCTCGCTCTCGTTGCCGAAGAACAGCGCGTTGCCCGTACGCAGGCCGTGGGTGGTGGCGGTGTCGAGGCTGAGGGGCATGCCGTCGTAGCGGGCCATGAGCTCGGCCGGGTAGCCGCGGTGCCCGACCATGCGCAGGCGCTGTTCCTCCGCCACCAGGAGGGCCATGGCCTGGGCTCCGAGCGCGGGGACGAGCTGGTCGGCGGCCTGGTCGACCACGTCCTGGGCGTGGGCGGCCTCGGTGAGGGTGGCGGCCAGGTGCATGAGCTGGTAGAGGGCGGTGGCCCGGCTGGGCGACGGCTCCGCGGAGGCCGCCGTCGGGGCGGCGGGCGGCGGGGCGGGCTGGTCGGCGACCGGCCTGATGCGGACGCTGATCCCGGTGTCGTCCGGGTAGAGGTCGAACCGCAGGTACCGGCCGATCGGGGGCGCGGCGGTGAAGCTGCGGGGCATCCGGCTGATCACGGTGGCCCGGTAGTGGTCCTCGATGGTGGGGTTGTCCATCCAGGGAAGGGCCTCCCAGGGCAGGGCTCCGCGCAGCTGGGAGACGGGGGCGCCGAGCAGCTCGGCGGCCTCGGGGGTGATGAAGGTGATCGTGCCGTTCAGGTCGAGTGCGCAGTTGCCGCCGGGCAGCCTGCGGACGAAGGCCAGGGCGGCGGCCGCCTCGACCGGCCCGGGTGTGGGTGGGGGAAGCGGCCGCAGTATGACCGGGTGCGCCGGGGGCCGGATCGGGCGGCCGTCGTCGGCGGCCTGTCCGAGGATGTGCGCGAGACGGTGGCAGTACGACTCCACGGACCGGCGTTCCGCCTCGGTCAGGCGGGGCCCGTGGGAGCCGGGCCACAGGAGTACGAGACCGGCCTCCGACGCCCCCTCCGGGTCGGAGGCCCGGGCAGGGAGCGGGGCGGCGACGAGGACGAAGTCGTACGGGAGGACCAGGCCGAGGCGCGGGTAGCGGCGGGCCGTCTCCTCCTGGCCGCCGAGCCAGACGAGCCGGCCGTCACGGACGGCGTCGGCCACGGGGATGGGATCGTCCAGCCCGACGCGGGACCAGGGCAGCGCGAACTCGCGGGACACCCCGGCGGCCATCGCCAGGTGCAGGACGCGCCGGGCGGGGTCGGGCAGGTAGAGCATGACGATGGACGCCCCCGCATCACGGCAGGCATCGAGCAGCGCCTCCCCCAGCACCCGCTGGTCGGCCCCCTCGGGCCCCGAGGCCCGCTCTGCCGCCTCGCCGCCCTCGGCACCCTGGTCACGCCCTGGAAGGTTTCGCACCCGACCATGTTCCCTCCCCGGCGTCTCGCACGTCGGCACCCGCCCGCCCCGGGCGAGCCCGCGGCCGCGCCCGCTCGGGACGGCGCTGCGCCCGAGGGTCTCGCCGCCGGGCTCTCCCGCCCCCGCCGGGCGTTACGCGTGGGGGTCGAACGGGATGGGGGGCTTGGCGGCGTTCAGGGCGTCGTTGAAGCGGCCGTCGGAGATCTTGATCGTGGCGGAGCCGAAGTCGGCGGTCATCAGCTTGTCGCGGAGCCCGGCCGGGTAGCCGTTCCAGCCGACGAGGCGCGGGTAGAACCAGTTGCCGGTGTGGTTCTCCGCGGGCTCGTCGTTGCCGTTGGCGAGACGGTAGAAGTGGGTCGAGGCGCCGTCCTTGTGGTAGACGACCTTGGCGTGCGTCCCGTCGAAGCGGACCTGTGAGCGGGGGTACCACTTCCAGCCGCTGTGCTGCGAAGTCGACACGTACTGGACCTCGTTGTCCTTGATCCAGACCACGACGTGCTCGAAGTCGTGGCGGTGCCCGATGGCCGCGGGGCCGAGGGTGGCCTGGTCCTTCTCGAAGTAGCCGGCGTACATGACGGCGCACCAGCCGTTGTTGCACTTCTCGCGGGAGTACGTGTTGGAGTTCTGCAGTTGCGCGTAGTCCCGGCAGTGGCCGTTCACCGCTCCGCCGGGCTTGAGACCGGGGTTGAGCGCGCCGCTGCCGCTGATGGCGGCGGTGGCGTAACAGCCGTCCCCGTCGTAGTCGAAGGCGGGCGAGAAGGTCTGCTCGAGGCCGTTCGCGTTCTGCGGCAGAGGCGGCATCACGTCGGCGACGGCGACGGCCGGAAGGGTCATCACGAGGGCCGCGGCGCCGAGGCCTGCGGTGGCCGCAGCCCGGCGGGCTCTGGCCCACCGGGCACGGCGGAAGGTTTCTGCATGCTCGTTCCTCGACGCCGACAGCAAGCTGCGCACATCATCTCCTCGGCCTGTACGGCTGGTTCCGGGCACCATCGCGTTCCCTGGTCGCACGACCGGTGCCACGCTAGGGGGTGTCGGGGGAATTCCAGATGTACTCCGATGCCGCGTCGAGGAGCCATTCGGCGAGGTAGCCGGCGAACGAGGAGCGCACCAGGACCCGGAATCCGGGCCGGTGTTCGTCGCCCGGGACCAGCACCACCTGGGCCCGGGCCAGCGTGGTCTGGGCGCAGCGTCCGGCGCCGAAGGCGCGGGGGTGCAGGTCGAGGGCGCAGCCGTGCGCGAGGAGTTCGGCGGCCCGGTCCCCGCCGACGAGCAGGGTGGTGCGCTGTGCCGAGACGTCGACGACCGCCGCGTGCCGTTCGCCCACGGCTTCCCGCAGCCGGGCCTCGAGGTGCGTCCGGGTTCCGGCCGGACCGATGACGAGCCATTCGTCCGGGCCCAGCCACAGCGCTGCGAACTCCCCGCCGTGCGCGATGGTGTTGGGCTCCAGCGGCAGCGGGAAGCCGAGCGCGAGTCCGACGGCGTCCGCGGCCGGGCCCTTGGGGTCGAGCCGTACGTCGACCTGGGCGAGGAAGGGCAGTTCCGCCAGCCGCAGGGCTCCGCCCGAGGCGCGGGTGGCGGCGGCGAAGCGTTCGGCGTACGGCGCCAGCGGGCTCGGCCCGGCGCGGCGGGCGGCGGTGTCAGCCATCGCGGCGTGCCCCCTCGGGGTCGTAGAGGACGGGACCGGTGACGGTGACCGGGACGAGGCCGCCGCCCACGGGTGCGTACAGCCGGTCGCCGATGCGGTCCCGACCGCCCTTGACCAGGGCGAGCGCGAAGCTCCGGCCGAGCGCCGCGCTGCGGTAGCTGGAGGTGACGTGTCCGAGCATCGGCACCGGCGGTTCGGGCAGTCGTGCGGCGGCGACCAGTTGGGTTCCTTCGGGCAGCAGGATGCCGGGGTCGTCCGGCAGCAGTCCGACGAGGTGCTTGCGGTCGGGCCGGGCGGTGTCGGGCCGGGTGTACGAGCGCTTGCCGATGAAGTCGGGCTTCTTGCGGGACACGACCCAGCTCATGCCGAGGTCCTGCGGGGTCACGGTGCCGTCGGTGTCCTGGCCGACGATCGGGTAGCCCTTCTCGGCGCGCAGGACGTGCATCGTCTCGGTGCCGTACGGGGTGATGCCGAGGGGCCGGCCCGCCTCGTACAGCGCCTCCCACAGCCCTGGGGCTTCCCACGGCAACACGTTGATCTCGTACGCCAGTTCGCCGGAGAAGCTGATCCTGCACACACGGGCCGGGATCCCGGCGACGGCCGTGTCCCGCCAGGTCATGAACGGGAAGTCGGCCGCGTCCACCGCGAGTCGGGGGGCGAGCCCGCGCAGGACGTCCCGGGAGCGGGGCCCGACGAGGGCCACGGTGGCCCACTGTTCGGTGACCGAGGTGCAGTGCACGCGCAGTCCGGGCCACTCCGTCTGGAGCCATTCCTCCATCCAGTCCAGTACGGCCGCGGCGTTGCCGGTCGTGGTGGTGAGGAGGTAGCGGTCGTCGGCGAGGCGGATGGCGGTGCCGTCGTCGAAGACCATCCCGTCCGGGCGGCACATGACGCCGTAGCGGATCATGCCGGTCTTCAGGGTGCTCATCATGTTGGTGTAGAGCCGGTCCAGGAAAACTCCGGCGTCCGGCCCCTGTACGTCGATCTTGCCGAGGGTGGAGGCGTCCATGAGGGCGACGCCCTCGCGGGCGGCGCGGCATTCGCGCAGCACCGCCGCCGTCTTGTCCTCGCCGGCCTGCGGGTAGTACCAGGGCCGTTTCCACTGGCCGACTTTCTCGAACTCGGCGCCGTGCGCAACGTGCCGGTCGTGCAGGGCGGTCACACGTACGGGGTCGTGCAGCAGGCCGCGGTCGCGCCCGGCGAGCGCGGCGAAGGAGACCGGGGCGTACGGGGCGCGGAAGGTGGTCGTGCCCAGCTCGCCGACGTCGACGCCCAGCAGGTGCGCGACGACTCCGCTCGCGAGCACGCCCGAGGTCTTGCCCTGGTCGTTCGCGGTGCCCGCCGTGGTGTAGCGCTTGAGGTGTTCCGCCGAGCGGAGGCCGGCGCCCGTCGCGCGGGCGAGGTCGTCGACGGTGACGTCGCGCTGGAGGTCGACGAAGCTGCGCGCGGTGTCGGCGCCGGGGACCGCCCACAGGTGCCGGGCGGGAGTCCGGGGCCGTGCGGCGACGGACGGCAGCGGGAGCGCGCCGTGGGCGGTGAAGCCCTCGGCTTCGAGGGCCCGGGTCCCCGCGGCCCGGCCCTCGGCCAGGCAGCGGGAGAGGTCGAACTCGCCGCGGGCCGCGCCGGCGGCCTCCACGGCCTGGCGGCAGCCGTCCGGTAGGAACGTCCCGAGCGCGGAGTCGTACCGCAGGCGCCCGCCGGCCTGGCTGAAGAGGTGGACGACCGGGTTCCAGCCGCCGGACACGAGCAGGAGGTCGGCGGGGATCTCGCGGGTGGCGGCGCCCTCCCCGGGACCGGACACCGCGGAGCCCTCCCCGGGACCGGACGCTTCGGAGCCCTCCCCGGGACCGGACACCGTCACCGAGGAGACCCGGGGTGCGCCCGTGGTGCCCGTCACCACGTGCCCGGCGAGCACCTCGATGCCGGCCTCGACGGCCCGGCCCGCCCACTCCCCCGGCCGGGGCCGCGCGTCGACGACCGCGGCGATCGCGACACCCGCCGCGGCCAGATCGAGCGCCGCCGCGTACGCGCTGTCGTTCGTGGTGAACACGACCGCGCGGCGGCCCGGTACGACACCGAACCGGTGCAGGTACGTACGGGCGGCCCCGGCGAGCATCACGCCGGGGCGGTCGTTGTCGGCGAAGGCGAGCGGGCGTTCGTGCGCGCCGGTCGCGAGCACGACCCGGCGCGCCCGGATCCGCCACACCCGCTCGCGGGAGACGTGCGCGGGGGCCTGCGCGCCGAGGTGGTGGGTGCGGCGCTCCACGGCGAGCACGTGGTTGTCGTCGTAGTACCCGAAGACGGTGGTCCGGAGCAGTACGCGGACCTCGGGCGCCGCGTCGAGCTCCGCGCCGGCCGCGGCGGCCCACTCGGGCAGCTCGCCCGTGCCGAGCAGGCTGCCGCCCGCCTCGGGCCGGTCGTCGGCGAGGATCACGCGCGCCCCGCTGCGGGCGGCCGCCGTCGCCGCAGCCAGGCCCGCCGGGCCCGCGCCGACGACGAGCAGGTCGCAGTGGGCGTGGATCGCGTCGTAGCGGGCGGGGTCGGGTGCCGTGGCGAGCCGGCCCTGCCCGGGCAGGCTGCTCGCGACGAGTCCGTCGTACAGCTCGACGGTGGTGGCGGGCAGCATCGGCTCGGGGAAGGGTTCCTCGATCTGTACGACGGCGTTCGGCTCCTCGACCCCGGCGGTGAAGATCCCGCGCGGGCGGCCGAGTTTGACGCTGCTGGCGGCCTGGTGGACGCCGTGGGCGAGCAGCGCCGAGGCAAGGGTGTCACCGCGGTAGCCCTGGTAGTCCACTCCGTCGAAGCGGAAGCGGAGCGGCTGGTCGCGCCGGATGCGGCCGCGGTCGGGCAGCCGGAAAGGGTGTGCGGTCATGAGCTCACCGGCCCCGGCTCGCCGGTCCGGTAGACGGAGCGGATCTCGTTGGTCGCCGTGTCCCGGACGACGTTGAACCAGCGGCGGCAGCCGTCCGCGTGGCTCCACCGCTCGGCGAAGGGGCCCTTGGGGTTGTCGCGGAAGAAGAGGTAGCGGGCCCAGGCCTCGTCGCTGAGGGACGCGGGGTCCGCCGGGTAGGGCACGTGTGCCTGGCCGCCGTAGTGGAACTCGGCCTCGTCGCGGGGCCCGCACCAGGGACAGGGGATGAGCAGCATCGTCTCGGCTCCTCAGTGGGCCACCGCGGCCGCGCCGTGCTCGTCGACGAGCGCGCCGGTGGTGAAGCGTTCCAGCGTGAAGGGGGCGTTGAGCGTGTGGGGGGCGTCGTGGGCGATGGTGTGCGCGAAGGCCCAGCCGACCCCGGGTGTGGCCTTGAAACCTCCGGTGCCCCAGCCGCAGTTGAGGTAGAGGTGCTCCACCGGGGTGAGGCCGGTGATCGGGGACGCGTCGGGGCTGACGTCGACGATGCCGCCCCAGGTGCGCAGGACGTGCGCGCGGGCGAAGACGGGGAAGAGTTCGAGGGCGGCCGCCATCTGGCGTTCGATGATGTGGAACGCGCCGCGCTGCGTGTACGCGTTGTACGCGTCGATGCCGGCGCCCATGACCAGCTCGCCCTTGTGGGCCTGGCTGACGTACACGTGCACCGCGTTGGACATCACCACGGTGGGGTGGACGGGCTCCAGCAGCTCGGAGACCAGCGCTTGCAGCGGGTGGCTCTGCAGGGGCACCTCGAAACCGGCCATCGCGGCCAGTACGGAGGAGTGCCCGGCCGCGCAGAGGGCGACGCGGCCGGCGGCGATCGGGCCGAGCGAGGTCTGCACCCCGGTGACCCGGCCGTCCTGTACGTCGATGCCGGTGACCTCGCAGTTCTGGACGAGGTCGATGCCGGCGGCATCGGCCGCGCGGGCGAGGCCCCAGGCGACGTGGTCGTGCTTGGCGATGCCCGCGCGCGGCTGGTAGGTGGCGCCCATGACCGGATACCGCACGTCCGGGGAGGTGTCGACGATCGGGCAGACCTCCTTGACCCGCGCGGGGTCGAGCCATTCGGCGTCCACGCCGTTCAGCCGGTTGGCCTCGACGCGGCGCACGCCGTCCCGTACGTCCTGGAGGGTGTGGGCCAGGTTCAGCACGCCGCGCTGGGAGAACAGGAGGGGGTAGTCGAGGTCCTCCTCCAGCCCTTCCCACAGTTTGAGGGCGTGTTCGTAGATCCCGGCACTCTCGTCCCACAGGTAGTTGGAGCGGATGATGGTGGTGTTGCGGGCCATGTTGCCGCCGGCGAGCCAGCCGCGTTCGAGGACGGCGACGTCGGTGATGCCGTGGTTCTTCGCCAGGTAGTGGGCGGTGGCCAGGCCGTGTCCGCCGCCGCCCACGACGACCACGTCGTAACTGCGCTTGGGCTCGGGCGTGCGCCACAGCCACGCCGGGTGCTCGGGCAGGGCGGCGCCCGGGGTCCGGGGGCTCATCGGGCCTCTCCCGACAGGCCGCGCAGGCGCCGCATCCCCGGGTCGAACAGCGGCTCCTCGGCGACGACGGCCGCGATGCGCAGGTCGAAGTAGCCGATGTCCAGGGCGCGGCCCGGTGTGGCGAGCTCCGCGGGCAGCCACGCGTAGGCGATGCCCTTGCCGATGGTGTGGCCGTACGCGGCGCTGGTGACGTAGCCGACCGGCCGGTCCCCGTCGTACACGGGCTCTTTGCCCATGACGACGGCGCTCGGGTCGTCGATGGTCAGGCAGGTGAGGCGGCGCCGGACGTCGGCGGCGCGCCGCTCCAGTGCGGCCCGGCCGAGGAAATCGCCCTTGCCCGTCTTGACGGCGAAGCCGAGGCCGGCCTCGTACGGGTCGTGTTCGCGGCCCATGTCGGTGCCGAAGGCCCGGTAGCCCTTCTCCAGGCGCAGGCTGTTGAAGGCGCCGCGGCCGGCCGCGATGCCGCCGTACGGCTGCGCGGCCTCCCAGAGCGTGTCCCAGAGCTTCAGCCCCATGTCGGCGCTCGTGTAAAGCTCCCAGCCGAGCTCCCCGACGTAGCTGAGGCGCAGGGCGGTGACGGGGACGGCCCCGATGTGGGCGCTGCGGGCCCGGAAGTAGCGCAGGCCTTCGTTGGAGAAGTCGGCGTCGGTGAGCGGCTGGAGCACCTCGCGCGCCTTCGGCCCCCACAGGCCGATGCAGCAGGTGCCCGCGGTGATGTCCCGTACGGCGACCGAGCCGTCCTCGGGGAGGTGGCGGGTGAACCAGTCCAGGTCGAGGTTGCCGTTGGCCCCGATCTGGAAGCGGTGCCGGGCGAGGCGGGCCACCGTGATGTCGCTGCGGATGCCGCCGCTCTCGTCGAGCATCAGCGTGTACGTCACCGAGCCGACGGACTTGTCGACGTCGGAGGTGGTCAGGTGCTGGAGGAAGGCTGCGGCTCCGCGGCCGGAGACCTCCAGCCGTTTGAGGGCCGACATGTCGTACAGGGCGACGCTCTCCCGGGTGGCCAGGGCCTCGGCGCCGACGATCGGCGACCACATCCGGGCGGCCCAGTCGCCCGGTACCGGGATGTCCCACCGGTCCAGGAGGGGCTCGTTGGCGGCGTACCACTGGGGCCGTTCCCAGCCGGAGGCCTCCAGGAAGAAGGCGCCGAGTGCACGTGCCCGGACGTGGAACGGGCTGGTGCGCAGCGGGCGGGGCGCACCGGCGGGCTCGAGCGGGTGGAGGATGTCGTAGACCTCTTCGAAGTTCCGGCAGGCGCGGGCGCGTACGTACGCGGGGGCGAGCTGGTGCGGCTCGAAGCGGTTGACGTCGCACGCGTGCAGGTCGAAGGAGGAGCAGTGGCCGTCCACGAGCCATTCGGCCATGGCGCGGCCGACGCCCGCGGAGTGCGTGACCCAGACGGCCTCGGCGACCCAGAAGCCCTTGACGTCGGGTGACGGGCCGAGCAGGGGCATTCCGTCGGTGGTGAAGGAGAAGAGTCCGTTGATGCCCTCCTCGACCTTCGCGTCGCGGGTGGCGGGCAGCAGGGACCGGGTCTCGGTCCAGGCGTCGGCGAAGTCGTCGGCCGTGAACCGCAGTACGGAGGGCATGTCGGGTGAGGAGTCGACCGGCGCGATGTCGTCGGCGGAGACCGGCATCGGGCGGTGTCCGTAGAAGCCGATGCCCAGCCGGTCGTAGCGGTCCCGGTAGTAGAGGTCGGCGTCCTGGTGGCGCAGGATGGGGCGGACCGCCTCCTCGGTCTGTCCGGCGAGTGCGGGGACGGGGCCGGTCCATGCCAGCTGGTGGGCGAGGGGGGTCAGCGGCAGGCTCATCCCGACCATGCGGGCGACCCTGGGGCCCCAGATGCCGGCGCAGCACACGACGATGTCGGCGGGGATCTCACCGCGGTCCGTGACGACGGCGGTGACGCGGTCGCCTCCCGTGGTGTCGTCGGCTTCGGTACGGATGTCCAGGACCTCGTGGCGCTCCAGGAGGCGTACGCCCCGGGCGCGGGCGGCCCGGAGCTGCGCCTCCACGGCGAGCACCGCCTTGGCCAGGCCGTCGGTGGGGACCAGCAGTCCGCCGAGCACGCGGTCGCGGTCGAGCAGGGGGTGCAGCGCCACGCATGCGTCCGGGTCCACGAGGCGGCCCTCGACGCCCCAGGAGGTGAGCCAGCCGTGCCGGCGCCGCAGATCGGTGAGGCGCTCCGCGGTGGTGGCCACTTCGAGCCCGCCGACCTGGAGGAAGCAGGGCTGCCCGTCGACGTCGAGCGTGCTGAGCTTCTCGACGGTGTAGCGGGCCAGTTCGGTCATGGTCTTCGACGGGTTCGCCTGGAACACGAGGCCGGGGGCGTGGGACGAGGAGCCGCCGGTGGCGGGGAGCGGACCCTGGTCGACCACGGTGAGCTCGGTCCAGCCGAGCGAGGACAGTTCGTCCGCCAGCGCTGCACCCACGACACCCGCTCCGATGATGACCACGCGCGGTCCCGCCATCTCCGCCCCTCCGATTCGAACGAAATCGAGTTGCCGTCAGCGCAACGTGGTGCAGGTTGCGCAACACACAGTGCCGGTCGCCCAGGGCGGTGTCAAGAGCGTCGAATGCGACGCAACTCCCCTGCACAGAGGGCCGAAACAGCCGTGGGGGGGGGGGGGGGGGGGGGGGGGGGGGGGGGGGGGGGGGGGGGGGGGGGGGGGGGGGGGGGGGGGGGGGTTTTTCTCTCGACGAGGGTCGCATCTCC
>NZ_JBVIGX010000005.1:105133-126346 GCF_055570595.1 Streptomyces sp. NPDC031132
CCCCCACCCCCCCCCCCCCCCCCCCCCCCCCCCCCCCCCCCCCCCCCCCCCCCCCCCCCCCGGTGCGGTACGCGGGAACGTGGGGCGGATCAGCTCTTCTTCCCGAGCCAGGCGTCGACCTTCGCGCGGTTGGCCTCCACCCATTTCTTGGCGGCGTCGTCCGGCGACATCTTGTCCTGCGCGATGTACTTCGCCACGAGGTTCTGGTCCTCGTTCGACCAGCTGAAGTTCTTCACGAGCTGGTAGGCCGGGCTGCCCGCATCGGCGAACTTCTTGCTGACGATCTTGTCCAGCGCGTAGACGGGGTAGTCGCAGGCCACCTTCTCGGGGTCGTCGTCGCAGCCCGTTTTGTACTCCGGCAGTTCCACCTTGACGAGCTTCAGCTCGGAGAAGAGCCACTGCGGTTCGTAGAAGTAGCCGATGACGGGCGTCTTCTTGGCCTCGGCCTGGCGGAACGCCTGGATCAGCGCGGCCTCGCTCCCCGAGTACACCACCTTGAAATCGAGGTTCAGGTTCTTCACCAGGGCGCCGTCGTTGGTGACGAACGACGGGTCCCCGTCGAGCAGTTGGCCCTTGTCGCCGGACTCCGAGGTCTTGAGCTGGTCCGCGTACTTGTTGAGGTTCTGCCATTGGGTGATGTCCGGGTACTTCTCCGCGAGCCACGGCGGGACGTACCAGCCGATGACCCCCTTGTTGCCCGTCTCCCCGGCGGCGACGGCCGTCTGCTGCTGTTCGATGTACTTCTTCTTCAGGTCCGGGTGGCCCCAGTTCTCGACGATCGCGTCGACCTCGCCGGTGCCGAACCCCTGCCAGGCGACCTCTTCCTTGAGGTCCTTCTTCGTCACCTCACAGCCGAGGTCCTTCTTCGCGACGTACGCGATGACCGCCGCATTGGCCTCGTAGCCGACCCACGGGTTGACGGCGAGGTTGAAGGACCCGCACTTCCCTGCGCTGCCTCCGCCGCCCGAAGGCCCGGCGCCCGTCTCGCCGACCTTCGCGCCGCTGCATCCGGCGAGCGCGAGGGCCAGCGCCGACAGACCGGCCAGCGCCGCCCGCCGGGCCGGGCGCCGCTGCGGCGCCGGTCCTGTGTTGAGGTTCCCTGCCATGTGTCCTGCCCCTTCTTCCGCCTCAGCGCCCGCCGGGGGCTGTTGCCGCCCGGTGCGCCGCCGCCTGGGTGATCCGGTCGAACATGACCCCGAGCAGCACGATGGCCAGGCCCGCCGCCAGCCCCTTGCCGTACAGCTGGCCCTGCGAGAAGCCCGCCACGACGTCGTAGCCGAGGGCGCCCGCCCCGACCAGCCCGCCGACGACGACCATCGACAGGACGTAGATCAGCCCCTGGTTCGTGGCGAGCGCGAGGGCTCCGCGGGCCATCGGGAGCTGGACCTTCGTGATGATCTGCCAGGTGCTGGAGCCGGCCGACACCGCCGCCTCCACGGTGCTCTGCGGTACCCCGCGCACCCCGTCCGCGATGATCTTCACCGTCACCGGGGCCGCGTAGACGATCGCCGCCACGATCGCCGTGAACCGGCTCGCGCCGAACAGGGCCAGGAACGGCACCAGGTAGACGAACGCCGGCATCGTCTGGCCCGCGTCGAGTACGGGGCGGACCAGCCGGTCGGCCAGGGCGCTGCGCCCCATCCACACGCCCACCACGACGCCGAGGGCCAGGACGATGACGGTCGCGACCATGCTGGAGGCCAGCGTCGTCATGCTGTCCCGCCACAGGCCCGTCCCGACGATCAGCGCCACGCACACCGCCGCGGTGGCCGCCGCGCGCCGGCCGCCGAGCAGCGCGCCGAGGGCCACGACCACCGCGCCGACCAGCCACCACGGGGAGCCGGTCAGCAGCGCCTCGAAGGGATTGAGCAGCAGGGTGGTGACCACGTCGCGCACGCCGCCCGTCACCCCGGAGAAGCTGCCCTGCGCCCAGGCGGTGACGGAGTCCGCCGTACGGGCGATCGCCCCGCCGAGACCGGAGCCGGCGGGGAACTGCGCCGCCCATACGTAGGTGTGGGAGAGCCAGATGCACACGGCGGTGGGCACACCGCCGGCGAGGAGCAGCGGGCGGCGCCACCGCGCCGCGCGCCCGCCGCGGCGCCCGGCGTCCTCCACCCGCACGCTCGCCGCGGTGGTCACGCGGTCGAGCACGATGGCCAGTACGACGATGGCGAGCCCGGCGTTGAACGCGGTGCCCACGTCGAGCGTCTCCAGGGCCTTGACGACGGTCTTGCCCAGCCCGGGCGCGTCGATGAGCGCGGCGATGGTGACCATGGACAGCGCGGCCATGATGGTCTGGTTCACGCCCAGCACGACGGTCCGCTTCGACATCGGCAGCAGCACGGTGGCGAGCGTCTGGCGCCGCGTCGCACCGAGCGACTCGGCCGCCTCGACCGTGGTGGCGGGGACCGAGCGGATCGCGTGCGCGGTGAGGCGTACGGCGGGCGGGGTCGCGAAGACCAGCGTGGCGATCGTGGCGGACGCCGGGCCGATGAGGAAGAACAGCGTCAGCGGGGCCAAGTAGACGAAGGTCGGCATCGTCTGCATGAAGTCGAGCACCGGGGTCGCCAGGCGGTGCACCCGGTCCGACAGCCCCGCCCAGACACCGAGCGGAATGCCGATGAGCAGCGAGACGAGGACGGCCGCCACGGTCAGCGCGAGCGTGTCCATGCTCTCGCGCCACAGCCCCTGGAGGCCGAACAGCACGAATCCGGCGACGGCCGGCGCCGCCACCCTGACGTTTCCGAACACCCACGAGACGTATCCGACGAGGGCGACCACGCCCAGCCAGCCGATCACCGGGACCGGGCGGCCGTAGGACGGCTGCGCGACCAGCGCCTGGAGGAAGGTGACCAGGTTGTCGATGACCAGCCGGATCTCGTTGAAGAGGTAGAGGAAGACCGGGTTGCTGTTGCGGCCGGCGCCGACGGCGTCGTTGATCTCGTTGAACCGCCGGTGGAGCGGCGTCAGTTCGGCGGCGCCGAGGGGAAGCGTGTGGAGGCCGCGAAGAGCGAGCCAGAGGACGACCCACCCGACGAGGACCGCGGCCGCGACCAGGGCGCGCCCGCCGCGTACGGGCGTGCGCCGCGCGCTCGCCGCTGCCAGGACGGCCATCACGCACCGCCCTCCGGGCCGGCGACGACCGCGAGCATCTCCTCGTCGCCGACGACGCCCAGCAGCCGCCCGTTCTCGACGACCTTCACGGGCCGGTCCGCCGCGAGGACGGCGCGCGTCGCGTCGCGGACCACGGTGTCCGGGCCGAGCTCCGGCCCGTCGAGTGCATCGTCCGGGCGGGCCGGGCGCATGATCCAGCGCAGGGTGAGCACGCGCGAGCGCGGCACGTCCGCCACGAAGTCCCGGACGTAGTCGTCGGCGGGCGCGCCCACCAGCTCGTCGCCCGTACCGCACTGGACCGTGCGGCCGTCGCGCATGATGAGGATGCGGTCGCCGAGCCTCAGCGCCTCGGACAGGTCGTGGGTGACGAACACCATCGTCTTGCCGACCTCGCGGTGCAGCCGGACGACCTCGTTCTGCATGTCCCGGCGGATCAGCGGGTCGAGTGCGGAGAACGGCTCGTCGAACAGGAGCACGTCCGGGTCCCCGGCGAGGGCGCGCGCCAGCCCGACCCGCTGCTGCATGCCGCCGGAGAGCTGGTCGGGGTAGGAGTGCTCGTACCCGGCGAGGCCGACCAGCTCGACCACCTCCATGGCGCGCCGGGTACGTTCGGCCCGGCCGATGCCGCGGATCTCCAGCCCGTACGCGACGTTGTCCAGGACCCGGCGGTGCGGCAGCAGCCCGAAGTGCTGGAAGACCATCGCGAACTTGCGCCGCCGCAGCTCGCGCAGCCTCGATCGGTCGGCAGCGCGGATGTCTTCGCCCTCGAAGACGAGCTCGCCCGCCGTCGGCTCGATCAGCCGGGTCAGACAGCGCACCAGCGTCGACTTCCCGGAACCGGACAGGCCCATGACGACGAAGACCTCGCCGGGCGACACGTCGAAGGCCACGTCCCGTACGGCCGCGGTGCAGCCGGTGCGCTCCATGAGCTCGCGGCGGGAGAGGGCGCACAGCTCGGGCGAGTCCGGCACCCGGGCCGCCTTGGGCCCGAAGACCTTCCACAGGCCGCGGACGGAGATCACGGGGGTCCCGTCCCCGGACGCACCGCGCGGCGACGGCACTTCTGTCTTCGTTGCGGTCACTGTCGGCCTCTCTTCGGATGGCACCGGCTCAGCCGCGGAACCAGCGCTGCGCCCTCGGCTGGATGTTCTGCCAGATGTGCTTGGGTTCGCGGTACTCGTCCAGTCCGGTCGGGCCCAGCTCGCGGCCGACACCCGAATGCCCGAAGCCGCCCCACTCCGCCTGGGGGACGTAGGGGTGGTAGTCGTTGATCCAGACCGTGCCGTGCCGCAGCCGCCGGGCGACGCGCTGGGCCCTGCCCGCGTCCTGGGTCCACACTGCGCCGGCGAGCCCGTACTCCGTGTCGTTGGCGGTCCGTACGGCCTCGTCCTCGCCCGAGAACCGCTCGACGGTGAGCACCGGGCCGAAGGACTCCTCCCGTACGACGCGCATGTCCGGGCGGCACGCGTCGAGCACGGTCGGCGGATAGTAGAAGCCTGTGGCGAGCGCGGGGTCCTCGGGGCGCCGGCCCCCGCAGCGCAGTACGGCACCCTCCGCGAGGCCCGCCGCGACGTACTCCTCGATCTTCGCCCGGTGGGCGGCGGAGATCAGCGGCCCGGTCTCGGCGGCGGGGTCGAAGGGACCGCCCAGCCGGATGGTGCGGGCACGGCGTACGACCTCGTCGACGAAGACGTCGTGGAGCGGGTCCTCGACGATCAGGCGGGCGCCGGCCGAGCAGACCTGCCCGGAGTGCAGGAAGACGGCGGTCAGGGCGAAGTCCACGGCCGCCTCGAAGTCGGCGTCGGCGAAGACCACGTTGGGGTTCTTGCCGCCCAGTTCGAGCGCGACCTTCTTCACGGTGGCCGCGGCGGCCGCCATGACCTGCTTGCCCGTCTCGAGGCCGCCGGTGAAGGAGACCATGTCCACGCCCGGGTGCCCGGCGAGCGGCGCGCCGGCCTCGGCCCCCGCTCCGAGTACGAGGTTGGCCGCGCCGGCGGGCAGTCCGGCCTCCTCCAGCGCGCGCAGGAGCAGGATCGAAGTGGACGGGGTGAGCTCGCTGGGCTTGAGGACCAGGGTGTTGCCCGCGACGAGCGCGGGCGCGACCTTCCACGCGGCCTGGAGCAGCGGGTAGTTCCACGGGGTGATCAGCCCGCAGACCCCGACCGGCTCGTACACGACCCGGCTGACGGCGTCCTCCCGGCCCGTGTCGACCACCCGGCCCGCGCTGGTGCCCGCGATCCCGCCGAAGTACCGGAAACAAGCCACGGCGTCGGCGACGTCGTACTCGCTCTCCACCAGGCGCTTGCCGGTGTCGAGGGATTCGGCGCGGGCGAACTCCTTCGCCTCGCGCTCCAGCACCCCGGCGGTGCGCAGCAGCACCGCACCGTGCTCCCGCTCGGGTGTGCGCGGCCACGGCCCCTCGTCGAAGGCGCTGCGCGCGGCGGCGATCGCGGCTTCGGAGTCGGCCCGCGTCGCTTCGGACACGGTCCGCACGAGCGCGCCGTCGGCGGGGCAGTGAATGTCCCGACGGCCGCCCGCCACCGCTTCGCGCCACTTCCCACCGACGTACAGATCTGCCACGCGCGGAGCCTCCATACGGGTAACACCGGTATGTGCGTTGCGTATTGCGCATCGTATTGCTCGGAATGGAACGACACGATCGCCCACGGGGTGCGGTACGTCAAGGGGGACGGGCGCCCGGGCACGGCGGCCGGGCGGCGCGCTCAACCGCTCAGCCTCCGATGCGCTCCAGCATCGCGCGGCGCCAGCGCTCGGTCTCGGCGATCTGGTTGAACGTGAACAGGTGCAGCCCGGCCACCGCGGCCTCGGGCGAGCCCAGCGCGGGCGCGCTGCGGCGCAGCAGCCGCTCCGGGGAGTAGCCGCCGGGCGCGGCGAAACGCAGGAACCACGAGGGGTGCCGGGTGAGGAACTTGGCCGATTCCCCCACGCCGATCTTCGTGGCCATGGACAGCAGCTTCGCGCGCTCGACCGGGCCGGCGACCCCGACGTGCACGGGCAGCACGATCTGCCGGCGGCGCACCCGTGCCAGCCACTGGCGCAGGGTCGCCGGGTCGAAGCACAGGTTGCTGACGATGTACGTCGCGTGCGGCTGCTTGTCCCGCATCGCCTGGACGGTGACGTCGTCGTCGATGAGGGGATGGCTCTCCGGGTATCCGGTGATGCCGACGTGCGTGAACGGGCTGCCCAGCTCGCCGAGCCGGCGCAGTACGGGCAGGGCCGCGTCGTACGCCCCGGCCGGCGGGTCGGCGTCGCCGGCCGGTACGAAGACGTCCTCGATGCCGGCGGCGACGAGCCGGTCCACGATGTCCGCGAGGTGGCCGGCGTCGGCGATCTGCCGGGCCGGGACGTGCGGGACGACCCGGTAGCCGTGCCCGGCCAGGCGGGTGGCGAGGTCCAGCGTCGGGCCGATGCCCTTGGCGGGGGAGGCCGTGACCGTGACCGGCACGTCCGCCGGGACGTGGGCCAGCACCTTGTCCTCGGTGGCCTTCGCCGGCAGGACCTCGTAGCGGACCCGGCGCAGGAGCTCGGCCAGGCCGCCCCCGGTGACCGGGGTCTGTACGGGGCGTTCGGGATACGGCGTGGGCCGGGCGGACATGCCGCTCCTCCTCAGGTGTGGCCGGGGTGCTGCCCCTGCTCTGCCTCGCTGCGGAGGCGGTGGTGCCGGTAGAACTCGGCCTTGGACGGCGGCAGCGGCTCGTTGCCCAGGATGAGATCGGCGGCCTTCTCGGCCACCATCATGACGGGTGCGTAAATGTTCCCGTTCGTCACGTAGGGCATCACGGAGGCGTCCACGACGCGCAGCCCCTCCAGGCCGTGCACGCGCAGGCTCGCCGGATCGGTGACCGCCCCCTCGCCGGTGCCCATCCTGGCGGTGCAGGACGGGTGCAAGGCGGTCTCGCCCTCCCTGGCCACCCAGTCGAGGATCTGCTCGTCGCTCTCGACCTCCGGCCCCGGTGAGATCTCGCCGTCGTTGTACGGGGCCAGTCCCGGGCGGCCGAGGATGGTGCGGGCGGTCCGGATCGCCTCGACCCACTCGCGCCGGTCCTGCTCGGTGGAGAGGTAGTTGAACCGCAGGGCCGGGTGCACCCGGGGGTCCTTGCTCCTGATCTTGACCGAGCCCCTGGCGTCCGAGTACATGGGGCCGACGTGCACCTGGTAGCCGTGGCCCCCGGCGGGCGCGGAGCCGTCGTAGCGGACCGCGATCGGCAGGAAGTGGAACATCAGGTTGGGGTACGCGACGTCCTCGTTGCTCCGCGCGAAACCGCCGGCCTCGAAGTGGTTGGTCGCGCCGGGGCCGGTACGGAAGAGCCACTGCAGGCCGATCCAGGGGCGGTGTCGCCACTTCAGGTAGGGCTGCATCGAGACCGGCTGCTTGCAGGCGTACTGGACGTACACCTCCAGGTGGTCCTGGAGGTTCTCCCCCACGCCCGGCAGGTCGTGGACGACGTCGACGTCCAGGGCCCGCAGCTCGTCGGCGTTGCCGACCCCGGACAGCTGGAGCAGCTGCGGGGAGTTGATCGCACCGCCGGACAGGACCACCTCGCCGGCGCGCACCTGCCGGGGCGCCCCGCGGCCGCGGCGGTACTCGACGCCGACGGCGCGCTTGCCCTCGAAGAGGATCCGGGTCACGAAGGCCCTGGTCCGCACGTCGAGGTTGGGCCTCTTCACGGCCGGGTGCAGGTAGGCCCGGGCGGCGGACAGCCGCCGCCCGCGGTGGATGGTGCGGTCGAAGGCCGCGAAGCCCTCCTGCCGGTAGCCGTTGACGTCGTCGGTCAGCGGGAAACCGGCCTGCCGGACCGCCTCCATGAAGGCCGGGAAGAGGGGGCTGGAGGCCGGGCCGCGCTCCAGGACGAGGGGTCCCGTGCGGCCGCGGAACTCGTCCTCCGGGTCCGCGGCCAGGCAGTTCTCCATCCGGTTGAAGTAGGGAAGGCAGTGCGCGTAGTCCCAGGTCTCCATGCCGGGGTCGGCGGCCCAGCGCTCGTAGTCGAGGGGGTTGCCGCGCTGGAAGATCATTCCGTTGATGCTGCTCGACCCGCCCAGCACCTTGCCGCGGGCGTGGTAGATGCGCCGCCCGTTCATGTGCGGCTCGGGCTCGGACTCGTACTTCCAGTCGTAGAAGCGGCTGCCGATGGGAAACGTGAGCGCCGCGGGCATGTGGATGAAGACGTCCCACGGGTAGTCCGGGCGGCCGGCTTCGAGGACCAGGACGCGGTTGCCGGGATCCGCGGAGAGCCGGTTCGCCAGGGCGCTGCCGGCCGAGCCGCCGCCGACGATGACGAAGTCGTAATGCTGGGGCACCATCGGAGTTTCGTCCCTCCGTCGTCTCCGGCCGAGGGCTGCCCCCAGCCGTCAAGATGCGGCGCATGCTAGTACGGGTATCGCCATGCGCACCAGGTTGCGTTCCGCGCAACTTTCCGGCCTCGTCTCGGCCCCGGCCGGCTGTTGATGACGGCGCGTATAGTTTCGCCATGAGCAACTACGAGGCAGCCACCGAAACCGCGGGCGCCCCGGCGGGCGGGGTGCAGTCCGTCGACCGCGCCGTCAGCGTGCTGGAGATCCTCGCCCAGCGCGGCGAGGCGGGCGTCAGCGAAGTGGCCGCGGAGATCGACGTCCACAAGTCGACGGCGTTCCGGCTGCTCGGGGCGCTCGAGGCGCGCGGCCTCGTCGAACAGGCCACGGAGCGCGGCAAGTACCGGCTCGGCTTCGGCATCGTGCGGCTCGCGGGCGCGGTCACGGGGCGGATAGACATCACGCAGGTGGGCCGACCGGTGTGCGAGCGGCTGGCCGAGGAGCTCGGCGAGACGGTCAACATCGCCATTCTGGAAGAGCGGTACGCGATCAACCTCTGCCAGGTGCGCGGCCCGGGCGCGGTGACGGCGCACAACTGGGTCGGCCAGCTGACCCCGCTGCACGCCACCTCCAGCGGCAAGGTCCTCCTCGCGCACCTCCCGGCGAAGCAGCGCGTGCAACTGCTGGCGGAAGCCGGCCTGAAGAAGTACACGCCGAGCACCCTGACCGCCAGGACGAAGCTCGAGAAGAACCTCGTCGCGTCCCTGGACCGCGGGTACGCCATGACGTTCGAGGAGTACGAGATCGGGCTGCACGCCATGGCCGCCCCGATCCGCGACCGGGACGGCGTGGTCATCGCCGCGATCAGCGCATCGGGGCCGAGCTACCGCTTCACCGAGGAGCGGATGCACGAGCTGGCGCCGCTGCTGCTGAAGGGCGCGCAGGAGATCAGCCACCGCATGGGCCACCTGGGCTGAGCGGCCGCTTCGACGGCTCCTACCGCGGCTGCCCGTGCCCGGGGCCCAGGCGCTCCCGGATCCAGTCGTGGAACGCCCCGATGTGGTGCTCGCTGGGGACGAGCACCCCGCCCTTGGCGTACATGCGGGAGCTCATCGCGGGCTGGCAGCGCTCGCAGGCGTCGAAGTCCTGGCGGTTGACGCGGTCGAAGAGCTCGACGGAGCGGCTGACGTCCGTGCCGCCCGCCACCACGTCCTTGAGGTAGAGCCAGTCGCATTCGACGATCGTGCGGTCGGCCGCGACCGGGTACATCCGGTGGAAGATCACGTGGTCCGGCACCAGGTTGACGAAGACCTGCGGCCGCACGGTGATCGCGTAGTACTTGCGGTCCTGGTCCGGCGAGACGGTGGGGATCCGGTCGAGGCCCTGCGAGCCGTCGACGGTGAAGCCCTGGATGCCCTCGCCGAAGGCGGCCCCGTGTCCGACGTAGTACTGCGCCGCGTAGCCGTCGGCGAACTCCGGGAGCACCTCGGTGAGTTCGGGGTGGATCGTCGCACAGTGGTAGCACTCCATGAAGTTCTCGATGATGAGCTTCCAGTTCGCCTTGAGGTCGTAGACGATCCGCCGTCCGACCTCCAGGTCCTCGACGGCGTACCGCGCGATGGACTCCGCGTCGCCGAGCCGCTCGACGGCCGCGCCCATGACCTGCTCCTCGAAGGAGGGCGGGCTGTCCGCGAGGCAGACCCAGGCGTACCCGAGCCATTCGCGTACGGGCACGGGCGCCAGCCCGAACTCGGTCCGGCCGACGTCGGGCATCTTCGTGAGGTTGGGGGCGGCGATCAGCCTGCCGTCGAGGTCGTACGTCCAGGCGTGGTACGGGCACTGGAAGGCCCGCCTGACCTCGCCGGTCTGCTCCGTGCACAGCTTGGCGCCGCGGTGCCGGCACACGTTGAAGTAGGCGCGGATCGCGTGGTCGCGCGCCCGCGTCACCAGGATGCTCTCGCGGCCCACGTCCACGGTACGGAAGGCGCCCGGCTTGGCCAGCTCGGACGAGCGCCCCACGCAGAACCACATCGCCTCGAAGATGCGTTCCTGCTCCAGCCGGAAGATGTCCGGGGCGGTGTAGTACTCGCCGGGGAGGGTGGCGATCAGGCTTTCCGGCAGGCCGGTCGTGGTCACGTGCACTCCTCGCGGAACGTCGTGGTTCGGGGCGTGGGGCATCGGGGGCATCGGGTGGGAGCGGGCGGGGGCGCAGGGACGCCGGACCGGGACCCTCCGTGGGTCAACCGGCCGTCCTGGCCTCGACGGTGGCCAGCCGGCGCCGCCACCGTGTGAACAGCCGCGTCTGGTTCAGGCCGAGCACCGCGACCGGCCGGCCCGCGCTCCGGTAGACCGCGAGGAAGCTGCGGTCGGCCGCCGCACCCTCCTCGACCGTGACGCTGTCGGCCTCCGCGGCGTACCCGGCGAACTGGATCCGGGTCCCGTACTGGTCGGACCAGAAGTACGGCGGCCGGGGCGCCTGCGGCACGCCCTGCCCGCCGGAGAGCAGGGCGGCGACCGCCGCGGCCGGCCGCTCCCGCGCGCCGGTCCAGTGCTCGACCCGGCGGTGGGCCCCGACCGCGGGCTCGTACCAGGCCGCGCAGTCCCCGACGGCGACGATGCCGGGGGCGTTCGTACGGCCGGCCGCGTCGCACCGTACGCCGTCGTCCAGGTCCAGTCCGGACCCGGCCAGCCAGTCGGTGCACGGGCGGGCGCCCACTCCGACGACCACGGTGTCGGCGTCGAGGCGGCGGCCGTCGTCGAGTACGACGGCCTCCACCCTGGCCGCACCGGCGAGTGCGCGTACGCCCGTTCCGCACAGCAGGCGGACGCCGTGGTCCGCGTGCAGCCGGGAGACGAGGGAGCCCATCTCCCTGCCGAGCGGGCCGGCCAGCGGTGTGGGCGCCGCCTCCACGACGGTAACGTCGAGGCCGAGCCGCCGCGCGGTGGAGGCGACCTCGGCTCCGATGAACCCGCCGCCCACGACCACCAGTCGGCCGCCGCGGGCCAGGTCGGCCCGCAGCGCGCGGGCGTCGTCCAGGGTGCGCAGGACGTGCACGCCGTCGAGGTGCTCGCTCCCGGGCAGGGTCCGGGCTGCGGCGCCGGTGGCGATCACGATGCCGTGGGCCCGGACCGACCGGCCGTCGGCGAGCCGTACGTGGTGCTCGGCCCACGACCCGGTGTCGATCCCGACGGCCCGCACACCGAGCTCCCACACGGCTGCGAGGTCCTCGCCCTCCGCTTCGAGGGCGAGTGCGTCCTCGTCGATCTCGCCGGCGAGGAACTCCTTCGACAACGGGGGCCTGTCGTAAGGGCGGTGTGCTTCGCCGCCGATGAGGACGAGCCGCCCGTCATAGCCCTGCTCGCGCAGCGAACGGGCGGCGGACAGGCCGGCCAGCGAGGCGCCGACGACGGCCACGGTCTTCACGCGCGGCCTTCCGCCCGGTGGGCGGCCGCACCGGGCTGCGGGGACGGCAGGACGTACACCGTGCCGTCCTCGACGAGGACCTGGTGGGTGCGGACCGGGCGCTTGGCGGGCGGGAAGTCGACGCTGCCGGTGCGCAGGTCGAACTTCGAGGCGTGCAGGGGGCATTCGACTTCGCACCCCTCGAGCCAGCCGTCGGACAGCGAGGCGTCCTGGTGGGTGCACGTGTCGTCGATGGCGTACACCTCGCCGGCCTCGGTATGGAACACCGCGATCGGAGGATCGGAGTCGAGCCTGCAGGCCTCGCCTCGCGGGAGATCGGCGAGTCGGCACACGGGAATCTTCATGACACCTCGGTGCGTATAGCGAAACGGATTGCGGTGAACGCAACGTCAGTGTGAGGGTGCCCCACTACCGTGTCAAGGAAGGATTCACGACATCGGAAAGGGCCCGGAAGGCCGTTGTGTGCGCGCCGTTTTCACCCCGCTCGCCCTCACGGGCGCGCGAGCACGGCTGCCCGGGCGCAGTCCCGCCCGGGCCGGGGCGTCCCCGCGCATCCACCCCGCTCCGCACCCCGGCTTCCGTGCGCTCCCGCGGCCGTGAGAGGGTCGGCCCGGCCTCCGACGGGGCCGCGCACGAGGAGGGCAGTGTGACCGGCAGCACATCCACCGGACTGGTACTGGTGGCGGACGACGACGCCGCCATCCGCCGCTCGCTGGAGCGCGGGCTGCGGCTGAGCGGCTTCACCGTGTTCCTCGCCGAGGACGGCCCCGCCGCGCTGCGCCTGCTCGCCGGCCACGCCCCGGACGTCCTCGTACTCGACGTCTCGATGCCCGGCCTGACCGGCACGGAGGTCTGCCGCAGCCTGCGCGCCCAGGGCGACGAGACTCCCGTTCTGATGCTGTCGGCCCTCGACGAGGTCGCGGACCGGATCGCGGGGCTGCAGGCCGGGGCCGACGACTACCTGGTCAAACCCTTCGCCTTGGAGGAGCTCGTGCTGCGCCTGCACGCCCTGCTGCGCCGCCGGCCGGCCCAGGCCCCTGCGTCGGACGTCCTGCGCGCCGGCCCGCTGGTGATCGACGAGGCCAGTCGGCAGGTACATCACGACGGAGCCGAGCTCCACCTCACCCGGCGCGAGTTCGAGCTGCTGGTCCAGCTGGTGCGCAACGCGGGGATCGTCCTCACCAGGGACCAGCTGCTGGACCGGGTGTGGGGCTACGACTTCGAGGTGCGCACCGACGCCGTCGACACCTTCGTCAGCTACCTGCGCCGCAAGCTGGAGGAGGGCGGGCGCCCGCGGCTGATCCACACCGTGCGCGGCGTCGGTTTCGTCCTGCGCGTCCCCGAAGCCCGGAGCGGGTCGTGAAGCTCGCCACCCGTATCGCGCTCTCGGTGACCGTGGTGGTGCCCCTGCTGGTGCTCGCCGCGGGCCTGCTGGTGCTCGGGCTGGTCAGCCGCGACCTGCACCGGCAGCAGGACACCCGCCTGCAGGACCGGGCCTCGGCCGTCCTCCCGGACGTCAAGGCGATGCTCACGGCCGACCTGAACGGGCGGCCGAAGGCGGAGCAGAACCAGCACCGCAAGGTCCTCGGCGACGTCCTCGACGCCGGGATCCGGGTGCGGACCACGGACGGAACGGTCGTCCTGGAGGGCGGACCGCAGCCCGCCGACCCGGTACGGCTGCCCGAGCAGACCCCGGGCGGGCCGGTCACCGTCCGGGCCAAGGGCCATGCCTGGCGGGTGCTGACCGTTCCGGTGGCCGGGCCGGCGCCGGGCACTTTCTGGCTGTTCACCCCGGCCTCGGCGGCCGACCCGCAGGTCGTCGCCGTGCGCCGCCGCGTCCTGCTGGTCGCCCTGCTGGCGGCGCCGGTCTCCGGGCTGCTGGCGTACGGGCTGGCCGGCCGCGCCACCGCCTCCGTACGGAACCTGAGCCGCCGGGCCGCCGCCCTCGACCCGGGGGCGGGCACGGCCGCCTTCGCCACCGCGCCGGCGAACATCGCCGAGGTGGATGAACTGTCCACCGCCATCGGCCAGTTGCTGGCACGGTACGAGGAACAGGCAGCCCGTACGGCGCAGGCGCTCGACACCGCCCGCTCGTTCTCCTCCGCCGCTTCGCACGAGCTGCGCACACCGCTCATGAGCATGCGGACCGACCTGGACGTCCTCGCCGCCCATCCCGACCTCTCCCCCGCCGAACGGGCCGAGATCGTACGGGACTTGCAGAGCGACCACGCCCGGCTGCTGGACCTGCTCACGGCCCTGCGGATGCTCGCCCGGGGCGATCTGGTGGAGGTGTCCGCCTTCGCCCCGCTCGACCTCTCCGAGCTGGTGGACACGGTCGTCGGCGAGACCGGCCGCCGCCACCCCACGGCCCGGCTCGAAGCCGAACTCCCCCCGGAGTTGCGGGTGTTCGGATGGGATGCCGGGCTGTCCATCCTGCTCGCCAACCTGCTGGGCAATGCGGTGGTGCACGGCCACCTGCCGGACGAGCCGGCCAGGATCGCGGTACGTCTGCGCGCGGAGGGCGGGCACGCCGTGCTCACCGTGGACGACGCGGGGCCCGGCATCCCGTCCGACGAACGGGAAGCCGTCTTCCGACGGTTCCACCACCGCCCGGGCAGCCCCGGCTCCGGGCTCGGTCTGACGCTCGTCGCCCAGCAGGTCGCGCTGCACCAGGGCGCGATCGCGATCGGGACGCCGCCCGGCGCCGCGGGCACCCGCGTCGAGGTGCGCCTGCCCCTGTCGGCCGCCGACGCCCCGACCCTGCGCCTGCCGAGGCGCCGCGACTGGATCTCCCGGGCCGACTGAGCGGCTGCGACCCGGCCGGCCGGGGCCTCAGGGGGGCGCTTCCTGTGGACTCACAAAGATTCCACAAAGACACCTCCTAGCGTCCTGACCGGTCGGCCGCCTGTGAGCCGGCCCGCTCGCACCGAAGGGGATACAGCCATGCTCCCGAACCGTAGGACCACCGCTGCCGCGATCGGCGCCGTGGCGCTGGCCGGCGCCCTGCTCGCCGCCGCCCCCGCCCAGGCCGATGGCGGCAGCCCCGCCCCCGCCGCCTCGAAGTCGGCCAAGTCCGCCCCCAAGGGCGACGGCGCCAAGGCGATCTGCAAGCGCCTTCCGAAGACGGAGACCCGCGTGAGCACCGCCATCAACCGCCTCAACGGCGACGTCACCGTCCCCGGCTCCGTCGCGCGGCTGGAGCAGCGCGTGGCGAACGCGCAGACCGCCGGCCACACCGAGGTCCACACGTACCTGAACGACCGCCTGACCTTCCGCAAGAGCCTGCTGCCCACCCTGCAGAAGCGGCAGGCCGACCTGAAGGCCGTCAGCACCTGGTGCGCCGCGCAGGAGTCCAAGTGAGCGTGCCCCGCCGCGCCGCAACGGGGCTCGCCACCCTGCTCACGGCGGCCGCGCTGCTGCTCACCGGCTGCATGCCGGGCACGAAGGCCCAGCCCCAGGACTCCCGGTCCGTGAGCTCCGACGACGCCCAGGTCAAGGACATGCAGCAGAAGCTGGACGACGCCGAGAGCGCGGCGGCCCAGGCGGACGCGGATGCCAGCCAGAACAACTGACCACCCCGCACGCCCACCCGGCCTGCCCCCGATCCACGGAGGCGGGCCGGTTTCGTTCCACTCCGTAGGCCGGGGCGGCGTAGCACGCGTCGCAAGACGCCGTCAGGCCCGCTTCCCGTGCAGGAACCGGCGCAAGCGGGTCCAGGGCCAGGTGTTGACGACGTCGTCCTTCGTCAACCAGCCGCGCTGCGCCGTGCCCACCCCGTAGCGCAGGTACGGCAGGTGCGTGGTCGCGTGGGCATCCGAGTTCACCGCGAACTTCACCCCGTGGCTCTTCGCGCGCAGGATGTCCTCGTCGCGCAGGTCGAGCCGCTCCGGATGCGCATTGATCTCCAGGGCCGTCCCCGTCCGCGCGCACGCCTCGAAGACCGCGTCGAAGTCGGCGTCCACACCGGGGCGCCGGCCGATCCGCCGGGTGGTCGGGTGCCCGATGACGGCGACGTGCGGGTTCTCGCAGGCCCGGATGAAGCGCCGGGTCATGGCGGCCCGGCTCTGGCCGAAATGGGAGTGCACGGAGGCCACGCACAGGTCGAAGTCCGCGAGGAACTCGTCGGGCCAGTCCAGGCCGCCGTCCGGCCCGATGTTGAGTTCCGTGCCGTGCAGCAGCCGCATCCCGTGCACCGTGCGGTCCAGTGCCCGTACCTGCTCGCGCTGCGCCAGGATCTTCTCCTGCGTCATGCGCTGCATGGCGAGGTCCGGCGCGTGGTCGGTGACCGCGTAGTACGCGTAGCCGCGCGCGGCAGCGGCGGCCACCATGTCCTCGAGGGAGGCGAGGCCGTCGGTGAGGTCCGTGTGGGTGTGCAGGTCGCCCCGGATGTCGCCCTCGGCCACGAGATCGGGGAGTTCGCCGCGCAGCGCGGCCGCGATCTCCCCGCGATCCTCCCGCAGCGTCGGGGGGATCCAGGGCAGGCCCAGCCGGGCGTAGATCTCCTCCTCCGTCTCCGAGGCGAGGTTCTTGCCGCTCTCGGCGTCGAAGAGCCCGTACTCGGAGAGCTTGAGGCCCTGGCGCACCGCCAGCGCGCGGGTGCGGATGTTGTGCGCCTTCGACCCGGTGAAGTACTGCAGCCCCGCGCCCCAGGACGCCGGCGGCAGGACGCGCAGGTCGACCTGGAGGCCGGCGCCGGTCCGGATCGAGGTCTTCTTCGCCCCGTGCGCGATGACGTCCGCCGTATAGGGGAGCTCGGCGAGGGCCGTCATGAACGGTGCGGACCGGTCCGCCGCCACCAGGATGTCGACGTCGCCGATGGTCTCGCGCATGCGGCGCAGCGAGCCCGCGTACGTACACCGCACGCACCCCGGGATGCGTTCCATCTCGGCCACGATCTGCTCGGCGATGTCCATCGCCGCGCCGAGCAGGATGCGGCTGTCGGTGTTCCGGAGTACGGAGATGCCGTGCAGGATGTTCTGTTCGGTCTGCTCTCCGAAACCCTTCAGGTCGCGCAGCCGCTCCTTGCGGATGGCGTCCTCCAGCTGCTCGACGGAGGAGACGCCCAGTTCCTCGTACAGGACGAGGGCCTTGCGGGGCCCGAGCCCGGGGATCGCGGTCAGCGCCCGCACCCCGGGCGGGACGGCCGCCCTGCGTGCCTCGATGTCCGGGACGTGCCCGGTGCTCAGGTACTCGACGACCTTCTCGGCGATCGACTTGCCCACGTTCGGGATCTCCCGCAGGCCCTTGACGTCGAGCTCGGCGACATCGGCCGGGTGCCCGCCGATGGCGCGGGCGGCCTTCTCGTACGCACGCGCCTTGAAGGCGTCGCCGCCGCTGATCGCGATCAGGTCGGCGTACTCCTGGAGCAGTGCCTCGACCTGTTCGTTGGCCCTGGGCATACCTCCAGGGTGCCCCCTGCACCGGGGCCCGGCCCGACCGGCGCGACCTAGCCTGGAGGAATGGGCGGTGACCTGGTCAGGCTCTTCCTCTGCGGGGACGTGATGCTGGGCCGCGGCATCGACCAGATCCTGCCGCACCCCGGGGATCCGGCGCTGCGGGAGACGTACGTACGGGACGCGCGGACGTACGTGGAACTGGCCGAGGCGGTCGGCGGCGCGGTGCCGCGCCCGGTCGGCTTCGGCTGGCCGTGGGGCGAAGCGCTGCGGGTGCTCGACGCCGCGGCGCCGGACGCACGGATCCTCAACCTGGAGACTTCCGTCACGCAGTGTGACGATCGGGCGCGCGGCAAGTCCGTCCACTACCGGATGCACCCCGCCAACCTGCCGTGTCTTGCCGCGGCGCGTCCGGACGTCTGCGCCCTCGCCAACAACCACGTCCTGGACCACGGCCGGACCGGCCTCGAGGACACCCTCGCGGCGCTGGCCGCCGCCGGACTGCGGACCGCGGGGGCGGGCCGGGACCTGGCCGAGGCGCGGCGGCCCGCGGCCGTCCCGCTCGCGGGCGGCGGGCGGCTGCTGGTGCACTCGCTGGCCATGGCCTCCAGCGGTGTGCCGCACGGCTGGGCCGCGACGGCGGAGCGCAGCGGGGTGGACTTCGTGGCCGAGCCGTCGGATGCCGCCGCGGCGCAGGTGGTGGACCGGATCCGGCGGGCGAAACGGCCGGGTGACGTGACCGTCGTGTCGGTCCACTGGGGTTCCAACTGGGGCTACCGCGTCCCGGACGGGCAGATCGGCTTCGCGCACGCGCTCGTCGACGGCGGCGCGGACCTGGTCCACGGGCATTCCTCGCACCATCCGCGGCCCATGGAGGTGTACCGGGGAAGGTTCATCGCCTACGGGTGCGGCGACCTCGTCAACGACTACGAGGGCATCGGCGGGTACACGGAGTTCCGGGACGACCTGCGGCTGCTGTACCTGGTGTCGGTGGACCCCGCGGACGGCCGGCTCGTCGACGTCCGCCTCACTCCGCTGCAGTCGCGCCGGCTGCGATTGGGTCCGGTGACGGACGAGGACTCCCAGTGGCTGTACGAGGTGCTCGTCCGCATCTGCCAGGGGTTCGGCGTGCAGCTCGGGCGCGAGCCGGACGGCGCGTTCCGTCTCACCTCCGCCACCGCCCCGCGGTAGAAGTTGAGGATTGTTCACTTTCCATTGACAGGGCGGGCCCCGGGGCCCAAAAGTGTGCCGTCAGCGATGCACCTGCGACCGAAGTGAGCCCGCATGACAGCGCCCGTACCCGCGTTCCCCGCCGATTTCCTCTGGGGGGTCTCCGCCTCGGCCTTCCAGATCGAAGGCTCCCCCACCGCCGACGGCCGGGGCCCCTCCTCCTGGGACGCCTTCACCAGGGAGCCGGGGCGCATCCGAGACGGCTCGCACGCGGACGTGGCCACCGACCACTACCGCCGCTACCCCGAGGACGTGGCCCTGATGGCCGAACTCGGCGTCGGCGCCTACCGGTTCTCGGTGTCGTGGTCGCGGGTCCTGCCGGACGGCCACGGGAAGGTCAACCGCAAGGGGCTGGACTTCTACGACCGGCTCGTCGACGAGCTCTGCGCCGCCGGCATCGCCCCGGTGCCCACCCTGTTCCACTGGGACACCCCGCTCGCCCTGGAGGAGAAGGGCGGCTGGCTCAGCCGCGACACCGCCGAACGGTTCGCGGCGTACGCCTCGGTGGTCGCGCAGCGGCTCGCCGACCGCGTCCCGATGTGGATCACCGTCAACGAGCCCGCCGAGGTCACCCTCCTCGGATACGGACTCGGCGAGCACGCCCCCGGCGAGCGTCTCGTCTTCGACGCCCTTCCCGCGGCACATCACCAACTCTTGGCCCACGGACTGGGCGTACAGGCCCTGCGTGCGGCGGGCGCCCGGCAGATCGGCATCGCCGCCTCGCACAGCCCCGTGTGGGCCGCGAGCGAAGGCGAGGCCGACCGCGCCGCCGCCGAGCTGTACGACACGCTCACCAACCGTCTCTTCGCCGACCCGATCCTGACCGGCGCGTATCCGGACGAGGGCCTGGCCTCCCTGCTGCCCGGCCCGGTGGCGGAGGACCTGAAGGCCATCTCGGCCCCGCTGGACTGGTACGGGATCAACTACTACAACCCGATGCGCGTCGGCGCCCCGCAACCGGCTTCCCCCGCAGGCGAGTTCGGCGGCATCGAGATACCCGCTGACCTCCCCTTCTCCGTCCGCCCGATCGAGGGGTACGAGCACACCGATTTCGGCTGGCCGGTGGTCCCGGACGGGCTGCGCGAACTGCTCGTCTCCCTGCGCGAACGCTACGGCGACCGGCTGCCGCCGCTGTACGTCACCGAGAACGGCTGCTCGTACGGGGACGGTCCGGATCCGACGACGGGACGGGTCGCCGATGCGCGCCGGATCGCGTACCACGAGGGCCATGTGGCGGCCCTGCACCGGGCGATGGCGCAAGGGGTCGACGTACGCGGTTACTTCATCTGGTCGATCCTCGACAACTTCGAATGGGCGGAGGGGTACCGGCAGCGGTTCGGGCTGGTCCACGTCGACTACGAGACGCTGGAGCGGACCCCGAAGGAGTCGTACGCCTGGTACCGCGACCTGATCAAGGGCGGCAGATGACCGTCGAACGGACGGCCGCGGAGACCGGCAGCCCGGTCGGCGGGCGCTGGGTCGGTGCGCTGTCCCTCGCGAACCTCGGCGTCTGGGTCGGCTGGTTCGGTCCGCTCCAACTGCTCCTGGCCCGCCAGGCGCAGCAGCTCACGCCGGACCACAAGGCGTCCACGCTCGCCCTGGTGACGGGCGTGGGAGCGGCGGTCTCGATGGTCGCCAACCCGGTCTTCGGTGCCCTGTCCGACCGTACGACGCCTCCGGCGGGCCGGCGGATCCCCTGGGTGGTGGCGGGAGTCGTGGGCGGGGCGGCCGGGCTGCTCGTCCTCGCGCGGGCTTCCAGCGTCGCGGGGGTGATCGCGGGCTGGTGCCTGGTCCAGCTCGCGCTCAACGCGGCGTTCGCCGCCCTCACCGCCGCCGTGCCCGACCAGGTTCCCCCCCGGCAGCGCGGCCTGGTCGGCGGCTGGCTCGGCGTTTCCCAGGTCGGCGGGATCCTGGTCGGCACGGCGCTGGCCACGGTCGCGGGCGGAGTCACCGCCGGGTATCTCGCGTGCGCGGCCTTCTCGGTGCTGGCGGCCGTCCCGTACGTGGTGATGCGACGCGACACGCGCCTGCGGCCCGAGGCCCGGCCCGCCTTCCGCTGGCGGACCTTCGTCACCGGTTTCTGGATCGATCCGCGGCGCCATCCCGACTTCGGCTGGGCCTGGTTGACGCGGTTCCTGATGAACCTGTCGTACTCCGTCAGCACGATGTACCTGCTGTACTACCTGACCGACGCCGTGCACTACGAGGACGACGCGGACACGGGCGTGCTGATCCTGACGGCGCTCAACGCGCTCACCCTCCTGGCCACGGTGGTGATCAGTGGTGTCCGGTCGGACCGCACGGGCCGCAGGAAGGTCTACGTCATCGGGTCGGGGCTGGTCATCTCGGCGGCCACCCTGCTGCTCGCCGTCTGGCAGACCTGGACGGGGGCGATCGTCGCCTCGCTCGTCCTCGGGGTCGGGTACGGCGTCTACACCTCGGTGGACTTCGCCCTGCTGACGGACGTGCTGCCGACGGCGGAGGACCGGGGTCGCGACCTCGGCGTCATCAACATCGCCAATGCACTGCCCCAGGTGCTGGCTCCGGTGATCGCCGCGCCGGTGGTCACCCACTTCGGCGGGTACACCACGCTGTACGCGCTCGCGGGGGCTCTGGCGCTGGCGGGGTCGGTACTGGTCCGCCGCATCCGCGGGGTCCGGTAACCGCCGGGGGGGGGGGGGGGGGGGGGGGGGGGGGGGAGGGAGGGGGGGAGGGGGGGAGGTGTGGGGGAGAAGGGGGAGA
>NZ_JBVIGX010000005.1:126356-148452 GCF_055570595.1 Streptomyces sp. NPDC031132
TTTCCCCCTCCCCCCCCCCCCCCCCCCCCCTCCCCTCCCCCCCCCCCCCCCCCGCCCCCCCCCCCCCCCCCCCCCCCCCCCCCGCGCCGACATGTGTCAGTGGTTGACGCAGACGGTGCCGCCGGCCGGGTTCAGCGCCGCAAGGATGTTGATGCTGTTGCCGCAGATGTTGATCGGGATGTGGATCGGCACCTGGACCACGTTGCCCGAAAGGAAGCCCGGGGAGCCGATGGCATAGCCTTCGGCCTTGGCGTCGGCGGAGGCGCTGCCGATCCCGCCCAGCGTCGCACCGACGACCAGGCAGGCCGCAACGGCCAGGGTACGGATCTTCATGTGGATCTCCCATCGAATGAGGGTGTGCCGGGCCATCCCATACCAATCCGTCCCGAACCAGGCCGATTCACCCACCCGTGGGCCCTGTCCGCGGCGAAATGCCACGGGGTGCCATGCGATGCCATGAGATGCAGATCGGGAGATTTTTCCGGAAAACGCAATCCCTCGGCCGTTCTGGACCGTATCCCCCTGTAGAAGCCTCTCCAGGAGGAAAGCTCATGGCGATCTTCACTCATCTCATCCCAGCAAACCGCCGTCACGGAAAGAGGGACTGGACCGCGGGGCGCGACGACAACACCGGCAGGCGCCGGAACCGTCGCCACCGCAACACCGACCACGGCCACCACGGGAACAACGGCCGCCACGGTCGCGGCTGCTGACCGCCGAGAACGGCTGGGCGGACCCCGCTCCTTGCCCCGCCCAGCCGGCAATCGTTGAGGAACGCGTCCTATGAGACGTGTCGCGTGGCATGCGCTGCACCGGCTGCTGTCGGTGGCCGACGATCCCGATGCGGTCGTCGCCGCCGCGCCGCCGGTCGCCCCGCGCGAGGCGTTCCGGCGCTTCTGGCCCTACACCCGCGGCGGACGGCGCTGGCTCGTCCCCATCCTGTTCTTCAGCATGATCGGCCCCTTCATCGACGCGGCCGAGATCTGGCTCTTCAAGATCGTGGTGGACGAGGTCCTCGTTCCGCGCGATCTGCGCCCCTTCCTCTGGATCGCGCTCGCCTATCTGGGGCTCGTCGTCCTCTCCGGCATTCTGGAGTTCGCCGACGACGTGATGTCCACTTGGGTCGGCGAGCGTTTCCTGCTGGCCCTGCGCTCGGACGTCTACCGGCACGTCCAGGGGCTCTCGCTCGGGTTCTTCGAGCGGCGGCGGCTGGGGGACGTGCTCTCGCGCATCACCGGCGATGTCGACGCGATCGAGACGTTCCTGCTGTCCGGAGTGGCCAACGCCCTTTACTACGTGATCCAGTTGGGCGTCTTCCTCGGCCTGCTCTTCTACCTGAGCTGGGACCTGACCCTCCTCGCACTGATCATCGTGCCGCTCTTCTGGGCCTCGGCCCGGCGCTTCTCGCGGCTGGTCAAGGCCGCGTCGCGGGAGCGGCGCCGGCGCAGCGGCTCGATCAGCGCGATAGCCGAGGAGTCGCTCGGCAACATCGCGCTGGTGCAGGCGTACAACCGGCAGGGGACGGAGGAAGGCCGGTTCGCCCGCGAGAGCATGGGACGGTTCCGCGCGGAGATGGTCTCGGCCCGGATCCGTTCCGTCTACGGCCCGATCGTCGAGGTGATCGAACTGACCGGCGCGCTGGCCGTGATGGGCCTCGGTACGTGGAAGCTCGCGCAGGGGCAGCTCACGCTGGGCGGACTGCTGGTCTTCATCGCCCTGTTGAGCAAGCTCTACAGCCCCATCCGCGACCTGTCGCAGCTCACGACCACCTTCTACGCGGCGTCCGCGTCGGCCGAGCGGATCATCGAACTGCTCGACCAGCGCCCCCAGGTCGTCGAGGTGGAAGCCGCCCGTGCCCGGAGGATCGGGCGCGCCCGGGGCGATGTCGAGTTCCGCGGCGTCTCGTTCCGTTATCCGGGCACGTCGCGGTGGGCCCTGCGCGACGTGTCGTTCCGTGTGGAGCCCGGTGCGACGCTGGCGCTGGTCGGTGCGAGCGGCGCGGGCAAGTCCACGGTCGGGAAACTGCAACTGCGCTTCTACGACCCGGAGGAGGGGGCGGTCCTCCTCGACGGCACCGACCTGAGGGAGCTGCGACTGTCCGAGCTGCGCGAGAACGTCGCGGTCGTGCTCCAGGAGACGCTCGTCTTCCACGGCACCGTACGGGAGAACATCGCCTACGGCAGGCCCGGCGCGACGGAGGCGGACATCGTAGCGGCGGCCCGTGCGGCCGACGCCGACGGGTTCATCCGGCTGCTCCCCGAGGGCTACGACACCGTGGTGGGCCAGCGGGGCCGGACGCTGTCCGGCGGGCAGGCACAGCGTCTGGCCATCGCCCGCGCGATGGTCAGGGACGCGCCCGTACTGCTGCTGGACGAGCCGACCACCGGCCTGGACGTCGAGTCGGGCCGCCGGATCATGGAACCGCTGCGCCGGCTGATGGCCGGGCGGACCACCGTCGTGATCTCGCACAACCTGCTCACGGTGCGCGACGCGACGTCCACGGTGGTGCTGGACCGGGGACGGGTCGTGGAGTGCGGCACGCACGAGGAGCTGCTCGTACGGGGCGGTGCGTACGCCCGCCTGCACCGCGCGAACGGCGGCGCGCCCGGCGCGGGCGCCGCTCCCCTGAAGGTCCTGTCGTGAGCCCGAAGGTCCTGCCATGAGCGCTGCCACCGCCACCCGGCCCGCAGCCCCGCCCCTCGCGCCCGGTACGGCCCCCGCGCCGGGGTACGAGGTCCTGGCGCACCTGGCCCGGACCGGCTGGCTCGACCTCTACGACGCCTGGAGCGAGGAGCGGGACTGCCGCTGCGTGGTGAAGGTCCTGCGCCCCGACTGCCGCGACGAGCCGCGGCTGGGCGCCCGGCTCGTCCGCGAGGGCCGCTGGCTCCAGCGCTTCACGCATCCGCATCTGGTCCGCGCGTACGAGACCTTCGAGTCGCCCGAGCCGCTCGTCGTGCTCGAAACGCTGACGGGCGAGACGCTGTCCCACCTCATCGGCCGTCTGCCGCGGCGGGCGGCCGCCGAGGACGTGGCCGTCCTGGGCGTGCAGCTGTGCTCCGCGATGCACTACCTGCACGGTCAGGGTCTGCTGCACCTGGACCTGAAGCCGTCCAACGTCGTGGTGGAATGCGGTCACGCGAAGGTGCTCGACCTGAGCGTCGCCCGCCCGCCGGGCATCGCCCCGCCGGGTGTGGGCACGTTCGGCTACCTGGCGCCCGAACAGGCCCGCGGGGGAGCGCTGTCGACGGCAGCCGACGTCTGGGGCATCGGCATCATCCTGTACGAACTCGCCACCGGGGACGTGCCGTTCGACATCGGCGACACCGTCGACGGCACCACGGACAGCGGGAGCGCGGACAGCGGGAGCGCGGACAGCGGGAGCGCGGACTGGTTCCCGCAGCTCGAAGCGGCGGCCCCGCCGGTGACCGCCCGCCGGCGCCTCCCGCGCGCCCTGGCCGCGGCCATCGACGGATGTCTGCGACCCGACCCGGCGGCGAGGCCTTCGATCCCCGAACTGTCCGCCGCCCTCGACGCGACGCTGCACCGGCGCCGACGCGACACGCCCCTGCCCGAGTGACCGGAAACGCGTCTGGTGGGGGCTGGCCACACCTATGTAATGTCACATTGCATGATGCTCTTACGGCGTACCGCGTCCTTCGCGGTCCTTCTTGCCACCGTCCTCCCCCTGGCCGTCACCGCACCCGCGTACGCGGAGGACACCTCCGCGTGCCGCACCACACCCTCCGCACCCCTCGACGCCGAGCAGACGCGGCTCACGGACGCGCGGACCGCGGCGCTCGTCGAGCGCGCCGGGTTGGGGGACTTCGTACGGCGCTTTCCCGCCGCGCTGTGCGGAGTCCGGAGCCCCGCCGAAGCCGGGCGGCTGCTCGACAGCTGGGGCGAGGCCCTCTGGCAGGCCGCCGTACGCCGGGCCCAGGGGCAGCGCCCCGGCGGTGACCTCCCGGCCGGGGACGACCGGCCGCTGTACTGGACGCGGCTGGCCATGACCGCCGCGCTCGCCCGCTGGGAGCCGGCCTTCGCCGTCGACCGTGCCGCGCTGCGCGCCCGCTTCGAGGACGCCTCCCGCGGCCTCACCGACAACGCCTTCCGGACCGCCCCGGGCGTACGGCGCGTGTTCATCAGCGGCTTCGACCCCTTCGGGCTGGACGCCGAGCTCCGCCGCGCCAACCCTTCCGGCTCCGCCGCCCTCCGGCTCAACGGCCGCCGCATCACCCTCGCCGACGGCAGCCCCGCCGAGATCCGGGCCGTCGTCCTGCCCGTGCGGTACGCCGACTTCGACGCCGGCATCGTGGAGCGGGCCTTCGCCCCGCGCCTGGCCGGCGGCCCCGGCGCCGCGGACGTCATCACCACCATCAGCCAGGGCTACCCCGGCCTCTTCACCCTGGAGGCCTGGGCCGGCCGGTCCCGGTCGGCGGATCCGTACCCCGACAACACCGGTTCCCTCTCCGGCGGCACCCGCGAGCACCCGGTGACCGCTCCCGGGCTCGCCCCGGGCGCGGAGTTCATCCGGACCACGCTCCCCACCGATGCGGCGACCGGCGCCGTCCAGAGCCCGTACCCGGTGCTCCTGAACACCGCCGTCACCGAGATTCCGGCGGGTGCCACCGCGCCGGTGGACCGCGAGGACGGCCCGACGCCGGGTTCGCGGGCGGTGGAGGGCGGCGGGGGCGGCTACCTGTCGAACGAGGTGGCCTACCGCTCCAACCGCCTGCGCGGCGACCTCGCCCCGCAGCTGCCCGGTGGCCACCTGCACACCCCGGTCCTCACCGGCCTCCCTGCGGACCCGAACCTGCTGACCGGCCCCGCATTCGAGCAGAACGAGACCGCGATCGCCGAGGAGGTCCGCACCATCCTCCAACACACCGCCGCGCGCCCTTAGGCCGTCCCTTCCGGATCTTGCCTCACCCACGTCCGGCAGGATCCGAAAGAGACGACCTGGAAACCAAGTGCCTACAGCGATCCGAGTTCGTCGCTCAGATCCCTGAGACCGAGTGAGCCGAGCGAGAGCGCGGCCATGTGCCAGCGCTTGAGGTCGAAGTCCGGGCCCTGCTTGGCCCGGGCCCGCTCCCGGCCCTCCAGCCAGGCCCGTTCGCCGAGCTTGTACGAGATCGCCTGGGCGGGCCGGCCCAGATAGCGGATGACCTCGCTGTCCAGGTAGGCGGGGGGCCGGCTCGAGTAGCGGCCGAGGAACTCCCGCGCCAGCGCGGGAGTCCACCGCTCTCCGGGCCGGAACGGCGACTGCGCCGGGATGCGCAGCCGCAGGTGTACGCCGATGTCGATCACGACGCGGACGGCCCGCATCATCTGGGCGTCGAGATGGCCCAGCCGGTGGGCGGGATCGGTGAGGAACCCCAGTTCGTCCATCAGGCGTTCGGCGTACAGGGCCCAGCCCTCGGTGGTGGCGCTCACCTTGGCGACCTTCGTCTGGTAGCGGGAGAGGTCGGCCGCGACGAACGTCCAGTGTCCCAGCTGGAGATGGTGCCCGGGAAAGCCTTCGTGGTACCAGGTGGAGACGAGGTTGTGGGTGGGGAAGCGGGTCCGCCCCAGTGTGGGCAGCCACGTCCGGCCCGGGCGGGCGAAGTCGAGGGACGGCTGCGAGTAGTAGGGGGCCGCGGCGCCACCGGGCGGCGCGATGCACGACTCGACGCGCCGGACCGGCTCGGCGATGTCGAAGTGCCGCCCGTCCAGGGCCTCCACGGCCTCGTCCATCAGGGACTGGAGCCACAGCCTGGTCTCCTCCACGCCGTGGACGCTCCTCCCGTGCTCTCCCAGCCAGGCCAGCACGACCCACGGGTCCTGGCCACCGGGCAGAATGCGCTCCGCCTCGGCCCGCATCTCGGGCAGCAGCCGGTGGAACTCCTCCCAGCCGTACGCGTACGCCTCGTCGAGGTCGAGGTCCGCGCCGGTGTAGTAGCGCGCGAAGCGGCCGTAGCGCTCGCGCCCGACGGCGTCCTCGGCGCCGGCACCGGTGGCCTGCGCACCGTACTCGTTTCGGAACCACTCCCCCAGCTCCGCGAAGGCCCGCACCGCCACCCGCGCCGCGGCCCCCACCTCGGGGCCCATGTGCGGCGGCGCACCGGAAACCAGGCGGCCGAATCCGCCGCCCTCGGTGCCCAGCCACTCCTCGAGCTGTGCCACGTTGGCCCGCACCTGGCGGGGCGCCGCGGTCGTTCCGCGGCGCGCGCCCTCGGCGAGGGAGGCCCGGTAGCCGCTCAGGCATCCGGGCACGGCCCGCAGCCTTTCCGCGATCGCCGCCCAGTCCTCGGGCGTACGGGTCGGCATCACCGCGAAGACCTTGCGCACCCGGTGCAGGGGCGAGGAGATGTTGTTCACGGCGCGCAGGTGCTCGCCTGCGTCGTACTGGACGAGTTCCGCGTCGAGCCGCTCCCGCAGCAGCCGCGCGCACCGCCGCTCGACGTCGTCGCCATCGTCCGTGTGGGCGGCGAGCCGTGCGAGGGTCCCGCGTGCGAGCTCGGCCTCGGCCAGGGCGCCGTCGGGCGAGTAGTCGGGCAGTCTCCCGGCGCCGGCGGACGTACCGAGGTACGTCCCGGTGATCGGGTCGAGCGCGACGAGTGCGTCGACATGGGCGTCGGAGATCTGACGGGGCAGCTCACGCTGATGCCTCAACATGCCCGAAGTCCTGCCCGCCCCTCCCCCGGACAAGCTCCCGGCACGACCCTTTGGCCGGTATGGAGTGGCGGAGCCCCGCGTGTCCTGGTCGGGGGTGGTTCGTTGATAGGCCATTGGCGATCATGAAATGAGGGGGAGTTGTTCGTGGCGACGCTGTGTCGGCCTGCCGTGGCGGTTCCGGAGTACGTGATCACGCTGGACGAGACCCTCGTTCTGGCCCGTGAGCAGTATCCCGATCACCCCCAACTACCCTTGGCGTTAAGGCTGATCGAGAACACCGGCGTGCGCACCCGGCATCTGGTGCAGCCCGTCTCCGCCGCCCTGAAGCATCCCGGGTTCGAGGAGCGCAACCGGCTGTACGTGGCCGAGGCCAAAACCCGGGTCCCCGTGGTCGTGCGGAGCGCGCTGGAGCATGCCGGGCTGCGCGAGGCCGACATCGACGTCATCATCTACGTGTCGTGCACCGGGTTCATGATGCCCTCGCTCACCGCATGGCTGATCAACACGATGGGACTCCCCTCCACCACCCGGCAGTTGCCCATCGCGCAGCTGGGCTGCGCAGCCGGCGGCGCCGCCATCAATCGCGCCCACGACTTCTGCACCGCCTACCCCGAGGCGAACGCGCTGATCGTCGCCTGCGAGTTCTGTTCGCTCTGCTACCAGCCCACGGATCTCGGCATCGGCTCCCTGCTCTCCAACGGCCTCTTCGGGGACGGGGTCGCCGCCGTGGTGGTGCGCGGCCGGGGCGGCAGCGGGATCACGCTCGAGCGCAACGGCTCGTACCTGGTGCCCGGCACCGAGGACTGGATCGCGTACGACGTACGGGCCACCGGCTTCCACTTCCTGCTCGACAAGCGGGTGCCCGGCACGATGGAGCCGCTCGCCCCTGCCCTGCGGGACCTCGCCGGCCGCCATGGCTGGGACGCCTCCGACCTCGACTTCTACATCGTGCACGCCGGAGGGCCGCGCATCCTGGACGACCTCTCCCGGTTCCTGCAAGTGCCTCCGCAGGCATTCCGGTTCAGCCGGGCCACGCTCACCGAGTACGGCAACGTCGCCAGCGTCGTCGTCCTGGACGCGCTGCGCCGGCTGTTCGAGGAAGGGACGACCGGCGAACAGGCGCGGGGGCTGCTGGCGGGCTTCGGTCCCGGCATCACCGCGGAGATGGCCCTGGGTCGCTGGAGCAGTGCCTCATGACGGCGGTCGAATCCCGGAGCGGGCTGATCGTGCCGCCCGGCGGGGGACGGACGCTGCGTACCACCGCCCAGCAGGTGACGTTCAAGGTGACGGGCGCCCACTCGCGCAGCGCGTCGAGCTTCGAGGTCGTGGTACCGCCCGGGTTCGACGTCGGCGCCCATCTGCACACGCGCAGCGAGGAGTTGTTCTACCTACTCGAAGGCGAACTGGACGTCCTCGCCTTCGAGCCGCGCGTGCGCACCCCGGACCACTGGCAGCGCTGGCGCTCCCTGTCGGGCGAGAGCGTCGTGCGCGCCACTCCCGGCACGGTGATCGTGGTCCCGCCGGGCTGTCCGCACGCGTTCGCCAACCCCACCGGGGCGCCGGCCAGGATGTTCTTCCAGGCTTCGCCGCCGCCCGACCACGAGCACTACTTCGAGGAGCTGCTGGAGATCCTCTCGGCCGGCGGACCGCCCGACGAGGCCGCCGTCGCCGCGCTGCGCCGCCGGTACGACATCGAACAGCTCACACCGCTGCGCCACAGCGCGCCGGTGCCGGCACCGGCACCGGCACCGGCACCCGCGTACTCCGAGGGGACCCCGGATGTGGTCTGAACTGCCGCCCCTCTATGCATGCGCCGATCTCCCGGAGCTGGACTTCGACCCCTTCCTGCGCGAGGCGCTGCGCGATGCCCCTCCCCGCCGGATCCGTCTTGCGCACGGCTCCGCGGGCGATTGCTGGCTGGTCACCCGGTACCACGACGTCCGGTTCGTCACCTCCGACGCGCGGTTCAGCCGGGACATCCTCGGCCGCCCGCTGCCGAGGATGACGGAGCACTTGGTCCCCATGGACGGGGCAGTGAGCTTCACGGACCCCCCGGAACACGCACGGATCCGTTCCGTGGTCTCGCCCGTGTTCAACCGGCGCAGTATCGAGGCGCTGCGGCCGCACGCCCAGGCCGTCGTGGACGCACTCGTCGACGAACTGCTCGACGGCCCGGTCGCGTCCGGACCACCCGCGGACCTCATCGCACAGGTCATCTCGCCGTTCTTGCTGCGGATGATCGGCGAGGTGCTGGGAGTTCCGGAGAACGACCGCCCGCAGCTGCGCGACTGGGCGCAGACGCTGCTGACCCGGGCGCCGAACCAGGCGGCGGCCGAGCGGGTCCGCCGGACCAAGCAATCGGTCGGCGGCCTGTTCCGGGAGCTGGCCGCCGAACGCCGCGCCCGGCCGGGCGAGGACATGATGGGCCTGATGGTGGCTGCCGTCGACGACGGCAGGATCACGGAAGAGGAACTCCTCGCGCTCGCCGCCCTCGTAGGGCTCAACGGCTGGCACGCCGTCTGCAACAACGCCTCGAACATGGTGTACGTGCTGCTGACCCGGGACGGCCTGAGGGAACGGCTGCGCCGCACACCGGAACTGGTGCCGGCTGCGGTGGAGGAGCTGCTGCGCTGGATCCCGCACAAGCTCGGGGTGGGGCAGCCGCGCATCGCGACCGAGGACGTCGAGGTCGGCGGAGCCACGATCCGCCGCGGCGAGGCCGTCTTCGTCTCGTACGTGGCCGCCAACCGGGACGAGAGCTGCTTCCACCGTCCGGACGAGATCGACGTGGACCGGCAGGGGCCGGCCCAGTTGGCGTTCGGCTACGGGCCGCACCACTGCCTGGCGCCGCTGCTGGCCAAGATGGAGTCGGAGGTGCTGCTGTCCACGCTCGTGGCCCGGCTCCCCGGGCTCCGGCTGGCGGTTCCGGAGAACGAGGTGGCCTGGCAGCAGGGGGTCCTGATCCGCGGGCCCGTGGCCCTGCCGGTCACCTGGTGAATCACGCCGCCGGCCCGCTGCGGCAGCGCCTGCGCTTCGTCGGCGGTCAGGGCGCGGGCGCCGCACACCACCGCGCGGCCGCCCATCCCCCGGCCCGGTGGCGCGCCGCCCGAGACGTCCGATGACGCAATGCGTCCCGACGTGCGCCGCGCGCGATGGGTGCGCACGATGGGTTACGGGACCGGTGTGGCACGGAGAGCCGGTCCCACAACCGAGTAGAGAGGCGGCGCGATGAGCAGCACGCCGAGTACTACGCCGAGCGGTACGAGCAGAGCCTGGGCATCGGGCGGTACGACGTTCGCGGGCGTCGTGATGATCGTCACCGGTATCTTCGGCATCATCGAAGGCATCGTCGCCATCGCCAACGACGAGGTGTACCAGAGCTTCGGCGACTACACCTTCAGGTTCGACCTGACGGCCTGGGGCTGGATCCATCTCATCGTCGGCATCCTCCTGGTCGGCGCCGGCGCGGCGATCCTCAAGGGCTGGGAGGCCGGCAGGATCGCCGGTATCGTCCTGACCAGCCTGTACGTGATCCTGCACTTCATGTGGCTGCCCTACCAGCCACTCTGGTCGATCATCGCCATCGCCATCGGCGTGTTCGTCATCTGGGCCCTGTGCACCGACGTCCCGAGGACGGCGAGGCCCTGACGGTTGACGGCGTCGACCGGACTCGGGGGCCCCGACGCCACGGTGAACTGCGGCTACGATCCTGCCGGTACGCGTGTGTCACCGGCAAGGGGAGCAGCCAGCATGACGATTCACCGGCCGGGCCGGCCCGGAGACCTGCCCGCGGCGGAACTGCTGTGGGCGCGGTGGGCGTTCGTCGCCGTACTCGAGGCGACCACCGAGGCGGAGAGCCACGGAATCCACCGCACCGGCCACTGGATCGACGGCGCCGGGCTCCGTCTCGACGACGCCGGCTGCACCTGCTGGACCCTGGCCCGGATGGGCCAGGGTCGTTTCGTGCTCTACGGCGAGGACGAGTCGAGCGACGTCAAGTGGCACGAGCCCGCGGTCGACATGCTGGCACAGGCCCCGGACTGGCTCCCGTACGAGACCCTCCACGACCTGCTCGAGGGCTGGGAGCTGGGCTGTGTCTACTGGTACGAGAACGGCGCCTGGGCCCGTGCGCCGTACCCCGAGGACCTCAAGGACGACGGCTTGGACTGCGGGATGAGCCGTTTCGTGCAACGCGAGGAGTTCCTCAGGCTGCTGGCCGTCCACGGGCGGGCCGCGGAGCAGCTCCTGGAGGCTGCGGAGAACTACCGGCTGACGCCCGCGGCGCTGGATGCGCTGGTCGCCGAGAGCGGGAACGCCCGCCGGGACGAGGACTGGGACCTGCCCGCCCTGCACCGCGCGCTGCAGCTCGCCGGCCTCACGGCCGACGCCGTCCCCGCCCCGTAGAACGGGCCTCGCCGTCACTCCGATGGCCCAGTCCGTACGGCGTGCAGGACGTCCTGAGATCCCGCACCCTTGACGGGAGAGGTGAGAACAGTGACCAGTCCGACTCCGGCCCAGTTCCGGGCCATCCACGGAGACATGGGACGGTGGCAGGCCGTCGACTTCGAGATCTACGAGCACCTCGTCGAGAACCAGTACACCGTCGGCCCGAAGGCCCCTCCGGCATCCCCCGACCGCGCTGCGCCCCGCCAGGACCCCCACCCGCGGACCGGGTCCAGGCCGGCCTAGCTCAGGCCGCCAGCTGGTCCGCGCGCTTCGCCTCGCGGCGTCGCAGCGCGTCCTCGTCCGTGTCCGCGTCGTAGGTCACCAGCTTCGGCAGCAGTACGGACAGGGCCGCCACCGCCGCCACGCACATCAGGCCGCCGCTCCAGAAGGCCGGCCGGGTGCCCGTCCAGCCCGCCACGGTGCCCGCGCGGACCTGGCCCAGCTGCGGACCCACGCTGTACGACAGCACCTCGATGCCCGCCAGCCGCCCGCGCAGCTCCTCGGGGATGGTCTGGTTCCAGATCGTCGCCCGGCCCAGGCCGCTCAGCATGTCGCCGGCCCCGGCCACCGCCAGGCACGCCAGCACCACCCAGATGTCGGTGAACCAGCCGGCCCCCGCGATCGCCGCACCCCACACCACGGCCCCGCACACCACGAACAGGCCGTGCCGCCGCACCCGCGAGGTCCAGCCGCTGGTCATCCCGAGGACCAGGGAGCCCACGGCGCCCGCGGAGTACATCAGGCCCAGCGCCCACACCGCGTCGAGCTCGTCCGCGAGGAAGGGGAAGATCGTGTTCGGGAAGGCGAAGAACATCGCCGCCAGGTCCACCGCGTACGTGCCCAGCAGCACCGGCCGGCTCCACGCGTACCGCGCCCCCTCGGCGATCCCGCGCAGCGAGGGCCGTTCCGCGTCGGGCGACGGCGGCGCCGGGGTCAGCCGGGTGCACAGCACGACGGACACCGCGAAGCCGCCGACCGCGACGGCGTAGGCCGCCGGGTAGCCCGCGTAGGCGACGACCAGTCCGGCGAGGGCCGGTCCGGCGATCGCGCCGATCTGGTAGCGCAGCGCGTTGAGCGCGGCGGCCGCGGTCTGCTGCTCGTGCGGCACGATCCGCGCCATCATCGAGTCCAGGGCCGGGCGCTGCAGCCCGGCCAGCGCCGAGACTCCGGCGGCTACCACGTACAGGGGCCACAGCAGCGGGTTCGGCAGCAGGGCGTTCACGAGCAGGACGAGGGCCAGCACCCCGAGCCCGGCCTCGCTCAGCAGGATCATCCGCCGCCGGTCGATCGCGTCGGCGAGGGCTCCTCCGTACAGGCCGAAGACGACCAGCGGGACGAGTTCCACCGCGCCCATCGCGCCGACCGCGAGCGGCGAGTCCGTCAGGTGCTTGATCTGGAGGGGAAGGGCGATCATCGCCATGAAGGACGTGAAGAACGTGACGGCGCCCTGGAAGAAGAGCAGCCGGAAATCGCGGCTGGAACGCCACGGGGAGAGGTCGGGAAGCAAGCCGGACAGACGGGTGGTACTCACGACGGATCATCGTGCGTGACCCGCCCGCGCCCGGGCAACGGATTTTCCCGTGCCCGAGGCCCGTCACATCGCTTCTCCTCACGTCACGTCGCTTCTGCTCCCAGGTGCTGCCACAGGAAGGTGTACGCGAGTGCGTGGTTGGCGGCGGCCTGTTCGTTGTCGCTGGCTCCGCCGTGGCCGCCGCCGGTGTTCTCGTGGAACAGCACCCGGTGTCCCAGCTCCCGCAGCCGGGCGGCCGTCTTGCGGGCGTGGCCGGGATGGACGCGGTCGTCGCGGGTGGAGGTCATCAGGAGCAGGGGCGGGTACGGCCGGTCCGGGGACAGGTTGTGGTACGGGGAGAGGGCTTCGAGGTGGGGCCGGTCGGCTTCGCTGTCGGGGTCCCCGTACTCGGCGACCCAGGAGGCCCCGGCGAGCAGGCGGTGGTAGCGGAGCATGTCCAGCAGCGGCACCTTGGCGACGACCGCGCCGAACAGCTCCGGGTGGCGGACGAGCATGGCGCCCATGAGCAGGCCGCCGTTGCTGGCACCGGTGATGCCGAGCCGGTCGGGGGTGGTGATGCCCCGGGCGGTGAGGTCGGCTGCGACGGCGGCGAAGTCCTCGAAGGCCCGTACCCGGTTCGCGCCGAGGGCGGCCCGGTGCCAGGCGGGGCCGTATTCGGAGCCGCCGCGGATGTTGGCGACCGCGTACGTGCCGCCGCGGGCGAGCCAGGCGCGGCCGGTGAGCGGGCTGTAGTACGGGGTCTGCTGGTCCCGGAAGCCGCCGTACCCGTAGAGGAGCGCGGGCCCCGGCCGGTCCTGGCCGGCCGGGCCGACGACGAAGTACGGGACCTGCGTGCCGTCGGCGGAGGTCGCGAAGAACTGCCGGACGGACAGGCCGCGGGCGTCGAAGCGGGTGGGGGCCTGCTTGAGCGGCTCGCTGTCGGCGCCGATGTGCCCGTACGTGAGGGTGGAGGGCTGCAGGAAGCCGTCGACGTTGAGGAAGTACTCGTCGCTGACGTCCGGGTCGGTGTCGGTGACCGTCGCCGAGGACAGCGCCGGCACGTCCGCCAGCGGCCGGCGGCTCCAGCCGTCCGGGCCGGGGGTGAGGACCTCGATGCGGGTGGCGACGTCGGCGAGCGTCTCGAGGATCAGGTGGTGGCGGGTCCAGCTGTGCCCGGCCAGTGCGGTGCGCTCGTCCGGCGCGAACAGCACGTGCGCGGTGCGGTCCCCGGCGAGGAACGCGTCGAAGTCGAAGGCGAGGAGCGAGCCGGCCGGATGCCCGAGCCACGGGGTCTTCGGCGTGACGATCAGCCACTGCCGGTACGCGTACTTCCCGGCGTCGTCCGGCACGTCGATCCGGACCAGCCGGTCGCCGTCGGCGAGGAGGTGGAGCTCGTCGTGGAAGAAGTCGGTGGAGCGGGAGACGAAGGCGCGCTCGTGGCCGGGGGTCGCGTCGTGCCAGCCGGAGGCGGACACGTCCCCGGGTTCGGCCTCGAAGACGAGCTCGGCGTCCGCCGGGGCGGTGCCCCTGCGCCAGCGCCGGACCGTACGGGGATAGCCGGAGGCGGTCAGCGAGCCCGGTCCGAAGTCGGTGCCGAGGAAGACGGTGTCCTCGTCGATCCACCCGATCCGGGTCTTCGCCTCCGCGACCTCGAAGCCGCCCTCGACGAAGGCCCGCTCCTCGAGGTCGAACTCGCGGACCACGACGGCGTCGGAGCCGTCCCGGGACAGCTGGACCAGCGCCCGCCGGTAGTCGGGGTACCGCACCCGGGCGCCGGCCCACACCCACTCCTCGCCCTCCTGCGCGGCGAGGGCGTCGATGTCGAGGAGCACCTCCCAGGCGGGATCGTCCTTGCGGTACTGCTCCGGCGTCGTCCGCCGCCACACGCCCTTCGGGCGGTCCGCGTCCCGCCAGAAGTTGTAGAGGTGCGCGGCGCGGCGGACGGTGTACGGGATGCGGTCGGCGTCGTCGAGGGCCTCGCGCAGCTCGGCGCGCAGCGGCTCGAAGCGCGGGTCGCCGGTGAGCGCGGCGGCGGTCTCCGCGTTGCGCTCCCCCACCCAGGCCAGCGCGGCCTCGCCCTCGACGTCTTCCAGCCACAAGAAACGATCTTCAGCAGTCACCCCATGATTGTGCAGCCCCGCGGGGCCGGCCGGAGCCGCGTCGGGCGGACGCCCCCAGGGGGGCCGTCCAGCAGAGGGCCTGTCATGCCGACAGGGGCCGGTCGTGGGCGCCGACGGGGGCGGGCAGGGCCGTCGAGCCGGTGAGGTAGCGGTCCACGGCGGCGGCTGCCGCCCGGCCCTCCGCGATGGCCCACACCACCAGGGACTGGCCACGCCCTGCATCGCCCGCCACGAAGACCCCGTCGGGCCGGCCGCGGGACGGCCGCTCCGCGGGCTTGCCCCACGCGGGCGGCACGCCCGGGGCCGGCGCCTCGGCCCAGGGCGGCGTTCTGACGTGCGGCGCTGCCCCTCCCGGCGGGGACGCGTCCGGTGGGAATCCGTCCGGCGGGGACCCGTCCGAGGGCGACGGCGCCGGCTCGCCGAGGGCCGCGAAATCCGCGTCCCGCGCGAAGTTGCCCCGGCCGTCCCGGGTGAGCCCGAGCTGCTCGGCGAGCCCGCAGGCCCGCTCGGGACCCGAGAAACCGAGCGCCAGCAGGACCAGCCCGGCCTCCAGGACCCGCTCGGTGCCCGGCATCGGCGTCCTCCCCACGGGCTCGACGGCGGTCAGGTGCAGGGCCCGTACCCGACCCTCCGCATCGCCCTCGAAGTGCATGGTCGCGCTGGAGAAGACCCGGGGATCGGTGCCGTGGCGCCCGCGCGCCTCCTCGTGGGCGTGGGAGATCCGGTACACCTGCGGGTGCACCAGCGGCCAGGGCTCGGCGTCGGACCGCTGCGGGCCGGGCTCGGGGCGGATGTCGAGCTGGACCACCGACAGCGCTCCCTGCCGCAGGGCGGTGCCCAGGCAGTCCGAGCCGGTGTCCCCGCCGCCGACGATCACCACCTGCCGGCCCTCGGCCGTGATCTCGGGCGCCGCCAGGTCGCCCTCGCCGACCCGGTTGGCGCCGATCAGGTAGTCCATGGCCTGGTGGATGCCGTGCAGCGCGCGGCCCGGTGCGGCCAGCTCCCGGCGCTCCGAGGCCCCGACGGCGACGACGACCGCGTCATGGCGGCGTCGCAGGTCGGCCGCCGATGTCCGGCCGCCGATGTCCGCGTCCGTACGGAAGACCGTGCCCTCGGCCTGCATCTGGGCGATCCGCCGGTCCAGGTGCGTCTTCTCCATCTTGAACGCGGGGATGCCGTAGCGGAGCAGGCCGCCGATGCGGTCGTCCCGTTCGTAGACGACGACGGTGTGTCCGGCCCGGGTCAGCTGCTGGGCCGCGGCGAGCCCGGCCGGGCCGGAGCCGATGACGGCGACGGTCTGCCCGCTGAGCCGGCCGGGCGGCGCCGGCGGGGTGTACCCGAGCTCCCAGGCCTGGTCGGCGATGGTCTGCTCGACGTTCTTGATGGTCACCGGGTCGGCGTTGATCGCCAGTACGCAGGAGTCCTCGCAGGGGGCCGGGCAGAGCCGGCCGGTGAACTCGGGGAAGTTGTTGGTGGCGTGCAGCCGCTCGGAAGCGGCCCGCCAGTCACCGTGCGCGGCGTACGCGTTCCACTCGGGGATGAGGTTGCCCAGCGGGCAGCCGCCGTGGCAGAAGGGCACGCCGCAGTCCATGCAGCGGTTCGCCTGCTCGGACACCAGGGGCAGCAGCGTCTGCCCGGCGTGCACCTCGCGCCAGTCGCCGAGCCGCTGGTCCGCGGGGCGGGACGGGACGGGGTTCCGGGGGGTCCGGAGGAAGCCGTACGGGTCGGTCATGCGCCGCCTCCCTGGTCACAGGCGGATACGGCGGTCAGACCAGGCTACGCCGGGTTGCGGACTACCGCGGTGGCGAGGAATGCCGTGGCGACCGCGAGGAACCGCTCGGGGCCGTGCAGCCACGGGGCGCGGCCGGCTCCGGGCCGGACGACGAGCCGGGCGTGCGGGAACAGCCCGGCGCAGGCGGCCGCGACAGGGGCGACGTTCCGTCCGGGGCGGTGAAGGGAGCCGTGGGCCCCGACCCTGCGAGCGCCCACGACGCCGCCAACCGGGATTCCCCTGTACCGGGCCGTCTTCACCCGGGGGCGGGGCCCCGTTCCGCGCCGGCGGGCGCCGCAGCATGCAGGGCCGCGGTCAAGTAGCGCTGTACGACGTCCAGTTCGGTGGGAGTGAACTCCTCGGCCGCGTCGACCAGGCCGCCGATGAGAGGGCCGAAGAACGACCAGCCGAGCTCGACCGCCTTCGGCTCCACCACCAACAGCACCCGGCGCCGGTCGCGTGCGTCGCGACTGCGGCGGATCAGGCCCAGCCGTTCGAGCCGGTCGAGCAGGGCCGTGGTGCCCGCCGAGTTGAGCTTCAGGGCTTCGCCGAGCCGCCCCGGGGTGACGGTCTCACCCGCCCGGTCGGCGTCGAGCAGCCGGATCAGGGCCCGCAGGTCGGTCGGGTGCAGGCCGTTGCGCCCGGCGAACTCGCCGCCCCGGAGGTGGAGTTCCACGGTGACCGCGCGCAGGAGGTGGACCAGCCGCAGGGCGGGGGTGTCGTCATTGCTCACTCGGCTAGTATCTCGCCGAGCGAGATAATTGGTCAACGAGACGATGCCCAAGGGGGCCACCGTGTCCGCATCCCGTCCGTTCTTCGCCGCTTACGATGCGCTGCTCGCCCGCTGGCCGGCCGGCACCGCCGAGATCGACGTTCCCACCCCGTACGGGACGACCCGCGTCCACGCGTACGGGCCCGCCGAGGCCGCTCCGCTCCTTCTCCTGCACGGCGGCGGCTCCACCGGCGCCGTCTGGTTCGCCAACGCCGCGGCGCTCGGCGCCCACCACCGGGTGCTCGCCGTCGACATCCTCGGCGACGCCGGCCGCAGCGTGCGCGCCGGCCGCCCGCTGCGCACCACCGCCGACCTGATGGCCTGGCTGGACGCGCTCCTCGACGGGCTTGACGGCCCGGACGCCCTCGGCGCCCGGCGCGTCAGTCTGCTGGGCCATTCGTACGGTGCCTGGATCGCCCTGACGTACGCCCTGCACGCGGCGCAGCGCGTCGACCGGCTGGTGCTCCTCGACCCGACCCGGTGCTTCGCCGGCCACCGGCCCGGTTTCCTGCTGCGCTCACTGCCCGTGCTGGTCCGCCCGACGGCGGCGCGCGTGCTCGACTACCTCGACCGCGAGACGGCCGGCACGGACACGGACCCGGACTGGAAGCGGCTCTTCGCACGGGCGGCCTCGGATTTCGCGGACCGCAAGCTGATCGTCGGCCGCCGCCCGGACCCCAGGACGCTCGCCACCCCGCTGCTGGTCCTCCTGGCCGGCCGCAGCGGCGCCCACGATCCGGAGCGGGTCGCGGCCCGCGCCCGCAAGGCCGTACCGCACGCCCGGATCGAGACGCTCCCGCACCTCAGCCACTACGCACTGCCCACGGCAGCGCCGGCGCAGACGAACCGCCTGATCTCCGAGTTCCTCACGGCCACCGACCGGCCTCGGACCGGCCCGGCGGTCAGTCCAGGTCGAGGTGGTAGGCCCCGGCCGCGGCGTCGGCGAACAGCGTGAACTGGACCCGCGGGCCCGGCTCGCCACCGTGGCCGGCCTGGCCGTCGCCCTCGCCGTCGAGGTCCACCTCCACCGGCTCGGCGTCCACGAGGACGTACTCCCCGTAGCCCTCGAAGTCCCCGGGGCCGTCCGCGACACCGATGTGGATCGGCGTCTCGTCGGGCAGCGCTGCGAGTACCTCGCGGAGCCGGCCAGCGGTCCACACCTGCGGATTGTGATCGAACATGTCAGCCATGCCGCGACATTAGAGCGCGAAGGGTGCACTACGGCCACGGCACGCCGAATCGTTTCCCGCATCCGCGGCGACCGTCACCCGGAGTGCGTCCAGAGGCTGCCCAGGTGCGCGTGGAGGACGTCCTGGGCCTCGTGCGGGGCGAGGTGGCCGATGAGGACGTGCGCGGTGAGGCCGTCCGCGAGGGCGAGGAGGGTGCGGGCCTCGCGCTGCGGATCGAGGGGCACGGCGCGGCCGGCGGCTTCCGCCGCTTCCGTGATGAGCTGCGTGAACGACTCCTGGAGGGCCGCGTAGTTCGCCTTCAGCGTCCCGGCGAGCGGCTCGCTGACCGCCGCCTGCGCGACGAAGGCCAGCCAGACCCTGGCCTCGGCCCGGTGCTCCTCCCGCAGCAGGGAGATCTCGGTGACCGCATGGCCCAGGGCGGTGCCGGCCGACTGGGCCGGGCTCCTGACGAGCCGGGCCCGTACGCGTTCGGCGATGCGCTCGCCGACGTACCCGAGGGCGAAGACGAGCATCTCGTCCTTGGTGCGGAAGCACCGCTGTACCGCGCCCATCGACACCTGCGCCCGCGCGGCGACGTCGCGCAGGGTCACGCCTTCGAGCCCGCTTTCGTCGGCGAGGCGGCAGACGGCCTCGGCGATGAGGCGGCGTCGGCCCTCGTGGTCCACCTGCTTGGGCATGCCCGGTCTCCTCCCACCCGCTGCTCCGTCGTACGGCGACTTTATTCGATGCGTCCGCATCGATTCCTGGGCTAGTGTTCCGATGCAATTGCATCGGAACGTGGAGAGGAAAGGGTTCACGCCATGCCGGATCCTTTGTGGCAGATGTCGGCCGCCGCGCAGGCGGAGGCGGTGCGCCGTGCGGACGTGTCGGCCGTGGAGCTGGTCGACAGTCACCTGGCGCGCATCGCCGAGGTCAACCCGCAGGTGAACGCCGTCACTCAGCTCTTGGCGGAGCGCGCCCGGGCAGCGGCGGCGCACACCGACCGGCTACGGGCCGAAGGTGCGGCGCTCGGGCCGCTCGCCGGGGTGCCGTTCACCGTGAAGGAGACCACCGCCGTCGAAGGGGTGCCGACCACCTTCGGTTCGGAGCGCTTCCGCGATCTGGTGGCCCCGGCCGACGCTCCCCCGGTGGCACGGCTGCGCGCGGCGGGAGCGATCCCGATCGGGCACAGCAACGTACCGACCCTGATCCTGGCCGGGATGCACACCCGCAGCGAGCTGTTCGGCGACACGCTCAACCCGTGGGACCGCAGCCGGACCCCGGGCGGCACCAGCGGGGGCGACGCGGTGGCCGTCGCCACGGGCATGGCGGCGCTCGGACTCGGCAACGACTCGGGCGGATCGGTGCGCATCCCTGCCCAGTTCTGCGGTGTGGCGGGGCTGAAGCCGTCCACGGGCCGGTTCCCGGCGGACCACCGCGTGCTCGGCCCGGACGACCCCGGCCCGGCGTCGCAGATGCTCGTCACCGACGGGCCGCTGGCGCGGTCGGTGGGCGACCTGAGGCTGGCGTACGAGGCACTGGCCGGGACCGATCCGCGCGATCCGCGGGCCGTACCGGTTCCCCTCTACGGGCAACCGCTGCCCGGGCCGGTGAAGGTCGCCGTGGTGGCGGACCCCGGCGGGCAGGGCGTCCACCCCGCGGTGCGCGGAGCCGTGGAGGCCGCCGCCGGCGCGCTGCGGGACGCCGGGTACGACGTACGCGAGGTGGCGGACGTACCGCGCATGGCCGAGGCGCTCGAGGCGTACGGCCGGATCACGGTGACCGAATTCGCCCCGAGCTGGCCGGTGGTGCGCACGCTGCTCGGCCCGGGCGGGGACCGGTACATCGCGATGGCGATGGAGCGGACCCCGCCCGCGAGCGCGGACGAGCTCGTGAAGCTGATGGGCAGTTGGCTGAACATCCGCCGCTCGTGGGCCGAATTCCTGGACGAGTACCCGCTGTTGCTCGGCCCGGTGTTCACCGAGCCGCCGGTCGAACCGGGGCTGGAATCGCGCGACAGGGCGGCCCGCGACCGGGTGGCGGCGGGCATGCGCCTGTGCAGCGTTACCAGCTTCGTGGGCGTGCCGGCGGTGGCCCTGCCGACCGGCGTGGTCGACGGGCTGCCGTGCGGGGTCCAGATCATCGGGCGCGCGTTCCGGGAGGACCTGTGCCTGGACGCCGCGCAGGCGGTCGAGGACCGGCTCGGCGTCCTCACGCCGGTCGACCCGCGCAGATGAGGCGGGCCCGGCCGGGCGTCAGAGGCCTCCGGTGTGGAGCAGCCGGTTCGGGGTCTCGGCCGGGACGCCGGTCAGGACGTCGCGTACGGCCTGCTCGGTGAGCCAGGCGCGGACCTGGGCGGGCGTCGCCGTGGGGTGCGCGGAGAGGTAGAGGGCGGCGACGCCGGTGACGTGCGGGGTGGCCCACGAGGTGGCGGTGGCGTCGCTGGTGGCGGTGGAGCCGCCCACGAGCGCGGAGGTGATCTTCTCGGCGGGTGCGTAGAGGTCCACGCAGCGGCCGTATCCGGAGCCGAATCCGTCGCCGTCGCTCCAGTGGCGGTCCTCGGCGGTCGCGGCGGCCACGACGATCGCACCGTGCGCGCCGGCCGGGGAGTGGCCGCAGGCGTCGTCGTTGAAGTTCCCCGCGGCGACGACCGTGGTGATCCCGGCTTCGATCATGTGCTGGACGGCGGTGTCGACGGCGGTGGAGCGGTTCTTGAGGTTGAGGGACATGTTCACCACGGCCGGGCGCCGGGCGTGGGCGGTCACCCACTCCACGGCCTTGACGACGGAGTCCTCCGGGTCCAGCGGGGCGGCGCCCGTGCTCGTACCCGTGCTCGCGCTCGTGCTCGGGGAGACGTCCTTGGCGGGCGGGCCGCTGCCCTCCTCGCAGGCGATGCCCTGGACGCGCACGATGCTCGACTTCGGGGCGACGCCGTACGTGGTGCCGCCGATGATGCCCGCGACGAACGTGCCGTGGCCCAGTCCGCCGCCGTCGAAGCAGTCACCGGCGTCCGGATCCCCTACGAAGTCGGCGCCGAGGACCGCGCGGCCGCCGAACTCCGCGTGCTTGACGTCGAGCCCGGTGTCGATCACGTAGACGTGCACGCCGCTGCCGTCGGCGCGCGAGGTGAACTTCCCGTCGAGCGGACGGGTGCGCTGGTCGAGCCGGTCGAGGTTCCAGGGAACTCCGGTGCGGACGACGGGCTTCGCCGCTGCCGAGCCGGACGGCGCGGCGGACGGCCCGGGGCTGCCCGTCGCAACTCCGCCGGGCAGCGACGTACCGGACGGCACGACGGACGGCGACGCGGCGCCGGACCCCGGGCCGCCGCCGGGCCCGGGCACCTCCTCCGGCGAGCACGCCGAAACCCCCAGCGCGGCAACGGCCGCGACCCCGACGAGCATCGCCCTGCTCCTGCGCCCGCGTCTCATGACCAGCCCCCTGTCGCCGTGCGGCACCGCGCCGCCGAGGCTGGAGACGCCCGCCCCACCCCGACCGGTTGCCGTGCGGCGCGATTCCGTTTCAGCAGTCCCGGGGGGGGGGGGGGGGAGGCCGCGGCGGGGGGGGGGGGAGAGAAGAGGGGCGGGGGTGGGGGGAGGGCCCCCGCGCCGGCAGCGGCGCCCTCGGAACGGTTGGGGCCTGGCCATCGCCGGTCACCTT
>NZ_JBVIGX010000005.1:148462-396246 GCF_055570595.1 Streptomyces sp. NPDC031132
CCCCGACCGCCGCCGCTCTGCGCAGCTTCCCTCCCACCCCCCCCCCCCCCCCCCCCCCCCCCCCCCCCAGGCCGTGGTCACCGCGTCACCGCGCCGTTCCCGGCCCGGCACGTTCAGCCGTTCAGCCGTTCAGCCGTTCAGCCGTTCAGGGACTTCATCAGCTCCGGGGCGTAGCGGTCGCCCGAGACGATCCCGTGCGGGGCAACCTCGTCGATGGCGGCCAGGTCCGCGTCCGTGATCGTCACCGCGGTGGCGGCGATGTTCTCCTCCAGGTAGCGGCGGCGCTTCGTGCCCGGGATCGGCACTGCGCCCTGGCGCAGGGTCCAGGCCAGGGCCAGCTGCGAGGGGGTGACTCCCTTTTCCGCGGCGAGGCGGCGGACCCGGTCGACGACGGCCAGGTTGCGGTCGAAGTTCTCGCCCAGGAAGCGGGGGTCCGTACGGCGGAAGTCGTCCGCCGCGAAATCGTCCGGGGTGGTGATCGCGCCCGACAGGAAGCCCCGGCCGAGCGGGGAGTACGCGACGAGCCCGATGCCGAGATCGCGCAGGGTGTCGAGGACGCCGTCGGACTCGATGCCGCGTTCGAAGAGGCTGTACTCGGTCTGTACGGCGGCCAGCGGGTGCACGGCGTGGGCGCGGGCGATGGTGGCGGGCGCGGCCTCGCACAGGCCGATGTGGCGGACCTTGCCGGCGGCGACCAGTTCGGCCATGGCGCCGACGCTCTCCTCGATCGGGACGTTCGGGTCGACGCGGTGCAGGTAGTACAGGTCGATGTGGTCCGTACCGAGGTGGCGCAGGGAGCGGTCGGCCGAGCTGCGGATGTACTCGGGGGTCCCGTTGTGGCCGCGCAGCGCACCGTCGTCGGTGAACTCGACCCCCGTCTTCGTGGCGATCACGGCGGCGTCGCGGCGGCCCGCCAGCGCCTTGCCGAGGAGCTGTTCGTTCAGGAAGGGGCCGTAGCCCTCGGCGGTGTCGAGCAGCGTGACGCCCAGCTCCAGCGCGCGATCGATGGTGGCCAGGGACTCGGTCTCGTCGGTGGCTCCGTAGTGGGCGCTCATGCCCATCAGGCCGAGGCCTTCGGCGCCGACCTCGAGGCCCTGACCGCCCAGTGCGCGAATCTCCATGGTGGGTACTCCTCCATAAGTAACTAACTGGATAGTTCGACTATGCACCCGGCTCGCGCTGCATGTCAATAACCAGATAGTTACTTGCTAGGCTTCACCCCATGGCACGGGATTCCAGCGCGACCAAGGCACGCCTCCTCGATGCGGCCTTCTCCGAATTCGCCGCGTACGGCATCGCCGGCGCGCGGGTCGACCGCATCGCCGAGGCCGCGCAGGCGAACAAGCGGCTCATCTACGTCTACTACGGCAACAAGGAGCAGCTCTTCGACGCCGTGCTCCGACGCGCACTGGAGACGGGTTCGGAGTCCGTCCCGTTCAACGCCGCCGACCTGCCGGGGTACGCGGGCGCCGTCTTCGACCACCTCGTCGCGCAGCCGTCCCTGATGCGGCTCGTGGTGTGGAAGCAGCTGGAGCGGCCCGGCGTCACGGACACGGAGGCGGAGTCCTACCGCGGCAAGATCGCGGTGGTGGAGGAGGCGCAACAGGCGGGGCGCGTCGACGCCGCGCTGGACCCCGCCGATGTCCTCACGCTCGTGATGGGCCTGTCCCAGGCCTGGTTCGGCGCGGTGGGCGGCCCGGCCGCGGGCGGCTCGGGCACCGGCTGGGCGCCCGAGCGGCTGGCCCGGCACCGCGCGGCGGTGGTCGAGGCCGTGCGCCGCATCACGGCACCGCCGCAGGACCCGGAAGAGACGGCTTAGTACTCCGGTGTGACTTCGCGATCTACGCGCTGGAGGGGGCGGAGAGCCGCTGCCGGCAGTGGCTGCGACGTGCCGAAGCTTGGCGGCTTCTGCGCCGGTTCGACCAGTGCAGGAGTGGTGGGTTCAGGGCCGTGATCGGCGGCCTGAACGGTGCGCCGATCAGGCGGCGGCTCTCCGGGGCGGTCAGGGCGACCGGGTCTCCGCTTCGGGCCGGGCGGCGCGGATCCGCACGTCGGGTCCGCCTCGCGCCGTCGACTGCCGCGGCAAGGAACGCGGGTGCGAGCATGACCAGGGTGACGTGCCGGTGCCAGGCTGTCCGGTTACGGACCTGTTAGTGGTCGAGGCCGACCTGACCCTTGGCGGCCTGGAAGCACGCTTCGATGCACCAGCGAGTACCGGCGACGCGCACGAGCTCTCCGACAGCGGCACGGTCCGGGGCGACCGGCACAGGGGGAAGGCGCGCTCGCCGATGGGGGGATTGCGCCGCATCAGCAGGTGGCGGCGCTCGTCCGTGCCGATGGGGACCCAGGCCCAGTCGTAGTGGCGGGGCCCCATCGCCCCGGAGCCGGCGCTCTGCCCGTGCCAGGCCGAGGCGCGCAGGCGAAAGGCGGCCTCGTCCGTGCAGATCGCCGTGCGGCCCTGGTTGATCCGCACTCTGGTCGCGCAGGAGACCGCCCGGCACGTGGCCGACCCCGCGGGCCTCCGGCCCGGCCCGCAGGCCGGGTCCTGACCGTACGCCTCGTCGCCGGTCACCCACGACGTGCTCACTCAGGCGTCCAACGCCTGCTCGATCATCTGCAGGGCGAGACGGGGTCGGAGTCCTGGCTCCATGTGTGTGCGGGCAGGTACGTAGCGGCGGACCTCGTCGCGCGCCGCAGCCACGTTCCCACAGGCGGACCGCGGCAGCCGCTGCATCGGGCCGGGACGGCTATGGCCGGCACCCGAGCAGATAGGCGCGGGCCGCGGCCCGAGGTTCCGCTCGACCGAACGGGCCCGCAATCCGAGCCATGGCCTGGTCGAACAACGCCTTCCATCGAGCAGGGCCTACGCTACGGCCCGCGGCCACCGCACGATCTTCAAAAGTCCACACCATCACCGCGAGGCCGGGATCGGCAGCGACCACCGCTCCCCCATCCGCTGCGGTGATGTCCTGGCCCTCACCGTCAGTTGTGTCCGACTGGTTCGTCGCCTGCCGTCTTGACCTGCTTGCGGTAGGCCCCCGGCGGCGACCCGAAGTGTCGTTTGAAGGCTTTGGCGAAGGCGAACTCCGACGTGTACCCCGTGCGCTGCGCGATGGTGCTCAGCGGGGTCGGCGATTGGTGCAGCAGCCGCGCCGCGGTGGCCATCCGCCAGTTGGTCAGGTAGGTCAACGGCGGCTCGCCGACCACCGAGGCGAAGCGGCGGGCGAACGCCGCGCGGGACAGCCCGGCGCGGGTGCCCAGAGACTCCACGGTCCAGGGATGGCCGGGATCGTCGTGAATCGCCTTCAGGGCCGGGGCGACTGCCGGGTCGGTCAGCGCGGCCGCCCAACCCCGGGTCCGCTCCTTCGGCAGTTCGGCGTACCACGACCGGAGGATGTACAGCAGCAACAGATCGACGAGCGCCGTGACGACCGCGTCCGAGCCCGGCTGCGGCGCGTGGAACTCGGCGCACAGCTGGTCGACCGCCGAGCGCAGGACCGGGTGGCGGCCGGGAACCGCGGGGAGGTGGATGACCTCCGGTAGATCGCCGAACAGCGGATGCGGGCGATCGACGTCGATCGCGTACGCGCCGCACACCAGCACCGTGTGCGGCCCTGGTCCGTCCACGGTGACCTGGCCGATCGGCGAGGAACGGTCCACGCGGTCCGGTACGAAGTCCACCGGATCGCGGTCCGGCACGTCGCACAGGGTGTGTCCGCTGCCGCGCTGCAGGAACACGATGTCGCCGGGTCCGAGCGCGAGCGGTTGGCCGCGCGGTGGCAGCAGGTGGCAGTGCCCTTCCACGACCACGTGGAATCCGGCTCCTGAGATGGGTTGGAACTTCAGGGCCCACGGGGCGTGCGCGTCGGTGCGAGTCACCATCGGGCGTCCCGTGCGCAGGACTTCGAGGGTGTCGCTCAGGATGTCCACAGCGCCACTCTAGTGCCTGTATGGCGAGACGATATGACAGGGAATCGAGACCTTGAATCATTCATCGTCTCAATGTGGAGGCGTACGTTCTTGCCATGGCGGTTGCCGAAGACCGCACAGCATCGACGAAGGAATGGATCCCATGTCTCTGGCCGGCAAGAAGATCGTGATCATCGGTGGTACCTCCGGCATCGGCTTCGCGGTAGCCCAACAGGCCGCGGCGGCCGGCGCGGACGTCGTGGTCGCCTCCAGCAATCAGGACCGCGTGGACGCCGCGACGAAGCGGTTGGGCGAGCCGGCCGAAGGCCGCCGCCTGGACGTCGCCGACGGCAACGCCATCGCCGCGTTCTTCGAGCAGGTCGGGGAGTTCGACCACCTCGTCTACACCGCGGGCGAATCTCTGCTGATCAAGCCGTTGGCCGACACCACCCCGCAGGAGGCCAGGGCCGTCTTCGAGCGCCGGTTCTGGGGCGCGTTCCTCTCCGCCAAGTACGCTGCACCGCGCCTGCGCGACGGCGGCTCGATCACTTTCAGCTCCGGCGTCCTCGCGATCCGCCCCCTGTCCGGAACCGCGCTCACGGCAGGTATCACCGGCGGCATCGAGGCCCTGTCCCGGGCACTCGCCGTAGAACTCGCCCCTCTGCGCGTCAACGTGATCCAGCCGGGTGTGATCCGTACCGAGCTGTGGGACGGCAGTGTCCCGAACCCGGAGGCTTTCCTCCAGGGCGCCGGGTCCGAGCTGCTCACGCGGCGCGTCGGCACTGCCGAGGAAGCCGCGGCGGCCTATCTCTTCGTCGTGGCCAACGCCTACGTCACCGGCACCACGCTCGCGATAGACGGCGGCGCGGCACTGGTGTGACATGGTTTCGGCCCCGCCACGCGTCCGTCCGCGCCGTGACGGTGCCCGACCGTGCGGTCCGCTCCGCCCCCGAGGGCCGTCGGAACGCCGCGCGTACCCGGCGGCGCCGGCGGCGGAAAGCCGACGAGCTCCTTACTGGGCTGCCGGCGGAGGGGTCAGGATCATGCCGATCAGATGGTCGAGGGCCGCCGCCGCGGCCGGGGATTCCGGCAGCGCCTCGGGCGCCGTGTCGGGGGCGGTCCGGCGCAGTTCCAGCCAGCCCAGATAGGCGGCGTAGCCGGCCAGGGCGCGATGGCGGGACTCCTGCGGCCCGAAGCCCAGTCCGCCGAAGATCTCCGCCAGGAAGTCCAGCCGGGTCCGGGTGACCCGGGCGACGACCTCGGCGACCGCCGGGTGGGCGGTGTGCGCGGCGAGGGCCGGCTCCAGCCCGGCGATCTCCTCGGTGCCCAGCGCTACGGCGAACAGCGTCCGCGCGCGGGTCCACGGATCGTCCTCCTCCCGGACGGCCGTGATGACCTCGGCGGTCGCGTGCCGCTCCCACGCCTCCAGGGCCGCGACGAGCAGCGCCTCGCGGTTCTCGAAGTGCCAGTAGAAACTGCCGCGCGAGACCCCGAGTTCGCGGGCCAGTACGTCCACCGCCACCGCGGACAGCCCGCCCCGGGCCAGCGCGCGCAGCGCCGCCATCGTCCACTCTTCCTTGGTGACTTTCCCCTTGGCCATGTTCCGTACAGTACTGTATGGAACATCCATACAGAGGTGTACGGAACTGGGGAGAGGGGTGCCGGCATGAGCGCCGTGACCAAGGGTGTCGGAACAGCGCAAGACGGGAACGCGGAGGTCCGTACGGAGCGGGCGGGCGGCGCGGTGCGCGCTGCGGCGGTGGCTGCGGCCGGGGGGCTGCTCACGGCAGGGGCGCTGCACGCGGTGTGGGTGTTCTCCCCGTGGCCGCTGCACTCGCGGGCCGAATTCGCGGCCGTGGTGGTCGGCGTGGAGGAGGCGCAGCTGCCGTCCGCGCCGCTGACGCTCGCGGTGGCGGGCCTGCTGGGCGCCGCCGCCGGGCTGGTGCTGACCGGTGCCCGGCCGGCGAGCCGTTTCGGCCGGTCGCGGCCGGTACGGGCCGGGCTGTGGGCGGTGTCCGGAGTGATGGCGGCACGCGGGCTCGGCGGGCTGGCGGCTTCGGGGCTCGGACTGGGCTCCGCGCCGCCCGAGTTCCGCCACTGGGACCTGCTGCTGTACTCGCCGCTGTGCGTCGCACTGGGCGGACTCACCGGCTACGTGGCCCTGCACACCCGGCGCCACCGCACCTGACCGGAGACCGGCCCGCCGCGAGTGGCCCGTGGCGAGAGTCGATGACGGACCGCGGCCCGGTGCGGCGTGAGGACGATGGCTGCGGCCGGCTCTGCCTCGTGCGGCAGGACCGGCCGCAGCGCGCGTCAGCGCATCCGCATCACACCGCGGCCACGGTCCGGACCCGGGCCAGGATGGTCTCCGTGTCCACGCCCGTCGGCAGGGTGCCGTACGCGCCGCCGTGCTCGCCGCCCAGCCGGGAGGCGCAGAAGGCCTCGGCGACCGCGCCCGGGGCGTGGCGCAGGAGCAGCGACGCCTGGAAGACCAGGGCCATCGTCTCCGTGAGCTGCCGGGCCCGGTACTCGGCTTCGGCGGGGTCGGCCAGCTGCTTCTGCAGACCGGCCACCGCCGCGTCCAGGTGCCGGTCGGCGCCCGCCGCCCGGCCGACCTCCTCGAAGAAGGCCTCGACGGTCTCGGGCTGCCGGGCCATGGCCCGCAGCGAGTCCAGGGCGGCCACGTTCCCGGAGCCCTCCCAGATCGACGACAGCGGGGCCTCCCGGTAGAGCCGCGGCATGCCGGAGTCCTCGATGTACCCGTTGCCGCCCAGGCATTCGAGGGCTTCGGCCGCATGCCCGGGGGCGCGCTTGCAGACCCAGTACTTGGTGACGGCCAGCCCCAGCCGGCGCAGCAGCGCCTCGTCCTGGTCGCCCCGGGCGACCCGGTCCGTGGCGCCCGCAAGGCGCAGGGCGACGGCGGTCGCCGCCTCGGATTCCAGGGCGAGGTCCGCGAGGACGTTGCGCATCAGGGGCTGGTCGATCAGCGCCTTGCCGAACGCCCGCCGGTGCGTGGCGTGGTGGACGGCGCGGATGACGCCGAGCCGCATGCCGGACGCCCCGCCGAGCACGCAGTCGAGGCGGGTCATGTTGACCATCTCGATGATGGTCGCGACGCCGCGCCCCTCCTCCCCCACCAGCCAGCCGAAGGCCTCGTCGTACTCGATCTCGGCGGAGGCGTTGGAGCGGTTGCCGAGCTTGTCCTTGAGCCGCTGCAGCAGCAGACGGTTGCGGCTGCCGTCCGGCAGCACCCGCGGCAGCAGGAAGCAGGACAGTCCTCCCGGGGCCTGCGCCAGCGTCAGGAAGACGTCCGACATCGGCGCCGAGGTGAACCACTTGTGCCCGGTCAGCCGGTAGGTGCCGTCCGGGGCCGGGACCGCCGTCGTGGTGTTGGCGCGTACGTCGGAGCCGCCCTGCTTCTCGGTCATCGACATGCCCGCGATCAGGCCCTGCTTGGTGTCCGGCCGGCGCAGTCCGTAGTCGTACGTGCGGGAGGCGAGCAGTGGCTCCAGCCATCCGGCGAGGTCCGGTGTCGCGCGCAGCGCGGGTACCGCGGCGTACGTCATGGACACCGGGCAGGAGTGGCCCGCCTCGACCTGGCCCCAGACGAGGAACTTCGCGGCCCGCGCGACGTGCGCGCCGGCCCGGTCGTCCGCCCAGGGCGCGGCGTGCAGCCCGTGGGAGACGGCGGTGCCCATCAGCTCGTGCCAGTACGGGTGGAACTCCACCTCGTCGATGCGGTGGCCGTAGCGGTCGTGGGTGCGCAGCACCGGCGGGTTCTCGTTGACCACGCGGCCCCACTCCGCGGCCTGTTCGGAACCGGCGAGGGCGCCGAGGCGGTGGATCTCGGGTATCGCCCAGGCGGCGCCTTCGCGGGCGACCGCCTCCAGCAGGGCCGGGTCGGCGGCCGCGTCGTAACCGTGGTGCGGGGGCACCTGGTTGGTGACCTCATGCGTCTGCGGCATCGTGTCCTCCAAGGGCACGCAGGGTGAAGGTGATCAGGCCGGGGATGACGTCCCCCGGAGCCGCGTCCCCGTCGGCCAGCGGGCCGACGAGTGCCTCTGCGATCGCACCGACGAGCGCGGCGGCAGTCAACTCGGGTGATTGCGGCGGAAGTTCCCCGGAGGCCACGCCCGCGGCGATCTGCTGGGCGTACACGTCGCGGAACGCCCGGCGGAAGACGAGGCGTTCGGTGTCGACGGCGGGGTCGGCGGGCTCCGCGAGCAGGGCGAAGGCCCGGCGCGGTGCCTGCAGCGCGCGGTACGCGAAGGTCTCGACGGCGGCGGCCACCCGTTGCGCCGCGCTGCCCGGGCGGTCCGTCGCGGCGGCGACCGCCTCCAGCTCGCGGGCCACCAGGGTCCGGAAGAGGGCGGCGGCCAGCTCGGACTTGCCGGAGAACGACTGGTACACGCTGCCGGTGGAGATCCCGGCTTCGGCCGCGATCGCGGCGACCGAGCAGCCGCTGTAGCCCTCGCGGGAGAGCAGGTGGACGGCGGCCTCGAGCACCCGGTCGCGGCGGGCGTCGAGGCGGGCCTGTACGGCTGGGGGGCGACGGTAGGGCATGGAAGGATTGAAGCACCGATTCACTGCTTCACGCCAGACCTGGACGGGGTCGGGCGGTGCCCCCTCCTGGTGTCGTCAAAGTCCCGTCCGGCCGGCGAGGCTCGCCGGCGTGGGGCCGTCCGGGCGGACGGTGATGCTGTACGCGGCCTTGGTGGGGACGGAGTGGAAGGTCAGGGTGTGGGCCGGCAAGAGGTGTTCCAGGAGGACGGTCGACTCTCGGAGGGCGAACTGCAGGCCGAGGCAGGCGCGGGGGCCGATCCCGAACGGGAGGTAGGAGCCCGGGTGGGTGGGCCGGCCGTCGGGGGCGGTGAAGCGCCGGGGGTCGAAGTGCTCGGGGTCCGGCCACAGTTCGGGGTCGCGGTGCGTGAGGTACGGGCAGACCAGCACATCGGAGCCCGCTTCGACGGCGTGGCCGGCCAGGGTGTCGCCCTCGGTGGCGTACCGGGGCAGGATCCAGGCGGACGGATAGAGCCGGAGCGTCTCGTGGACCAGGGCCTGGACGGCTCGGCGGCGTTCCGCCGAGCCCGGGGCGCCTGCGGCGAGGGCCTGTTCGCGGGCCGCGGGGTGACGGTCGAGAAGCAGGTAGAGCCAGGTCAGGGTGGTGGCGGTGGTTTCGTGGCCGGCGACGAGCAGCGTGATCAGTTCGTCGCGGATCAGGCGGTCGGTGCACTCGGGACGCTCGGCGGCCGCGCCGAGCAGGACGTGCAGGAGACCCGGCCCGTCGGGTCCGTACGCGCCGCCGCGGGCGGCCTCGATGGCGCGGTGCGCGACGGCGTCGATCCTGGCGAGGTCCTCGGCGACGGCGCCGCGGGCGTCGCCGGCGTCGGCCGGCAGCGTCGGCAGGGCGGCCACCACGGTGGCCACGGAGTTCAGTTCGTGCTCGGTGCCGGCGTCGAGGGGGTGTCCGGTGAGGGAGCGCCAGATGGTGTCCAGGGCGAAGCTGCGCATCTCCCGGCCGACGTCGAGCGTCTGCCCGGTCCGGGCGTACCCGGCCCACCGCCCGGCGGTGACTCGGGCGGCCTCCGTGATCCGCTGCTCGTAGCGGCGCATCCCGGTGCCGGTGAACTGGGACTGCAGCAGACGCCGTTGGCGCCTCCAGGCTTCGCCGGTGGCGGCGAGCACGCCGTCGCCGATCAGCAGGCGGGCGCGGTGGGAGCGTTTGACGTACCGGTCCGGATGCAGGGCCAGCACGTGCTGGACCGCCTGGGGATCGGTGACCAGGACGGTGGCGTCCTGCCCGAGGCGGAACGCGGCGACACCGCCCAGCCGTTCACGCACCACGGCCAGCAGGTCGACCAGTTCGGCCCGGTCGGAACGCCACCGCTCCACGAGGGCGGAGTCCAGCTCCGGGACCGGCCTCCGTCCCGTACGGGCAGCGGGCGTGCGGGGGTTGAAGCCGGCTTCGGTGGCCACGGGTCTTCTCCTGTTGACGGAGCGCTGACCTCACGGACTGTACGGGAGCGGACGCACCTCGTGACAGTGCGCCTGCGGTGGTCATGGCGGGGCGGCCGGTAAGATCACCTGATCATGGAATCCGGTACGGGACACGAGTTGACCGCCGTTCCGCCCGGACGGGTGACACTGTCGGACCGGCGGACACGGCGCAGTTGGTCCGTCGGGCTCGCACCATACGAGCTGGGGGCCGTTCCGGTCACGCAGGCCCTGTACGCGGAGGTCACCGGCGCGCGACCGAGCAGCGCCCACGGGGAGCGGCTGCCCGTCGAGGGCGTTTCCTGGTGGGACGCGGTGCGGTTCTGCAACGCCCTGTCCGAGCGCGACGGACTGGCTCCGGCATACCGCATACAGGGCGAGGACGTCGACTGGGACCCGTCGGCCGAGGGATACCGGCTGCCGACCGAGGCCGAGTGGGAGCACGCCTGCCGGGCCGGTACGGCCGGCCCGCGGTACGGGCCGCTCGACGAGATCGCCTGGTACCGCGGCAACTCGGACGAGCGCATCCACGCCGTGGGAGGCAAGCAGCCCAACCCGTGGGGCCTGTACGACATGCTCGGCAACGTCTGGGACTGGTGCTGGGACGTCTACGACGCCGAGGTCTACGGCAGTTACCGGGTGCTGCGCGGCGGCGGCTGGTTCGACGAGCACTGGAGCTGCCGGGCCTCCGCCCGCCGGCGCAGCCACCCGACGTTCCGGGTGGACGACGTGGGTTTCCGCCTCGCCCGCTCCGTCACGGGCTGATCCGCCCCTGCCGACCGGGCCGCGGCCCGCGGGTCACCGCACGACCCTCGGCAGGCGCAGGCTCAGCAGCACCGTCAGCGCGATCATTGCGAGCTGCACCAGCAGCGTGCCGGCGAGGGCGTCCCGCATGCCCATCGAGGGGGCGAGTGCCAGGAAGAGGCTGCCCAGCGTCGCGACGCCGAGGGCGAGCGCGGACTGCTGCGTGGTGATCATGACCCCGCCGCCCACGCCGGCCCGGTCGGCCGGTACGTCCGAGAGCATCAGCCGCATCAGCACGGGCAGTTGGAGCCCCTGGCCGAGTCCTGCGACGGCCACGCCCGGGGCGAGCGCGGCGAGCCCGAGGTCCGCCCAGCCACGCAGGACCGCCAGGAGGATCAGGGCGACGCCGACGGCCTGGAGGACGCCGCCCGCGGTGACGACCCGGCTGCCGAACCGGCCGACCAGCCGCGGCCCGGCGAGCGAGGCCGCGAAGAAGGCCACCGCCATCGGCACGAGCGCGAGCCCCGCCGCCACCGGGCCCATGCGCAGCCCCTGCTGCAGCACCACCGCGATGACGAACATGAACCCGCTGAAGCCGATCGAGAACGGCACCACCAGGACCAGCCCCCGCCGCAGCGACTGCAGGCGCAGCAGGCTCGGCGGCACGAGCGGGGTGCGCCCGAGCCGGTCGGCGCGACGCTCGGTCAGGTAGAACGCCGCGGCGGCGAACGGGAAGACGGCGAGCGACACCCACGTCCACAGCGGCCAGCCGGCGGCCCTGCCCTCGGTCAGCGGCAGGAGCAGGGACACCAGGGACAGCGCGAGCAGCAGCGTCCCCGGCACGTCGACCGAGGCCGGGCGGTCCGAGCGGGTCTCCGGAACGGCCCGGACGGCGAGCACCAGCCCGACGATCACCACCGGCACGTTGACCAGGAACACCGAGCGCCAGCCGGAGCCGGCGACGTCGGCGGCGACCAGGACGCCGCCCAGGATCTGCCCGGCGACCATGGACAGCCCGGCGGTGGCCCCGTACAGGCTCATCGCCCGCGCCCGGCGCGGGCCCTGCGTGGTGGCCTGGATGGTGGCCAGCACCTGCGGGAGCATCAGCGCGGCCGCCGCGCCCTGTGCCACGCGGGCCGCGACCAGGGCCCACGCCGTGGGTGCGATGCCGCAGGCCAGCGAGGTGGCGCCGAACGCGGCCATGCCGATCAGGAAGAGCCGGCGCCGTCCGGCCATGTCGCCGAGGCGGCCGCCGAGGACGAGGAGGACGGCGTACGTGACGCCGTAGCCGCCGACGATCAGTTCCAGCATGGCGGGGCCGGCCGCGAGGTCGCTGTCGATGGCGGGCAGCGCCACGTTGACGATGAAGAAGTCGATCAGGGGCAGGGCCGCGCCCAGCAGCACGGTGAACAGCCCGAGCGGGCCGATCGCGGCGGGGGCGGGCCCGGGGGCCGGGCCGGAGGCCGGGCGGCCCGTCGGGGTGGACGGGGAAGGGCGGGTGGTGCGTACGGTTGCTTCGCTCACACCGGAAACGATCACCCTCCTTTCAGCCTGGTACCAGAGTCTCCTTATCCTGGTACCAGCACTACCTGGCAACGGGATGAGCGGTGCGGCACCCTGGTTCCATGACCACTGTGGCCCCGGAGAGCGACGTACGCCGGCACGAGCTGGCCGAATTCCTGCGCAGCCGCCGGGAGCGGATCACCCCCGAGCAGGTGGGGCTGCCGCGCGGCCGCCGCCGGCGCACCCCGGGGCTGCGCCGCGAGGAGGTCGCCCAGCTCTCCGCTGTCGGAGTCACCTGGTACACCTGGCTGGAGCAGGCCCGCGACATCCAGGTCTCCCCGCAGGTCCTGGACGCGCTGGCGCGCGCCCTGCTGCTGGACTCGAGTGAGCGTACGCATCTCTTCGCGCTGGCCGGCAGCCTCGATCCGACCCCGCACGCCCCGTGCCCGAGCGTGACCCCGGCGCTGCGGGCGATGCTCGACCGGCTCGGGCCGATCCCGGCCTGCATCCAGAACAGCCGGTACGACATCCTCGCGTACAACGCCACGTACGGACGGCTGCTGTGCGACCTGGACGCGCTGCCGCCCGAGGACCGCAACTGCCTGTGGCTGGCGTTCACCAACGCGGACTGGCGGGCGTCCCTCGTCGACGTCGCCGAGGTGAACCGCAACATCGCCGCCAAGTTCCGGGCGGCCATGGCGGAGCACCTCGCCGAGCCGGCCTGGAAGGCCCTGCTGGCGCGGCTGGAGGCGGAGTCGGCGGAGTTCCGGGAAGTGTGGGCCCGGCACGAGGTGGTGGGCCAGGGCGGCAGGACGAAGTACATCCGCAATGCGCACGTCGGTCTGCTGCACCTGGAACACACCAACCTGTGGCTCGGGCCGGCGGCGGGCCCGCGCCTGGTGACGATGGTGCCGGTCGACGAGGAGAGCCGCGCCCGCCTGGAACGGCTGGAGCAACTGGAGCGGCTGGAGCGGCTGGAACACCTCGGTCCGGTCACCGTCTGAGCACCCCGACCGCCCCCGACCGCCCCGCGCCCACGGCTACGGCTGCTCGGCCGGCCCCTCCTCCAGCCCCTCCGGCAGTCGGCCGGTGTGGACCACGCCGAGGGTCTGGGTGGCCCGGGTCAGGGCGACGTAGAGGTCGCTCGGCTCGTGGTCCGCGGGCTCCACGACGATCACCGAGTCGAACTCCAGCCCCTTGGCCTGGCGCGGGTCCAGCAGGACCACCGTACGGGTGAGGTCCGGCTCCTCCCCCGCCCGTACGCCGGGCAGCCCGGCGGCGAGGGCCTCGTGCAGCGGACGCGGCGCGATCACCGCCAGCCGGCCGCCCCGGCCCTCGGCCGGGGCGCCGGCGCGCACCGCTTCCGCGACCGTGCGGGCGAGGTCGTCCGTCGCCCGTACCCAGGGCCGCTGCCCCGTGGACCGCACCGAGCTCGGCGGCTCGAATCCGGGGTGACGGGCCCGGAGCACGGCGGCGGCGACGTCCATGATCTCCGCGGGCGTACGGTAGTTGACGCCGAGGCGCACCAGCTCGAAGCGGTCCCCCACGTACGGGTCCAGGATCCGCTTCCACGATCCGCAGCCGGCCTCGTCACCGGTCTGGGCCGGGTCGCCCACCAGCGTCATCGAACGGGTGGGGCAGCGCCGCATCAGCAACCGCCAGGCCATCTCGGACAGTTCCTGGGCCTCGTCCACGATGACGTGTCCGAACGCCCAGGTGCGGTCGGCGGAGGCCCGCTCGGCCGCGCTGCGGTGGTCGGCCTCCTCGTGCCGCTCCGCCATCCGCTCGGCGTCGATGATGTCGTGCGCGGCGAGGAACTCGTTCTCCATGTCCTCGAATTCGTACGACTCGGACCCCTGCGACAGGTCCAGGACGCCCTGCGCGTACGCGACGCGCTCCTGCCGCTCCCGCTCCTCGGCGGCACGCTGCGCGCTGTCGTCGACGCCGAGCAGTTCGGCGGCCTCGTCGAGCAGCGGGATGTCGGCGGGCGTCCAATCGTCCGTCGTGCGCCGGATCAACTCGACTTCGTGGGAAGGGAGATGGGTGGGATCGGCGAGGAAGTCGGCGATCAGCTGCCGGGGCGTGAGGGGCGGCCAGAGGCCGTCGATCGCGGCGTGCACCTCGGCGCTGGTCGCGATCTCCTTGCCGAGCTGTGCGATGTCGTCGGGTCCCAGCAGGTTGGGGCCGCCGTACGGATCCGCGCCGAGCCGGTCGGCGAGCTGCTCCGTGAGGCCGTCGATGATGCGGAACGCGAAGTACGGGCGGGCGAGGTTGTGGGGCAGCCCGGTGGCGCGCGCCCGGTCCCGGGCTTCGTGCGCCATGGTCCGGTCCAGCAGCAGGGTGCCGTAGTCGTCGTGGTCGATCTCCACGGCCGGTTCCGGGAGCACCGCGCTGTCCTCGCCGCTGTCCGCGGGTACGGTCTCCGGCAGCGCCTGCCGGTCGCGTACGACGCGCGCGAGGACCTCGGCCATCCCGGCGCGGCCCTTCACGGCGGCGGCGCCGGGCCGGTCGGTACCGGTCGCCCGGACGCCGGGGAACAGCTCGCCGAGGGTGGAGAGCAGGACGCCGGTCTCGCCGAGGGCGGGGAGCACCTCGCCGATGTAGCCGAGGAACGCCGGGCCCGGGCCGACGATCAGCACGCCGCGCTTGGCGAGCAGCTCCCGGTGCTCGTAGAGGAGGTAGGCGGCCCGGTGCAGGGCGACGGCCGTCTTCCCGGTGCCCGGGCCGCCCTCCACCACGAGTACCCCGCGGTGGGGCGAGCGGATGATGTGGTCCTGTTCGGCCTGGATGGTCTGCACGATGTCGTGCATGCGGCCGGTGCGGGCGGCGTCGAGGGCGGCGAGCAGGACGGCGTCCGCGTCGGCCCCCTCGTGGCCCGTGCGTTCGGTGTCGGCGAGGTCGAGGATCTCGTCGTGGAGGGCCGTGACCTCCCGTCCCCGGGTGGTGATGTGGCGGCGCCGTCGCAGGCCCATCGGGAAGTGCCCGGTGGCGAGGTAGAACGGGCGCGCGACCTCGGCCCGCCAGTCGAGGACGAGCGGGGTGCGGTCCGCGTCGTCCTGCCTGATTCCGATGCGGCCGATGTGGTGGTCCTCTCCGTCGGAGAACTCGAGCCGGCCGAAACACAGACCGTTCTCGCCCGCGTTCAGCGCGGAAAGCAGACCCGACTGCTCGGCGACGAGAACATCCCGCTCCAGGCGTGCCTGAAGTCCGCTCCCCGTTGCGGCCAGCGCCCGCTGGACGGCGTGTTCGGCCTGGTCACGCAGGTCGTCGAGGCGTGCGTAGAGCTCGTCGATGAATTGCTGCTCATTACGGAATTCCACGGTTGACAATTCCACTCCCGACCCGATACGATGTCCTCGTAAAGCTTCTTCACGCGCCGTTTTCATCAGGGCGTGAAACAACAAATATACGCAGACGAATACCCCGACCGCCAATTGGTCCCGGGGTATTTTTCGTTTTGCGGGACACTGCCGGGCCGGGGCGCCGAGCCGCCACGCTGGCCGCACGTCACTCGGACGGCTCACCCGTCAGGCTTCCGGCGCCGTGCACTGCTTTGGTGGACACAAGAGCTGTCCACCACATGGAGCACTCTCATGTATGAAATGCAGGTCGGTGAGGCGGCCACAGGGCCTGGCCTCGTATGGCACGTCGTCGCCCGTGACCGCCGGGCCACCCTGTGCGGCCGCCCCCTCCAGCCGGGAGGCAACGCCGAAACGGACCACCACTGCGGGCCGTGCATGACGGCCTTCCAAAACGTCATGCGGGAAGGCTCCGCCGAGTCCTGACAGTGGGGGTGATCAACCAGCGAGCAGCACACTTCCGCCGCCGACGCCGGACCGAGGTCCACATGCCGGCGGCGGAGCCATGTCATCCTCAAAGCAATCCTTATACAAATCGCCTCTGATACCTTCACCGCTTATGAAGACGATCGGACTGCTCGGCGGAATGAGCTGGGAATCGACGGCCGAGTACTACCGGCTGCTGAACGAGCTCACCCGCGACCGGCTCGGGGGGCTGCATTCGGCCCGCTGCGTGCTGTACTCGGTGGACTTCGCGGAGATCGAGCAGCTGCAGGCCGAGGGGCGGTGGGCGGAGGCCGGGGAGGTGCTGGCGGCGGCTGCGCAGCGACTGGAAGCCGCCGGTGCGGACCTCGTGCTCATCTGCACCAACACCATGCACAAGGTCGCCGACCGCGTCCAGGCGGGCATCTCGGTGCCCCTGCTGCACCTCGCCGACGCCACCGCGGACGCCGTGAAGGCGGCGGGCCTGACCCGGGTCGGCCTGCTGGGGACCGCGTTCACCATGGAGCAGGACTTCTACCGCGGCCGACTCGCGTCGGCCGGACTCGAGGTGTGCGTCCCCGATGCCGACGGACGGGCGCTCGTACACCGGGTGATCTACGACGAGCTGTGCCTGGGCCTGGTCCGCGAGGAGTCGCGGGCCGCCTACCAGCAGGTCGTCAAGGACCTCGTGGCCGCCGGCGCCCAGGGGATCATCCTGGGCTGCACCGAGATCGAGCTGCTCATCGGCGCCGAGGACAGCCCCGTACCCGTCTTCCCCACCGCACGGATCCACGCCGAAGCCGCGGTCGGGGCGGCCCTGGCGGCCCCCTGGCCATCGGCACGCGCCCTCGGCTAGTCATACCGTGATCTCATACGAGGACGCAGGCCGCGAGGGCGGCGGCACGGACCCGGGCGGACCCATGGGCACACCTCAGACGGGCGCGAACGCGGACCCGCAGGGCCACGCGCCCGAAGGGCGCCACGCCGACTGGCTGGAACTCTTCTTCGACCTCGTCTTCGTCGCTCTCGCCGCCCAGCTCTCGCACCAGCTGCACGGCGACCCCGGCCTGCGCGACTTCGCCGTGTTCCTGGCGCTCTACTTCCCGCCCTGGTGGCTGTGGATCAACCTCACGGTCTCGGCGAACATCTTCGTGGACAACAGCCCCCGCCGCCGGCTGCTCATGCTGTCCGCCATGCTCTGCATCGCCGTCATGGCGTGCGCCGTGCCCGAGGCCGACACGGACCGCGGGGCCGTCTACGCCCTCGGGTACGCCGGCACCCGGCTGGTGCTGCTCGGGCTGTGGTGGCCTGCCACCAAGTACCCCGAGCCCCTGCGCGTCCCGCGCTGGCGCCCCCTGAGCTACTGCCTGGCGTCGGGCGTGCTGTGGGCCGCCTCCGCCGCGGTGCCCGCGCCCTGGCAGTACGTGGTCTGGGCGGTGCTCATCGCCGCCGAGATGGCACTGCTGCTCGCCGCGCGCGGCCGCGGGATGCCCGCCCGCCTGGACACCGGGCACATCGTCGAGCGGGTCGGACTGTTCGTCATCATCGTGCTCGGCGAATCCGTGATCGCGCTGGTGACCTCCGCCGACCACACCTGGACCCTGCGGGCCGGGGTCGTCGGCGTCCTCGGCTTCGTCCTGCTCGCCGCGCTCTGGTGGTCGTACTTCGACTTCGGCTCGACCTCGGCCGAGCTGATGCTCGCGAAGGCAGACGACCACCAGGCCTACCTCCTCGCCCGCGACATCGGCGGCTTCCTGCACTTCTTCGTGACCGCGGGCGTGCTGTGCATGGCCGCGGGCCTGGCCACCGCCGTCGAGGAGGCCGACCACGCCCATCTGCCGACCGGCGCGGTGTGGGCCCTGGCCGGCGGCCTGGCCCTCTACCACTCGGCCCACGCCTGCATCGCGCTGCGCTACGGCCGCCCGCCGGCCTCCGTCGCCACATGGGCCGTTCCGGGCATCTGCGTCCCGCTGCTCGTCGTCTGGGGCGCCGGCCACCTCGCGCCGTGGCTGGTCGTCCTGCTCCTGGCCGCCGAGGCGATCGTGCACCTGCTGTACGCGCGCAAGATGCTGCGCCGCCGCCTCGCGGCGGCGGCCGCGGGCTGAGCCGTCAGGGCAGCACGGGGAGGAGCTCCGGGCGCTTGGCCGTACGGGCGTCCCCGGAGGAGCGGCCACGGAGGCGCCGGCCCAGCCAGGGGCCCAGGAACGCGGCGGCCCAGCGCAGTTCGGCGAGGACCGTGGGCGAGGCCGCCCGCTCGGGCGGCAGCGGGTGCGTCCAGGTGTCGTCGCTGCCCGGCAGGTCGAGGGCGTGGGCGAGCGAGGCGGCGATCCGCTCGTGGCCGAGCGGGCTGGCATGCAGCCGGTCGGCGCTCCACAGGCGGGGGTCGGTGACCACCGGATGGTGTCCCGTCTCCACGACGACCACACCGTGGCGGCCTGCGGCCGCGCGGATCCGGTCGTTCAGGGCGCTCACCCGCGGGGCGAGCGGGCGGGCGAGCGGGGTGATCCGCGCGAGGTCCGGAAAGGTCACCGTGGCCACGCGGGCGCCCTGGGCGGCGAGGGCGCCGAACATCGCCTCGAGGTGGCCGGCGACCTCGTCGGCGTCGAACCGCGGCCGCAGCACGTCGTTGACCCCGGCGACCACCGTGACCAGATCCGGGCGCAGGGCGAGGGCCGGTGCGAGCTGTTCGGCACGGACCTGTCCGGCGAGGCGGCCGCGGACGGCCAGGTTGGCGTACCGCACGCCGGGGCTGTGGAGCGCGAGGTGCTCGGCGAGCCGGTCGGCGAGCCCGCGCAGCCCGGTCGTGTCGTCGCCGTCGCCGACGCCCTCGGTCTGGCTGTCGCCCAGGGCGACGTAGCGCAGGTACTGCTGCTCAGCGCCCGGCACGGGCCGCCTCCCGTTCCCGCAGGACCGCGATCGTACGTGCGCACCAGTCGCGGTTGCCCCGCTCGAAGGCGAGCCCGCGCAGGCAGGTCAGATAGGGGCCGATGCGGTCGCCGTACCGCAGGAAGTCCTCCTCGGTGCGGTCGCCGCGCATGGTGTGCAGCAGACCGGTGAACAGGTCGACCTTGGCCTGGGCGAAGGCGGCGCGCTCGGTGAGCTGCGCGACGAGCGTCGCGGTGTCGACGTGGTCGGCGGCCTGGACCTTGACGACCAGGTCGTCGCGGATGGAGGAGGGCTTGGTGGCGGAGGCGGTGAACTGCTCCAGCTCGGCGAGGCCGGCGTCGGTGACGGTGAACAGGCGCTTGTTGGGCCGGGTGTCCTGGACGACTTCCCGGCCGGTGATCAGCCCGTCCTTCTCCAGCCGGGTCAGCTCGGCGTAGAGCTGCTGCGGCAGCGCGTGCCAGAAGTTGGCCACACCGAGGTCGAACGCCTTGGCCAGTTGGTACCCGCTCAGCTCCTCGTCCAGCAGTGCCGCCAGTACGGCGTGGCGCAAAGCCATCGGATCGCCTCCTTCTCGCCCTGTTTCCGCTGTGCCCTTGTCCACGGACACCCTGCGCATGATACTCAAGAAACTGACTAATCACATTGATGAGTAGCAGTAGACGCAGCCGAGCATCAGGGAGAAGCCGTGACCGCAGCAGACCGCTTCCGCACCGCCGTCGACAGCCGTGACATCGCCGCCTTGGAGGCCCTGTTCACGGAGGACGTCCGCCTGTACAGCCCCGTGAAGTTCACGCCGTTCGAGGGCCGGCCGATGGTGCTGGGGCTCTTCGGGGTGCTGCTGCGCACGTTCGAGGACTTCCGCTACGTCGGGCAGTACGCCGGCACCGCCGAGACGAGCGTCGACGGCACGGTGTCCCCCTCGGAGGTCCTGCTCTTCCGTGCGACGGTGAACGGCAAGGCGATCCACGGCATCGACCTGCTGCACTACGCCGACGACGGCCGGATCAAGGAGTTCACCGTGATGGTGAGGCCCCAGTCCGCGGTGCACGCCCTGGGCGAGGCGGTCCTCGCCGGGCTGGTCGCCGACGGCCTGGCCCCGGCCCCGGCCTGATCGGCACGACAGCCTAGGCTCGCCGGGCAGCCAACTCCCGTACGCACGCCCGGAGGAACCGGTGGACATCCGCTCGGCCCAGCAGCTCGCCTGGGACAACAAGCTCGCGAAGGGCTTCAACACCACGAACGTGGCCTTGGAGTTCGGGCTGCTGACGGCCGAGGTCGGGGAGGCGTTCACCGCCTGGCGCAAGAAACTGCCCGACTTCGGGGAGGAGCTCGCGGACGTGGTCCTGTACGTCGCGGCGCTCGCCGAGATGAACGGCATCGACCTGGAGTCCGAGGTGGAGCGGAAGCTGGCCAAGAACCGCGACCGCGTCTACGTCCGGGACGAGCGGGGCGTCCTGCACCGCATCGAAACCCCGGGCGACGCGGGCGACGAGGCGGGGAGTCCGCGATGACCGCCACCACCCGAGTGGCCGTGGCCACCTCGGCCGTGGGACTGACCTGGGACGCAGACCTGCCGCTGATCCTCGAAGCGCTGCGCGCCCGCGGGGTCGACGCCGTGGCGGCGCCCTGGGACACCGCGAGCTTCGACTGGTCGCGGTGCGCCGCCGTGGTCATCAGGTCCACCTGGGACTACGCCGAGCGGTGGCCGGAGTACCTGGCCTGGGCGGACGCGGTGCAGGGTGCGACACGGCTCGACAACCCGGCCGGGCTCGTGCGCTGGAACACCGACAAGCGGTACCTCGCGGAGCTCGCCGGCCGCGGCGTGCCCGTCGTGCCGACCCGTTTCATCGCCCCCGGCGAGGCCCTCGTGCTGCCCGAGCACGGACAGTTCGTCGTCAAGCCGGCCGTCTCGGCCGGCTCGCGCGACACCGCGCGGTACGCGGAGCACCATCACGGCCTGGCGGCCGGGCACGTCGCGGCGCTGCACGCCGCCGGATCCACCGCGATGGTGCAGCCGTACCTGTCCCGGATCGACGAGGGCGAGCGGGCGCTCGTCTTCCTCGGCGGCGAGTTCAGCCATGCGATGCGCAAGGGGCCGGTACTGACCGATGTCGGGGTCGTCGACAACGACCGTGCACCGCATCCGGATCTGGTGCCGCACCGGCCGTCCGCGGCCGAACTGGCCCTGGCCGGGGCCGCACTGGCGGCCGTTCCCGGTGCGGAGGCCCTGCTGTACGCGCGGGTCGACATCGCGACGGCGGACGACGGTGCACCGGTCTTGATGGAGCTGGAGCTCGTGGAGCCCAACCTCTTCATGGCCCACGGCGAGCACGGGCTACGGCGCTTCGCGGACCTCGTCCACGAGCGCGCCGCAGCCGATCACTGACGCGCGCCGGAGTCCCGCCCGGAGCCGTGCCACGTGACCCGCGCGGCGATGGGCAGGTGGTCGCTTCCCGTCGCGGGCAGTGCCCGGACCCGGGTGACGGTCGCCGCGCGGGTCATGACCTGGTCGATCCGGGCCACCGGCAGCGCCGCGGGCCAGCTGAAGGCGAAGTCCCGGCTCGGCGGGTTCATCCGCGCGGCGACCGGGTCCAGCCCGCGGTCGTCCACCGTGCTGTTGAGGTCCCCGAGCAGGATCAGCGGGTCCGTCCGCTCCGCGGCGATCGCTGCGCCGAGCAGTGCGGCGCTCTCGTCGCGCCGTACGGAGCCGAATCCATGGGTCGGGCTGAGGCGCACCGAGGGCAGGTGTGCCACGTACACGGCGACTTCGCCGTTCGGCGTACGGGCGGTGGCCCGTAGTCCGCGGTTCCAGCCCTCCCCCACGCCTGCCGGGCGGATGTCCACCGGCCGCACCTGCGCCAGCGGGTGCTTCGACCAGAGTCCGACCGTTCCCTCCACCGCGTGGTACGGGTAATCCAGCGCGAGCACCGCCTCGAACACGGGCGCGGCGGCGGGCGTGAGCTCCTCCAGGGCGATGAGATCGGCCCGGGTCCCGGCCAGGGCGCGCCCGGTGCCCGCCGGATCGGGGTTCTCGTCGCTGACGTTGTGCTGGACCGCGAGGAGGTCGGGGGCCCGGTCGTCGCCGGGGAGCAGGAAGGCGCCGAAGAGGCCGAGCCAGGCGGCGGCGGGCAGCAGCACCGCGCAGGCGGCCGGGGCCGAGCGGCGCAGCAGGGCGAGGGCCAGCAGGACCGGGACGGCCAGGCCGAGCCAGGGGAGGAACGTCTCCAGCAGGCTGCCGGGACGGCCCGCCGTATCGGGCACCGCGCCGTGGAGGACCAGCAGGCAGGCGACGAGGACCGCGAGCCCGGCGAGCACCCGCCCGCGCCCGCGCCACGACCCCTGCCAAGGCCACCTCGACGGCCACCGCCATGACCCCTGCATCCCCACGCGCCCTGCTCCCGATCGCCTCGACGTCCCCCGCATCGTGGCCCTTCGCACGACGTCGCACGGTAGGACGACGCCGCGCCGCGATGATCCGGTTCCCGCGGCACGGCCCGCGCCGCCCCGCACCCCGCGGCCGGCGGGCCGTCACCCGGCCGGCGGGCGGCCGGGAGCCGCGCTGACCCGGGCCAGGACGAGGACCGTGTCGTCGGTCGCCGTGTCGGGCAGCAGGTTCGCGAGGATGCGGTCGGCGGCCTCCTCCAGCGAGCCCAGGGGGGCGCGCAGCTGCTCGCGCAGCGCGTCCATGCCGGTGTCGATGTCCTGGCCGCGGGCCTCGATGAGGCCGTCGGTGTACAGGGCCACGGTGGCGCCCTCGGGGAGCTCGATCTCGACCGACCGGTACGGTACGCCGCCCACGCCGAGCGGGACCCCGAGCACGTCGCCGACGGTGTGCACGGTCCCGTCCCGGTGGCGCACCAGGGGTGGGGGGTGGCCGGCGTTGGCGATGCGGGCGCGGCCGGTGTGCGGGTCGTAGAGCAGGTACAGGCAGGTCGCCCACTCGATGCCGGCCTCCTCTGCGCAGACGTCGAGTTCTTGGAGCAGGGCCGCGGGCTCCGCGGTGTGCCGGGCCAGCGTCTTCGCGGTGATCCGCAGCCGGCCCATGGCCGCGGCGGCGGGCACGCCGTGTCCCATCACGTCGCCGACGACGAGGGCGACGCGGTCGCCGGACAGGGCGATCGCGTCGTACCAGTCGCCGCCGACTTCGGTGACGCTGCTGCCGGGCAGGTAGCGGTGGCTGATGTCCACGTACGGGCCGCCGGCGGGGGCGCTGGGCAGCAGGGCACGCTGGAGGGTGAGGGCGATGTCCTGGACCCTGCTGTACAGCCGGGCGTTGTCCAGGCACAGCGCGGCCCGGGAGGCCAGTTCGCCTGCGAGGCCGAGGTCCTCCTCGGCGAAGGCCGGGCGGGCGGCGGAGCGGCCGAACATGGCGATGCCCTGCACCGTGCCGCGGGCGATGAGCGGTGCCATGAGGATGCAGGTCAGCCCGCTGTCCAGCAGCAGCTGCGCGCGCTCCTGGTGCTCGACGGTCCGGGTCACGAAGTCCCCGTCGACCGTGAAGCAGAGCGGACGGCCCGTGCTCAGCATCTGGTGGATGTTGGAGCCCGGCGGGTACGTCACCTTCTCCAGGCCGCTCACGAGTTCGACGGCGGGCTCGGGGAGCGTGGTGCCGGAGGCGATCCGGCGGGTGGTCACCGGCAGCGCCGGGTCGAAGGGCTCGGCCTCGTCCATCCACTCCACGAGTTCGACGACGCAGGCGTCGCAGAAGTCCGGGACCACCGCGTCGACCAGCTCCCGCGCGGTGGTGTTCAGGTCCAGGGTGGTGCCGATGCCGGCCGCGGCCCGGTCGAGGAGGGCGAGGCGCCGGCGGGCGGCCGTCGCCTCCAGGATGGCCTGCTCCCGGTCGGTCACGTCCAGCAGCAGTCCGCCCACGCCGCGCCGGGTGTCCCCCGCGCCGCTGAGCGGGAAGAAGCTGACCGAGCGCACCTGGTCGCGGTCCGGACGGCCGGGCGTGCGCAGCCCCACGAGGGTGCCGATCACGGGCCTGCCCTCCTTGGCCACGGCCCGCAGCATGCGCTGGTACTCCCCGCCGTCCGAGGTGATCATGATGTCCGCCATCCGGCGGCCCAGGTGCTCCTCGAGCGGGACCCCGTCCATGTCGGCGAGTGCCTGGTTGAGGTGGACGTAGCGCAGCTCCTCGTCCAGCATGACCAGGCCGATCGGGCACGTTTCGAAGAGGGCGTCGAGGAAGGACAGGTTGGTCTTGACCCGGTCCAGCTCGTCGCCCCGGCTCGCCAGCCCCATGACCACGGAGCTTCCCGTGGAGCCTGTCATCGGGAAGACCCGGAAGCCGCAGTCGAACACCGAGCCGTCACGGTGCAGTGCGGGCAGCCGTACGCGCCAGTAGCCGAGGGTGCGGGCGCGCTCCGCGAGGTGGGCGGCCCCGCCGGGACCTGCGCCGGGGGCCGGCTCGGGGAAGAGGACCGCCGCGGGCTGCGACAGCACCGAGCGGGCCTCGTGGCCGAAGAGGCTCTGCGCGCCGGGGCCCCAGTAGCAGACCCGGTCCTCGTCGTCGATGCCGAAGACGGCCACCACCACGTGTTCCAGCAAGGACCCCGGTTCGGACCGGATCGGGCCGGGATCCACCGCGCCCCCCAGCCGGTCCGATGGCATCGGCAGGCCCCCTTCTGCGCACGGCTCGTGCGCGTGGCTGACCGGAGCCCGCGTGGCGGACACGGGCTGCCCCCTCAATTCTGCTCGCCATCGGGAAGGAGGACATCACGGGCGCCGCACGGCAGCCGAGAGGTGACCACCGGTGACACCCGGCGACCGCCGCCGGCGTGCGCAGGTGCGGGTGCGGGCGGTGCGGGCGGCGGGCAGCATCGTGTCGAGGAGGAGACGCCCATGACGCAGACCGAACCCAGCGCCGAGCTGGACGAGCGCTACAGCGACCCGAAGGCCGAGCCCGTCGCCTGGCGGCGGGCCGTGGCCCGGCTCGCGGACGCCGAGGTGTACTGGCTGACCACCGTACGGCCCGACGCGCGCCCCCACGTGACACCGCTGATCGGGGTGTGGGCGGACGGCGCCCTGCATTTCTGCACCGGCGAACAGGAGCGCAAGGCGAGGAACCTGTCCGAGAACCCGGCGGTGGTCCTCACCACCGGCTGCAACACGCTCGACTCCGGCTACGACCTGGTCGTCGAGGGCGATGCCGTCCGCGTAGGGGACGAGGCGCGGCTGCGCACGCTGGCCGCCGCCTGGGAGGCGAAGTACGGGGCCACCTGGCACTTCGACGTCCGGGACGGGGCGTTCGTCAACCCGGAGGCGGGGCGGGCCCTGGTCTTCGCCGTCGCGCCCCGGACGGCTTTCGGCTTCGGCAAGGGCGATCCGTACAGCCAGACGCGTTGGCGCTTCTCGCCGCCTCCCCCGAGTTGACCGCGGCCTCGCGACCGGGCAGGTCACGGGCGGTTTCCCGGCAGGTCCGCCGATGGGCAACGGGCAACCCGTCGACCCCCGCGGGCAGCCGGGCAAGGCTGAAGGTGTCAGCACGTCAGCACCGAGGCAACCCAACAGGGGGACAAGATGCGCAAGATGATCCGCGGCGCCGCCGCGCTCGCCACCGCCGCCGCGGCCGTCGTGGCACTGGGCGGCACGGCCGACGCCAAGCCCGCCGACGACTGGGCCGGTTGTCCGTACGGAGCGGTCTGCATCTACCCGCAGAACCAGAACCCGGCCGTGAAGCCGAGCCAGATCTTCTACAGCTACGGAGCCCACAACCTGAGCAACCAGTTCGGCAACCACTGGGTCCTCAACAACCAGTACGGCGGAGCCACCGCCAGCCTGTGCACCGGTTACAACGGTGCCGGCTGCGGGTCCCGCATCGCCGAGGGGACGGGCGTCTACGCCGACCTCGGCCCGATCAACTCCATCACCCTCAACCGCCCGTAACCGAGCACCTGTTCACCCGGCCTTCCGGATCCGCCGGCCGCGGCGGCTCCGGAAGGCCGCTGTGCTGCGCGTTTTTGCGCCACGCCGGGCGGAACGCGTGCTCCGCCGTCCGACCCCCGCGGTAGCCTGGGACCTTCCATCTCACAACCTGGGCGCGCTGTGCCATGGGGGATGCCGTGGGGGATCCGGACCGCGGACGGAACACCGATCACCAGCACGATTCACCTGAAACCACCCAGGCCGCCGAGGCCACCGACGGCTCCGGCGCGCCCTTTCCCGCCCGGTTGAGGCAGCTGCGGGTGCAGCGCGGCCTGTCGCTGGCCGACCTGGCCCGCCGGACGCACTACAGCAAGGGCTACCTGAGCAAGATCGAGACCGGCGCCAAGCGGGTCACCCGTGACGTCGCGCTGCGCTGCGACCAGGTGCTGGAAGCCGGGGGTTCCCTCTTACGGCTGGTCCCGGAGGCGGAAGTCCCCAGGGCCCGGGCGGGATCGGGCCCTGGCGAGGGCCCCGGCGCCGGCCCCGGCGCAGGCGTCGCGGCCGGGCCGCAATCGGCGGGCGAGTGCCCCTACCGCGGTCTCGCCTCCTTCACCTCCCGGGACGCGGGCTGGTTCTTCGGCCGCGACCGGGTGACCGCCGCACTGGTCGAGCGGCTCTTCGAACGGATCGGCAGCGGCCCGCTGATGCTCGTCGGCCGGTCGGGCGCCGGCAAGTCATCCCTGCTCAGCGCCGGTCTCGTACCGGCCCTGCGACGCACCGGCGGCTTCCCTATGGCGGGCGCCGACGGCTGGCCGGTCGTACGGTTCACACCGACCGCGCATCCGCTCCAGGAACTGCTGGACTGCACCGCGAAAGTGCTCGGCGGCGATCTCGGCCTCACCGTACGGGAGCTGCGCGACCGGCCGGAGAGGCTGCTCGAGGCCGTCAACGACCTGGCGGGCGCCACCCCGGCAGGATCCGGGGAGCACCGGCTGCCCACCGTCCGGCCGGTTCTGCTCGTCGACCAGTTCGAGGAACTCTTCACCCTCTGCTCCGACGAGGACGAACGGCGCGGCTTCGTCCACGTCCTGTGCGCCCTGGCCGCATCGCGGCGGGGGCCGACGGCGCACGACCCGGCCGTCGTGGTGCTCGGCGTCCGGGCCGACTTCTCCGGCAGCTGCCTGGACGTTCCAGAACTGGCCTCGGTCTTCACCGACGGGCTGTTCGTCCTGCCCCCGATGTCCGTGGCGGAGCTGCGCGAGTCGATCACCCGCCCGGCGGAGCTCGCCGGGCTCACGCTCGAGGCGGGCCTGGTTCCCCTGCTGCTGCGGGACGCCGGCCTGCGCGAGGAGCCCGGGACGCCGGCCCCGGCGGGCGGGCCGGGGGACACGCCGTCCGGGGCTCTGCCGCTGGTGTCCCACGCGCTGATGGCCACCTGGCAGCGGCGCGAGGGGGCGACCCTGACCGTCGCGGGCTACGAGGACACGGGCGGGATCCAGGGCGCGGTCGCGCACACGGCCGAGAGCGTGTTCGCCCGCCTGTACCCGGCCGAGCAGCGGACGATCCGCCGCATCCTCGTGGCGCTGGTCCATGTCGCCGACGGCACGGGGGCGACGCGGCGGCGGACGCCCCGGACCGCGCTGATGGAGCAACTGGCCGATGCGGACCGGGCCGCGGCGGCCCTCGACGCGTTCGTCCGGGCCCGGCTGATCACGATGGACAGCGACACCGTCGAGATCACCCACGAGGCCCTGCTGCACGCCTGGCCGCGGCTGCGCGGCTGGATCCACGCCGACCGGGACGGGCTGCTGGTCCACCGGCAACTGGCCCATGCCGCCGAGGAGTGGGAGCGAGAGGGCCGCGATCCGTCCGTCCTGTACCGGGGCGCTCGGTTGGAGAGCGCCCGGGCCTGGGCCGACGAGCAGGACGGCAGGAGCCGGCTCAGCCCCCGGGAGGCGGCCTTCCTTCGCGCGAGCCAGGCCGCGGAGGAGGCCCGGCGGACGCAGGCCAGGCGCCAGGTCCGGCTCCGGCAGCGGATGCTGGCCATGCTCGTCGTCCTGCTGGCCCTGGCCCTGACCGCCGGAGCGCTGGCGTACCAGCAGCGGGCGGGCGCGCTCGGCCAGGAGCGCGTCGCCCGTTCGCAGGCCCTCGCCGTGCAGTCCACCTCCCTCGCCGCCGGCCAGCCCGAGGCCTCGATGCGGCTCGCCGAGGAGGCGTACCGCACCGAGGCGACTCCCCAGGCGCGGGGCGCGCTGCTGAGCACGCAGGCCCAGCCGTTCCTCGCCCGCCTCGGCGGGCACAGCGGCCCGGTCAACGCGGTGGCGTTCGCCCCGGGGAACCGGCTGCTGGCGACCGCCGGTTCCGACGGGAAGGTGCTGCTGCGGCGGGTCGCCGACCGGCGGACGGCGGTGACGCTGACCGTGCCCGGCCGGGTGCGCGCGGTCGCGTTCGCCCCCGACGGCCGGATGCTCGCAACGACGTCCACGGACGGTCCGGTGCGGCTGTGGGACACGGACGGACACGGACTCGCGGTGCTGCCCGCCCAGACGGCTGACGCCCGCGCCGTGGCCTTCGCTCCCGGCGGGCACGCGCTCGCCGTCGCGGGCGCCGACGGGACGGTCCGGCTGTGGGATCCCGCGGGCGGCGGCGCGGCGGCGGCGGTGCTGACCGGTCACACCGGGCGGGTCAACGCCCTGGCGTACGCGCCGGACGGCAGGACGCTCGTGTCGGCGGGCGCCGACCAGACCGTGCGGCTGTGGGATCCGTTGGCGGCCCGTCAACTCGCCGTCCTCGAGGGGCACACCGGCGAGGTGCTCGGAGTGGCGTTCGCGCCGGACGGGCGGACGGTGGCCTCCGGGGGCGTCGACCGGACGGTGCGGCTGTGGGACGTGGCGGAAGGCCGTACGGCGGCGACGCTGACGGGCCACAACGACGACGTCAACGCCGTCGCCTACACCCCGGACGGCGCCACGGTCGTCAGCGCGAGCGGTGACGGCACCACCCGGCTGTGGGACGTGCGCAGCGGCCGGCTGACCTCGACGCTGGCCGGACACACCGACTACGTGCTGGCGGTCGCGGTGGACTCGGGCGGCACGATGCTGGCCACCGCGGCCTTCGACCAGTCGGTGGTGCTCTGGGACCTGCGCGGTCCGGTCCTCACCTCGCGCCCGTTCACGGAGATCTGGCACGCCGCGTACAGCCCGGACGGGAAGCTGCTGGCCACGGCCGACGCCGATCACTCGGTGCTGCTGTGGGACGTGGCCGGGCGGCGGGTGGTCGCGACGTTCTCGGGCCACACCGAGACGGTGTTCTCGGTGGCCTTCTCCCCCGACGGGCGGCTGCTGGCCTCGGCGGGCTCCGACGGGACGGTCCGGCTGTGGGACGTGGCCTCCCGTACGGCCCTGGGCACGCTGGCCGGCCACAGCGGGACGGTGTTCGCGGTGGCTTTCTCCCCGGACGGGAAGCTGCTGGCGTCGGCCGGTTCCGACCGTACGGTCCGGCTGTGGGACGTGGCCTCCCGTACGGCCCTGGGCACGCTCACCGGCCATACGGACTTCGCGAACGACGTGGTGTTCAGCCCGGACGGCCACACGCTGGCGAGCGCCGGCGACGATCTGACGGTACGTCTGTGGGACGTGCCCGGGCGGCGGCCGCTGGCCACGCTCACCGGTCACGCGGGCGCGGTACGGGCCGTCGCGTTCGGCCCGGACGGGCGGACGCTGGCGAGCAGCGGCAACGACGGCACCGTACGGCTGTGGGACGCCCGGCGGTTCGAGGCCGAGGCCGTGCTGGCGGGCCACACCGGCTCCGCCCGCGGTATCGCGTTCTCCCCCGACGGCCGGACGCTGGCCAGCAGCGGCAACGACCGTACGGTGCGGCTGTGGGACGTGGCCGGGCGGCGGCTGTGGGCCGCTCTTACGGGCCACACCAGCGCGGTGTGGGGCGTGGTCTTCTCCCCCGACGGGCGGACGGTGGCCAGCAGCAGCAACGACGGCACGGTGCGGCTGTGGAACCCGGATCTGCAGGCCCGGCTGGCGGAGATCTGCCGGCTGCACGCGGGCGACGGCGCAGCGCGGTGCGCCGAACAGCCCTGACGGGCGGGGGTTTCCCGGGGGTTTCCCGTTGCCCGTCCGGGTGGGGTGCCGCCGGGTCCTCGACGCGGGGAGGCCCCGGCCCGCAGGCTCGTTCCGTCTGCGGCACACGTGGGCGGCCGCCCCCGCCACGACGCTTCCCCACGGCTTGCGCTCCCCACGGCTTCCGCGCAGTGCTTCCCCACGGCCCTTCCCCACGGCAACGAGAATCGAGGTCCCGCATGCTTCGCCGGTCCGGTCCCATCGGCACACTCATCGCACTCCTGGTCTGCCTCCTGTGGCCCCCCGCCTCGGCGGCGGCCGCCGACGGCTCGTGCCGGGTCCTGGCCCCGGGGGCGTCCGCCGCCGCCGAGCGGGCCGTCGGCGCCGCCTGCGCGCAGGTCTCCGCCGACGTCTGGTACTCGTGGGGCGGCGGCCACGGTGCGCAGCCCGGGCCCACGTACGGGCAGGTGGACCCCACCGATCCGGCCAGCGAGCACGATCCCGAGCGGCTCGGCTTCGACTGCTCGGGACTGGTGCGCCACGCCTACGCCGAGGCCACCGGGTCGGACATCCTCGACGGGGTCGCCAGCGCCCAGTACTACACGCACCACGCGGCCGGACGCTTCACCGCGGCCGACGGCCTGGCCCCACTGCTCCCCGGCGATCTGCTGGTGTGGGGCACCTCCCGGGACCTGCACCACATCGCGATCTACCTGGGCGCCGGCAAGATGGCGGAGGCCCGCCAGTCCGGTACGAAACTGATGGTCAGCGACGTCCGGCTGAACAGCGGCTACTACGGGGCGGTGCGGATCGACCCCGGTCCGGTGACCGGGCACGTGTTCCGGACCTGGGGGACCGGTGTCTGGACCAAGGCCCAGCCGTCCACCGCGGCCGCGCGCGTCTACGCCTTCCCGGGGCCGACGACGATCCGCGTCCAGTGCCAGAAGCACGCGGAGAAGGTCACCTCCGACGGCTACACCAACGACGCCTGGTCCTATCTGCCCGACTACAAGGCGTGGGTCACCAACATCTACATCCAGGGCGCCGCGTGGCTGGAAAACATCCCCACCTGCACCTTCTGAGCGCGAAACCTTTCCCGTCACTCCGCAGTTGAGGATCAACGTGCGCATGCCTCTGGACCGACGACTGACTCTCGACCGACGACTGGCCCTCGCCGCCGCCCTGCTCGCCGTGATCGCCGGTGTGGTGCCCGCGACCGCCGCCCGGGCAGCGGCGGCCCCGCTCCCGGCCCGGGCGGCGCAGACCGCCGCGACCGCGCCCAAGCCCGACATGGAGGCCGTGACGCAGGCGCTCAGGAACACCACCGCAGCCGGGGCGCCGGGCGCCATGGTCCGCATCACCGGCTCGGGTGCGCCGCTGACCCGCGCGGTGGGCGTACAGGACCGGACCACAAGTGCGGCCATGGACCCGAAGAGCCGCTTCCGGATCGGCAGCGTCACCAAGACGTTCTCCGGTGTCGTCCTGCTCCAGCTGGTGGCCGAGGGCAAGGTGAGCCTGGACGCCCCGGTCAACCGGTACCTGCCCGGCCTGCTGCCCGACGACCGGATCACGGTGCGCCATCTGCTGAGCCACCGCAGCGGGTTGGCGGACTACACGGAGGCCATGTTCGAGCACACCGTGCCCGGCTTCGAGGCCGTCCGGAACAAGGTCTTCACCTACCGGGACCTGGTCGCGCTCTCGCTGCGCGAACCGCGCACGACCGAGCCGGGCGTCTCGTACAAGTACTCCAACACCAACTTCGTGGTCGTCGGCATGCTCATCGAGAAGGCGGGCGGGCACGGCGTGGCCAAGGAGTACGAGCGCCGCATCATCAAGCCCCTGAGGCTGAGGAACACCGCGTACGTGCACCCCTCGACGGCGATCAAGGGTGCGCACCTGCACGGCTACCTCCACCCGGACGAGGCCGGTGCGCCGCTGGTCGACTCCACCGAGCAGACGGTGTCCTGGGCGCAGTCCGCCGGTGCGGTGATCTCGAGCGCGGCCGATCTGAACACCTTCGTGTCCGCGCTGCTCGGCGGCAGGCTGCTGGCGCCGCGCATGCTGGACGCCATGCTGGCCATGACCCCCACGGACACCACCAACACCCGCTTCTACGGTCTGGGGCTGCGCCGCTACGACCTGTCGTGCGGGACCTCGGTGTACGGACACACGGGCACGGTCCAGGGGTTCTACACGTACGCCTTCGCCACCCGTGACGGAAAGCGCAGCCTCGCCGCGGTGGCGAACACCTCGAACAAGGGCGAGGCGAACACGGCTCTGGGCGGTACGCTCGAGGGCGCGTTCTGCGGGACGAGGCCGCCTGCGGCCGCCACCGCCCCGCGCGGCTTCGCGCTGCTCCCGGCCCTGACCTCGGCCCCGGCCGAGCAGGACCTCCCGGAGCACGGCTCGCGCTGACCCGGACGACCGGTGCCGCTCGGCGGTCCCCTGCCGAGCGGCACCTCTGTTCCGGTCGGTGACGATCAGGTGGCCCGGAGCCGGGGCGGGAGCCGGGGCGGGGTCCGGCGGGCAGGGCGCGCCGGGCGGGCGGCGGCGGCCGTCAAGGCGCGGATCCGGTCCGTGAAGTCCGCGTCGGGCAGCGGCAGTTCGAGGTCGTCGTCGACATAGCTGACGGCGGCCGAGACGTAGTCCATGACGGCCTTGACGGTGCTCGAGCCGCGCTTCGCCGGGCCTCCGCTGGGCCGCAGCGCCCGCAGGACGCGCAGGGTGGTGGGCAGGCTCGCATCGGCCGCGAGGTTGCGCTCCGCCCCGTCGAAGACCACGGTGGCCGCGTCCGCCGCCTCCCAAGCGTCCCGTGCATCTGCCGCGTCCGCCGCGTCCCGTGCGTCCGCCGTGCCCGGCGCATCCGGTGGATCCGCCGCGTGCCGGGCTGCGGACGGGGTCGTCTGGCGCCGCCACCAGACGGCTTCGTGGTTCTCCCCGAGCGCGAGGTGGTGGAGGTACAGGCAGTACGAGGCGATCGAGTCTCCGGCGCCGGCGGCGTACTGCCACCAGAAGCGGGCGGAGTCCTCGGCGTCGGTGAGCAGCAGGATGCAGCCCAGGACGCGCGCACCGGAGGGCTGGGGCAGTTTGTGCGTGAAGAAGTCGCCCAGCGCGGTGACGGCGGCTGCGGTGACGGCCGTTTCACACAGGGCCCGGAGGTCGCGCGCGGCTCCCCGCATGCCCTTCTGCGGTTCGCCCGCCACCGCGTCGGGCGCCCGCGCACCCGCCTGGTGGCGCGGTGCGCCGCCGGTGTCCGTGATGTCGGCGGGAGCGTGCGAGGCGGCGTGGAGCCGTGCGCGGCCCAGCAGTTGCTCAATGGTCGAGGTCACCGCAGACCCCCTCCTCGGTGGTGGTGTCCGGGTACAGGGCGGCTTGCAGATTGCGCTGGGCGTGCCGTGCGGTGGACCGTACCGACGCGAGGGAGACGCCCAGTTCGTCCGCCACCCGGGCCTCCTCCAGTCCGCACAGGTACAGCAGGACGAGGACGTCGCGCTGCACGGGCGCGAGCTGCCCGACGGCCCGGAAGAGAGCCATGGACTCCTCGACCTGGCCTATCGGGTCCGGGGCGAGGTCGAGGGCGACCGTGTCGAAGGCGGCCTCGACGAGTGAGGGGCGGCCGTTCTCCTTCGGGGCGCGCTCGAGCACGGTCTGGCGCAGTATCGGCCATGCGAACCGCTCGGGGTTCTCGCTGGCGAGTGCGTCGTGCCACAGCATGAGCAGGAGCGTGAAGACGTCGTCGACCGCCTTCTCGACGAGGCCGCCCCGGCGCAGGAACGCCGAGGCGTAGCTGGTGTAGTGCGGGCGGTGCATCTGCTGGAAGGCCCGGAAGTCCAGCGGGGCCGAGGCGGCAGCGGTGCGGTGGCGGGCGCCGCCCTCGTGGAGGCAGTCCTTGATCCACGAGGTGCGCTTGCCGACGTCCTGGGCCGCGATCACCCAGCGCAGCCGCATCGTGCCGTACGGCACGCGGGGCCGTTCGAGCGCGAGGAGCACCGTACGGACGAACACCCAGCGCGGGTAGCGTCCGACGGCCCGCAGCAGTTCGGAGATGTGTCCTTTGTCCCGGCCGGTGCGTGCCTGGAGCTCGTCCAGCGTCACTCCCCTGCCGTGTACGGCGTCGCGCAGCGGCTCCAGCCAGGCGCGGTGCGCCGGGCCGGTGCCTTCGACGATGGGTCCCAGCCGGCGGCCCGGCTTGCCGCTCCGGCCCTGGGGGACGTCCTGGGGTGCCGAGTGGAGGTTCATCGCCGCGGCTCCTCGTCCCGGTCGGGCACCTGTACGGAGGGACGCTCGCGGCGGCTCTCCGCAAGTCCCGTGCCCGCCTGCACGATCTGCTGCACGCCCAGCGCGACCGACGGGATCAGCGCGGTGACGGCTGCGACGGGCTGTCCCGCCACCACCATCACCCCACTGAATGCGAAGATCGCTAAGAGCGCCACCACGGTGACGATCATCCGGTTGTTCTTCATCGCGCCGTCCTCTGGCTGCTTGCGCCATGGTTGATGTCTGTTCGGGATGCGGCTCTGGCGTTGCTGACGCCCCCCTTCGAGAGCCGAGGCAAGCATGGAGTGAACAGAGTTGGACAGGTGCGAAAAAACGAGAACGGGGAACAATCAGAAGCGGAAATCCGCCCGCCTCAGGCGGTGTCCAGAGGAAGGCGGGCCACCAGTCGTGCGCCGGCCGGGGCGTCCTCGACCGTGAGGGAGCCGCCCAGCCGGGTGGCGATGTCGCGGGCTATGGCCAGGCCCAGGCCCGTGCCCCCCTCGTCGCGGCTGCGCGCGTCGTCGAGGCGGGTGAACCGCTCGAAGACCCGCTCGCGGTCGGCGGCCGGGATGCCCGGCCCGTCGTCGCGCACCTCCAGAACGGCGGTGCGCCCGGCCGCGTCGAGCCGAAGGAGGAGCCGGACCCGCCGGTCGGCGTGGCGCTGGGCGTTGTCCAGCAGGTTGGTGACGAGCCGGGACAGCCACAGCGTGCTGCCGCGCACGGTGGCCTGGGGAGCGATCTCCATGTCGACGGGGATCCGGTCCCCCCTGCGCGAGCGGGCCGCCTCCCGGGCGACGTCCGCGAGGTCGACGGCGGCGTCCGGGGGCGGTTCCCCGGTGTCCAGGCGGGCCAGCAGGAGCAGGTCGGCGGCGAGGTCCTGAAGTCGTACGGTGTCCTCCAGGGCCCCGCTGACCAGCTCGCCCCACAGCGCCGGATCGGGGTGGGCCTGGGCGACCTCCAGCTGGGTGCGGAGCACCGTGATCGGGCTGCGCAGCTCGTGCGAGGCGTCGGCGATGAACCGGCGCTGGCGGATCCCGGCGGCTTCCAGCCGGTCCAGGGTGGTGTTCATGGTGACGGCGAGCCGGGCGATCTCGTCCTGGCTGCGCGGTACCGGCACCCGGCGGTGCAGGTCGCGGTCGCTGATCTCGGCGACCTCGGCGCGGATCGCCTCGACGGGGCGCAGCGCCCAGCCGGTCACCCGCCAGGTGACCAGCGCGACGGTGAGCACGAGCAGCGGGACCCCGACGGCCAGTGCGCCCGTGATCACGTCGTCGGCGGCGTCGGCCTGCCGCAGCGAGGTCCCCGCGTAGACGGTGACCAGTCCCTCCCCGGTGACGGTGGTGACCTGGACCACGCGATGGCGACGGTCGCCGCGGGCCGGGCCCTCCTCCTTCCAAGTGCGGCGGACCGTACCGGGCTTGCCCGGGCGGGCCGGGGAGAGGGCGGGGCGGCCGGCGAAGCTGGGGCTCGCCGCCAGGACGCGGCCCTCGGCGTCGACGACCTGGAGGAAGTCGGTGTCGCGCCCGGGTGTCAGTACGGTGTCGAGCCGGCCCGTGGCCGCCAGCCCGGCGGTGGACAGGGCCTGTCGTTCGGCCTCGGCCTGGGCGTCCCGCATCAGGTTTCCGTCGAGCATCCCGAGCAGGGCGAAGGAGGCGGCGCCGAGGGCGAGGGCCACCACGGTGGAGGCGCCGAGCGTGGCCCGGGCGCGGACGGACCGGGGACGCAGGCGCCGGGCCGTGTCGCGGATCCGGCGGAGGGCGCGCAGGCGGGCACCGTCGAGGGACCGGGCGGCGGCGCCGGTCTTCGGTTCGGGTTCAGCCACCGTCGGCCGCCAGCCGGTAGCCCGCGCCGCGGACGGTCTCCACGGCGGCCCGGCCGAAGGGTGCGTCGATCTTCCGGCGCAGGGCGCTGACGTGGACCTCGACGACGTTCAGATCGCCCGCGTAGGCGGCGTCCCAGACGTTCTCCAGTATCTCCCGCTTGGGTACGACCTCCCCGGCCCGCCGGGCCAGGTACACGAGGACCGCGAACTCGCGCGAGGTCAGGCGGGCTTCGGTGCCGGCGCGCGTGCACCGCTGCCCCGCCGGGTCGATCACCAGATCGCCGAACTCCATGACCTGGGGGCTGCGGCGGCCGGTGCGCCGGATGAGGGCGCGCAGCCGGGCGACCAGGACCACGTAGGAGAAGGGCTTGGAGAGGAAGTCGTCCGCGCCGGTGTCCAGGGCCTCCGCCTCGTCGTACTCGCCGTCCTTGGCGGTGAGCATCAGGATCCCCGACTCGCAGCCGCTCGCGCGCAGCCGCGCGCAGACCCGGTAGCCGTTGAGCCCGGGCAGCATGATGTCGAGCACGATGGCGTCGTAGTCGTGCTCGGCGGCCAGCCACAGGCCCTGCGGGCCGTCGTGGGCGACGTCCACGGAGAAGCCCTCGGCCTGCAGACCCCGCTGCAGGGCAGCGGCGAGCCGCCGTTCGTCCTCGACCACCAGTACGCGCATGGGGACAAGGTTCTCAGGTCGCGTCGGCGACTTGCTGAAGAGGTCTTCAGCCTGCTTCAGCGGGGCTTCAGCATCCGCCGCGCAGACTCTGCCGAGCCGGGCAGAGTGCCCGGAGAACGCGAGGAGCATGTCGATGACTCAGTCCAGTCCCCAGTCCCCCGAGCCGCCCGCGGGCCCGGGCGAGGCCAAGGCCGACGCGGCCGAGGCCGGTACGGCGGCGGGTCGCCGCGGCCGGCTGGTCCGGCTGGCCCGTGAGGGGCGTACGCGATGGGTAGCCCTCGGTCTGGTCGTCCTGATCGGCGGCGGGGCGGTGGCGGTGGCGGCTGCCGAGCACGGCCACCGTGAGCACATGCGGGGCGGCTTCGCCGTCAAGGTCCGTGAGCACGACCGTGCGGGGAAGCCCGCGGACGGCCCGAGGGGACCCATGGGCCCGAAGCTGCGCAAGGGCGGCGAGCCCGAGGTCGTCGACGGCGACCGCGGCCTCTCCGGCCGGGCACCGGGCGGCCGCGGTCCGGGAGGCCGGGCGGACGGGTCCGCCAAGGGCGCCCCGGTGCCGCTGCCCGCGCTGCCGGCGGCCCAGGCCGTCGAGAAGGCGACGGCCGCCGTGGAGGGCGGCAAGCTCGAAGCGCTGCGCGCCGTCGCACAGCAGGGCGGCGGCAGCGCCTGGCTGGCCGTGGTCCTCGGTCCCGACGGGGTCCGGCATGCCGTGACCCTGTCCGGCGCCGACGGCACGGTCACCGGCAACACCGTCGCCGGCAAGGGACCGCTCGGTCCTCGCTGACCCCGGGCCGTCTTGCCGGTCGGGCCCGGCTCGCGGCGTACGGTGTCCGTTCCGCCTCGGCGGGGCGGACGTCCGTACGCCGGCCCGTCAGACGGACGGACCGACGGAGTCCAGCAGGGCGAGGTCCTCGGCGCAGAGGCGCAGGGCGCCGGCCGCGACGTTGGCGGTGAGGTGGTCCGGGTTGCCGGTTCCGGGGATGGCCAGGACGTGCGGTCCGCGGTGCAGGGTCCAGGCCAGCCGGATCTCGGCGGGCCCCACCCCGTGGGCGCGGGCCACGGAGAGCACCGCCTCGTGTTCGGCGCCGCTCGCGCCCGCTTCGCGTCCCGTGCCGGCGATCGAGTAGAACGGTACGAACGCCACGCCCTGCTCGCCGCAGGTGCGCAGGAACGCGTCCTGCTCGGGCCGGGCTCCGAGCCCGTACAGGTTCTGTACGCAGACCACCGGCGCGATGGCCCGGGCTTCGGCGAGGTGTTCGGGCTGTACGTTGGAGAGGCCGAGGTGGCGGATGAGTCCCGCCTCGCGCAGCTCGGCCAGGGCGCCGAAGCGCTCGGCGATCGAATCGGTCCCGACGATGCGCAGGTTGACCACGTCGAGGTGGTCGCGGCCGAGCTGGCGCAGGTTCTCCTCGACCTGGCCGCGCAGCTGCTCCGGGGTGGCGTGCGGCAGGAACTCCCCCGACAGGGCCCGGCCGGGGCCGACCTTGGTGGTGATGACGAGGTCGTCCGGGTACGGCGCGAGGGCCTGGTTGATCAGCTCGTTGGCGGAGCGCAGCGGGGAGAAGTAGAAGGCGGCGGTGTCGATGTGGTTGACGCCGAGCTCGACGGCGCGGCGCAGGACGCCGATCGCGCGGCCGCGGTCGCTGGGGGCGGCTCCGGGGGCGAACGCCGGGCCGTTCTGGGTCAGTCGCATCGCGCCGAAGCCGATGCGGTTCACTTCGAGGTCGCCGAGTTTCCAGGTGCCGGAGGCGGCCGCGGTGATGGTCCGAGAAGTCATGCCGGAATGATCTCCGCGCAGTAGGCTCGAGGCCATTGATTCGGGCATGGGTGAATCCAAGGGGTGGTCCTCCTGGCGGAGTTGGCGTTCTCGGCGGGCGATCTGGCGCAGATGCGGTTCGCCGTCTCGCCGTTGTGGGAGGTGGTGACCAGCTTCCGGCGGCTGCTGACCGACGGCGCCCTCTCGCCCGTGTACCGGCCGTGGGCGGAGCAGGTACGGCCCCGGCTGGCGGCTGCCGGGCTGGACCGGGGCTGGCTCGCCGAGCTGGTCCCGCCCAAGGGGTACGTGCCCTACTTCCTCAACCCTGCTCCCGCCGGACCGGCCCCCGCCCTGGCGGCGGAGCTGGCCGGGGTCCTGGCCGCTCCGGCCGACCCGGTCCGCCGCAACCTCGACCACCTGCGCTACCACCAGGGCCCGCTCGGCCCCCGGGCACGGGCCCTGCACGCGGACCCGCCGGCCCGGCTGCCCCGGCTGGCGGAGGAGATCGAGGCGTACTGGGAGCTCGCGCTCGCCCCGTACTGGGCCCGGATCCGCGCGGTGCTGGAGGCCGATGTCTTCCAGCGGGCCCGGCAGGCCGCCGAGCAGGGCGCCGGCCACGTCATCAACGAGCTGCACAGCGCGGTGCAGTGGGACGACAACGCCCTGCGGCTGGTGCGCCGGACCCGGCCCCTGTCCCGGGAGACGGCGGGCCGGGGGCTGCTGCTGGTTCCCTCGGCCTTCCTCGGGCCGGGCCTGCTGACCCGCATGACGCCGCCGGATCCGCCACAGCTGGCCTATCCGGCGCGCGGGGTGGGCGCGCTGTGGGCGTCGCGGCCGCCGGCCGGGAAGGCCGAGGCCCTCGGCGCCGTGCTCGGCCGTTCGCGGACCCTGCTGCTGACGGAGCTCGAGGCGCCCGCGTCCACCACCGAGCTGGCCCGCCGTACGGGGCTCTCGGCGGCCGGGGTGTCCCGGAACCTGACCGCGCTGCGCGACGCGGGCCTGGTCAGCGCGCACCGGGCGGGCCGCTCGGTGCTGTACGCCCGCACCGCGGTCGCCGAGACCCTCCTCGACAGCCCCTAGAACGGCTTGGTGGGGAGGTACTTGCCGTCGAGGGTGATGACGGCGCGCTCGCCGCCTTCGGGGTCCGCGACCTTCTTGACGTCCAGCTTGAAGTTGATCGCGCTGATGATGCCGTCGCCGAACTGCTCGTGGACCAGGGCCTTGAGGGTGGTGCCGTACACCTGGAGCATCTCGTGGAACCGGTAGACGGTCGGGTCGGTCGGGATGCCGCCGGGGATCGAGCCCCGGGTCGGGATGGTCTGCAGGAGCAGCGCGGCCCGGGCGTCGAGGCCCAGCAGCTCGGCCACGGCCTCCGCGGAGGCGGCCGGCAGGGGGTGCTGGCCCAGCACCGCGGCGGTGACGAAGGCGACCGACAGGCCGGCCGCGTCGGCGATCTGCTGCCAGGTGAGGTCCTTGCGGATCTTGGCCTCGACGGCGGCGTTGGCCAGGGTCTGGCGGGCCGAGGGGTCGAACTGGGCGTGGATCACGGGAGGTTCCCTTTCAGGTGTGGAGTGGGCGGGGAGGGCGGATCAGGCCGCGAGGGCGGCGGACCGGCCGGTGGCGGGGTCGATCTGCTCGACCGTGCCGGTGGGGATGTCGTAGACCCAGCCGTGCAGGGTGACGGCGTCCGCGGCCAGGGCGCGGGCCACCGCGGGGTGCGTGGCGAGGTTGGCGAGTTGCTCGGCGACGTTGTTGCGGACCAGTGCCTCGACCTCGACCCGCAGTCCCCCGGTGGGCGCCGCGTGGCGCAGCCAGCCGGCTACGGCGGGCAGCTCCGCGAGGTCCTGGCCCGCGGCGAGTGCGGTCATGGCGCCGCAGGCGGAGTGTCCGCAGACCACGACGTCGCGCACGCCCAGGACGGCGAGCGCGTACTCGATGCTGGCCGTGACCCCGTCGGTGCCGCCGGTCCGGGCCCCGTCCGGCTGAGCCGGTACGAGGTTGCCGGCGGTCCGGACGACGAACAACTCGCCCGGCTCCCGCTGGGTGATCAGCTCCGGGAGGACGCGGGCGTCGGAGCAGCTGATGAAGAGCGTGTGCGGCTGGTGGGTGGTCGCCAGGCGGGCGAAGAGCTCCGCCTTGGCCGGGAAGACGTCCTGCTGAAAGTGCGCGACGCCCGCGGCGAGGTCCTGCACGGTCACTCCCTTCGGTGGTCCCTGCCTGCCCTGATCGGGCTGACGAGATCCACCCTGCATGACCTGTACCTATAGTGTCCAAGACGCAGAATTCATGATCGTTATTGTTGAGATCTATAGTGATGTCCATGCCTCTGGAACTGCGCCATCTCCGCTATCTGCTGGCCGTGGCCGAACACGGCAGCTTCACCCGCGCCGCCGAGGAGCTGCACGTCTCGCAGCCCACGCTGTCGCAGCAGATCAGGCAGCTGGAGCGGACCGTCGGGGTCCAGCTGCTGGACCGTACGGGGCGCGCCGTACGCCTGACCGACGCGGGCGCGACCTTCGTCCCGTACGCGCGCCGCGCACTCCAGGACCTGGCCGCCGCCGAGCGGGCCGTCCTGGACGTGGCGGACCTCTCCCGCGGCAGCCTGCGCCTCGCCATGACGCCGACGTTCACCGCCTACCTGCTGGGCCCGCTGGCCGCGCAACTGCATGCCCGATACCCCGGAATCACCCTGAACGTCAAGGAGATGACGCAGAGTCGGCTGGAGTCGGCGCTGCTGGACGATGCCCTCGACCTGGGGATCGCCTTCCAGGGCGCCCACCTGCCCGGCGTCGGCGCCACCGATCTGTTCACCGAGTCCCTCGGCCTGGTGGTCGGCCCCGCCCACCCGCACGCCGGGCGCACCGATCCCCTGCCGGTTTCCGAACTCGCCACGTGTCCGCTCGCGTTGCTCAGCGGGGACTTCGCGACCCGCGCCCACATCGACGCGTACTTCCACCGGCACCGCGTCGAACCGCCGATCGCGGTGGAGGCCAACTCCATCAGCGCCCTCACCGAGATCGTCCGGCGCACCGGGCTCGCCACGGTGCTCCCCGACGCCCTCACCCGCGACCACACCCCGCTGCACCCCGTCCCCCTCGCCCCCGCCCTCCCCGCGCGGACCGTGGTCCTCCTGCGCCGGGAGAGCGCGTACGAGAGCGCCGCCTCCCGTGCCTTCGCCTCGCTCGCCCGGCAGTGGGCAGGCAGCTGAAAGCCGCGGTCAGGCCGCGAACACCAGCGCCACTTCGGCGGCGTACGCCCGCAGCAGGGGTTCCAGGGCGGCCGGGTCCGCGGCGGCGCCGGGCACCAGGCGGCGGGCCTCGTCCTCGGTGGCGTGGCTCAGCAGCCAGGCACGGGCCCACACCGGGTCGGCGGACCGGTCGGCGCTGCGGATGCGCGCCTCCGCGGCGGCATAGGCGGCGCCGGGCACCCGGGCCGCGATGACGGGGAACACGTGCTGCTCCTCGGCTTCGATGTGCTCGGCCAGCAGGTCCCGCTGGTCGGCGAGGAGACCGGCCAACCGCCGGGCGTGGCGGCCGGGTTCGGCGGCGAAGCGGTCCGCGGCCGCGTCGCAGGCGGCCTGGAGCGCGTCGAGCGCCGCGTGGTCGTGGAGGAAGCGCACGATGCCGGCCACTGCGTCGGCCGCGTCGGGCACGGCGTCCAGGAGCACCGGCCACAGGATCTCGTCCTCGCCGCGGTGGTGGCCGCGTACGGCGGCGTGGTAGCGGTGCACGTACCGGGCGACGGCCTCGGCCCGCGCGGGCCCGGCCGGTTCCGCGGCCGCGGCGAGAGCGGCGAGCAGCCGGGCGAGGCGCTCGATGTCGGCCAGGATCGCGCGATGGGCGAGCCGGATGCCGGTGAGGTCCGCGGCCGCCGGGTCGTACCGCCGCGTGCGGGCGTCGTGTTCGCTGTCCATGCGCACGACTGTGCGCGCTCATCGTCTGCGTCCGGTCAACGTTCGATGAACGCCGCTCGTCCGCTGCGCCCTAGGCTCGGGGAATCCGTGCCGTCACCACCTCGGGAGAAACCGCCATGCCGCCCACCGGTCCGCAGTCCGTCGACCGCGCACTGGCGATCCTCGACGCCGTCGCCGACGCGGCCGGGCCGGTCAGCGCCAAGGCGCTGGCCCGCCGGACGGAGTGCTCCCTGTCGACCGCCTACCACCTGCTGGCCCCGCTGACCGAACGCGGGTACCTCGTCCGCACCGCGCAGGGGTACGTGCTGGGACCCCGCATTCCCGGGCTGCACCGGAGCCTCCTGCGGCAGCTGGAGCCCGCGCCCCGCATGGCCGATCTGCTGACCCGGCTGCGCCGGGCCACCGGCGCCGAGGCGTACCACACCGCCTACCGGGGCGGCCTGATCACCGTCGTCGACACCACCGCCCCGGTCACGGACGCGGCGAACCCGTTCACCCCCGGGCGGGAGACCCGGGCGCACGCCACCGCGCACGGCAAGGCACTGCTCGCCGAGCTGCCCCGGCCGCTGCGGCGGCGGTACCTGGCCGAACACGGAATGGCCCGCCTGACCGGGGCGACCATCACCAGCGCCGAGCTGCTGGAGGCGGAGCTGTCCCGGGTCCGGGGGCAGGGCTTCGCCGTGTCGATCGGCGAGGCCGATCCCGCGTACACCTGCCTGGCCGTCGCCCTGCCGCGCGGGCGCGGCGAGGAAGGCGACGCGGTGCACGCCCTGTCGGTGTCGCTTCCGACCGAGGAGTTCCGGCGGCGGCCGCAGGAGATCCGCACCGCGCTCGCGCAGGCTGCGGCGGACTGCGCCTGAGCTGCCCGGCGCGCAGGTTTTCCGACCCTGCCGGAAATACGGCGCGATGGGGATGCGGCGCCCGCGGCGGCCTGCCAGGCTGGTCGGCATGATCTTCATCGCCGTCAGGTTCGACGTCCGTCCGGAGCACAGCGACAACTGGCTCACGCTCGTCGACGACTTCACCCGGGCCACCCGCAACGAGCCCGGCAACCTCTTCTACGACTGGTCGCGCAGCGTCGACGACCCCAACAAGTACACGCTCCTGGAAGCCTTCACCGACGCCGAGGCGGGCGCCGCGCACGTCGCGTCCGACCACTTCAAGGCCGGTATGGAGACCCTCGCGGGCGCCATCGCCGGCACGCCGGAGATCATCCACGTCGAGGTGCCCGGCCAGGGCTGGAGCGCCATGGCCGAGCTGTCTCCCCGCGACTGAATCCCGCCGGCCGCTCGGCTAGGGCCTGTCTTTTGGATCAGGCCCCGCGAGCCCGACACGATCCGAAAGACCGGTCCTAAGGGGTGTCGTCTCAAAGTCCCGTCTGGCCGGCGGGGCCCGGCGCGCGCGCTCGCCGCGTTGTCGTCGGTCGACGACGCGAGCGTCGCCTCCCTCCTCCGCCTTGCGATCACACGCACCAGACCCCACCGGCCCCGCCCACACGGGCGGACGACGCTACTTTGACGACACCCCCTAGGCCTCCAGCAGCCGGGCGGCCGCCTCGCGCATCTCGACCTTGCGGATCTTCCCGGTCACGGTCATCGGGAACTCGTCCACGACGTGCACGTACCGCGGGATCTTGAAATGGGCCAGCCGTCCCTCGCAGAAGGTGCGGACGGCGGCCGCGGTCAGCGGCTGCGCCCCCTCGCGCATCCGCACCCACGCCATCAGCTCCTCCCCGTACTTGGGGTCGGGCACGCCGATGACCTGGACGTCCAGGACGTCCGGATGGGCGTGGAGGAACTCCTCGATCTCCCGCGGGTACACGTTCTCCCCGCCGCGGATCACCATGTCCTTGATGCGCCCGGTGATGCTCAGATAGCCGTCCTCGTCCATCACCGCCAGGTCGCCGGTGTGCATCCAGCGCGCCGCGTCGACCGCCTCGGCGGTGCGCTCCGGCTCGCCCCAGTAGCCGAGCATCACCGAGTAGCCGCGGGTGCAGAGCTCCCCCGGCTCGCCGCGGGCCACGGTCCGCCCCGACTGCGGATCGACCACCTTGACCTCCAGGTGCGGTCCGACGCGGCCGACGGTGGACACCCGGCGCTCGACCGAGTCGTCGGCGCGGGTCTGCGTCGACACCGGTGAGGTCTCCGTCATCCCGTAGCAGATGGACACCTCGCGCATGCCCATCCGGTCGATGACCTCCTTCATCACCTCGACCGGGCAGGGCGAGCCCGCCATGATGCCCGTGCGCAGGCTGGACAGGTCGTACCCGTCGAAGCCGGGCGCGGCCAGCTCGGCGATGAACATGGTGGGGACCCCGTACAGGGAGGTGCAGGACTCCGCCTCGACGGCGGCGAGGGTGGCCTCCGGGTCGAACGCCGGCGCCGGGATGACCATCGCCGCGCCGTGGCTGGTGCAGGCGAGGTTGCCCATGACCATGCCGAAGCAGTGGTAGAACGGCACCGGGATGCAGACGCGGTCCGCCTCGGTGTAGTGGCACAACTCGCCGACGAAGAAACCGTTGTTGAGGATGTTGTGGTGCGACAGGGTCGCCCCCTTGGGGAATCCGGTGGTCCCCGACGTGTACTGGATGTTGACCGGGTCGTCCGGGCTCAGCTCGGCCCCCGCCCGTACGAGATCGGCCGGGTCGCCCCGGCGGCCCTGTTCGAGCAGGGCCGTCCACCGCGGACCGTCCAGCAGGACCGTGAACTCCAGCTCCGGGCAGTGCGGCCCCACCTCCTCGATCATCCCGGCGTAGTCGGAGGTCTTGAAGCGCTCCGCCGCGACGAGCAGCCGGATCCCGGACTGCCGCAGGACGTACTCCAACTCGTGCGAGCGGTAGGCCGGGTTGACGGTGACGAGGATCGCGCCGATCTTCGCGGTGGCGTACTGCACCAGCGTCCACTCGGCGCGGTTCGGCGCCCAGATGCCGACCCGGTCCCCCTTCGCGATTCCCAGGTCCAGCAGGCCCAGCGCGAGGGCGTCGACGTCGGCGGCGAGCTCCGCGTACGTCCACCTGCGCCCGGCGGCGAGGTCGACGAGGGCGTCGCGGTCGGGGAACCGTCGGACGGTGCGGTCCAGGTTCTCGCCGATCGTGTCGCCCAGCAGCGGCACTTCGAAGACCCCGGATGCGTAACTCGACGACGCGGTGCTCGACGCGGCAGACACACGTACCTCCTGGACTCGGTGGCGGGGCGGGGCCCGGCGGGCCGGCGCCCCCCTCATGATCCTCTCCGTGCGGTTCCCCGGCCACCCTCGCGGCGCCGTTCCCCCGAAGGGTGTTCGCCGTTCAGTCTTCAGCGCAGGCAGCCGACGATCCTGACGGAGATCTCCGCGCTGCCGGTGAGTCCGGCCGCCGGATCGGTGGCGCTGAACACCAGCTTGTACGTTCCGTCGGGCAGCAGGGGCACGAGGAAGCGGCCCGACGCGCCCGCGCCCAGGGTCACCGGCCCGTTCGGCCCGCTGATCCGCCAGGTCGTGTACTGCGGGTCGGTGACGGGCTCGTTGCCCGGGCGGGTCCGGGCCGTCCCGGCGAACGACTCCTCGCAGCCGCGCCGCAGTTGTCCGCCGGCGCCGGGCTGCTGGATGCTCACCGCCGGGGCCTGCGGCTGCTGCCGGGTCGGCGAACTACTCTGCGACGGGGTGGTCGGCCGACTGGGGCGGCCCGTCGTCGGGGTTCCCGGGCTGTTGGGGCTGCCGGGCGTGGGAGACGTACCGGGCGAGGCGGTCGGGCTCGTCGTGGGCGAGGCGCCGGGGGTCGCGGCGGAGGCCGAGGGCGACGCGGAGCCCGTGCCGCCCGTCGCACCCGGCAGCGGGTCCAGTGCGTGCGGCAGTTCCGGCCGGGTGACGGCGGGCGGCGCGGGGGCCTTGGCGGGCTCGGTGGGCTTGGCGTCGATCGTGGCGCAGACCGCGCTGGCGACCATTTCCTGGCTTTCGGGCACCGGCGACACGCGCAGTGCCTGGTCGTCCGGGCCCCGGCCGTGCGTGTCGAAGTAGCCGTTGCCGGTGAGCGTTTCGCGGTCGCTGTGCTCGATCCAGACCGAGTTGTAGTAGTCGAGACCGGCCTTTTGCTGGTTCCGGCCGGTGACGTGCCAGGCCTTCACCTTGGCGCCCGTGGGCTCACCGGCTGCCGCCGGCGCGTGGGTCGGCGCGTACAGCCAGCCGTCGCCGAAGAAGCGCGTCGGCGCCTCCGCGGCGCCCGACTCGTTGTCGGCGGGGAACTGGAAGCCGCCGCCGACGATCAGCTTCCCCTTCGGACAGGACACGGCCGTGTCCGCGCTGCCGCCCGCGGCCACCGCCACCTTCGCGGTGGCCACGGACACGCTCTTCAGCCGGACACAGATCGGACGGACGGCGACCGCGTAGTTCGACTCCGGTGGCTGCGGGTCCTCGATCCGGGTCTGGCGCACGATGTTCTCGGACGAATGGAGCGGGAACACGCCGGTGCTCAGCCGGGTGCCCGGGTTGAGCGCGACCTTCGGCACGGGCTTGGTGACGCCTGCCCCCGCCGACCTCGTGGTCAGGCTGTCGAGCGGGGACGGCGCGACGGCGCGGCCCGACACGGTGCGGCCCGCCCGGAACTCGATGCCCACCGGGGTGAAGTCGCCGGAACACGAGGGCCAGGCGGCGGCGTGCTCGGCCGTGTCCGCGAACGGCCCGTCCGTCGTGAGGTCGTGGATGATCGCACCGCCGGTGGCGGTCACCTTGTTGCCCCGGTCGTGGAACGCGTGCGCCTGCTCGGTCCAGCCGACGCCGCCGAGGAACTCGGGTTTCGCATTGACGCACAGCGCGTACGAAGTGAGCGTGGCGGGCGCGGTGTCCGGGTTGTACGCGGCCGCCAGCCAGGCATCGCCCACGAACAGGCTGCTCGTGGCGAAGCCCGTACCCGTGATCGCGTACCCGCCGCCGAGCGCCTTCTCGTGGGCCTGGCAAGCGGCGACGGCAGACTGCTCGCCGCCCGCCGCGACCGACACCGAGACACTGCGCTCGACGACCGCCAGTTGCGGGCCACCGCTGACCGCCCACACACCGACCCCGACGGCGCCGGACACCACCAGGGCGCCCGCGGCCGCCACCGCTGCCGTCTTGGCGGTGACCGCACTGCCCAGCTTCGCGAAGACTCCAGAGCCCATCGTCGACGCCCTTCCCCCGGCCGCAGTGCGGCACTTCCCCGCAGCTGCGGGGCGTGGGCAATGTAGCGCTGCGTGCGATACAGGTCACAGAGGCGTGAAGTATCGGTTCTGCTACGGACTTCCCGGGCGGAGGCAAAGCCTCCCCCGGGTGGTGGCATCGAACCCCTGCGTCACATCAGCGACATGGCCCGTTCGGCCGTCGCTCGGGACGCCTCGACGTTGGCGACCATCCTGCGCAGCACCTTGAGCGCGGCCACGTACTCCTCGTCGCCGATGCCCTGGTGGACCACGGTGCGCAGCTCGGTCACCAACTCCCGCAGCCGGATCCTGGCGGACTCCCCGGCCCCGGTGGGTGACGACCTCCTCCCTGCTCGGCGCCGGGGGCCCGCTGTTCACCCGGTTTCGGCCGGCGCCTGGTCCGTGGGGGTATCGGTCAGCTGTTTCGTGATCACGACGCTACCCTCCGCAGCCCGGAAGGGGGTGGCACTACTGCCACCCCGGATGCGGATGACAGGGATATCGAGGGCCGGGGGTCGGCGCGGGACGATCAAGGGGACCTGCCGGACCCCAGGGGGAGTTCAGACATGCACGTGTTCAAGAAGCCTGCCCGATGGCTCGCGGCCGCCGCCTGCGGGCTGCTCGCCGCCGCCGTCCTGCCCGTCGGCCACGCGAGCGCCGAGCCCACGGGCGCGAGCGGGGTGGCTCCGGGCGGCGGGAGCCCGCGGACACCCGGCCGGTACCTGCACCAGCAGCTCGACTGGCAGCCCTGTACAGGCGGTTCGCTGGAATGCGCCTCGATGTCCGTGCCGCGGGACTGGTACCACCCGGACTCCGGACCGAGCCTGACGATCGCGGTCTCCCGGCACCGCGCGGCCGATCCGGCGAAGCGCCGGGGCGTGCTCATGATGGCGGCCGGAGGCCCCGGGGCCTCGGGGCTCCCCCGGCCGGCCCGGCTCGCCTCGTACAGCCCCAAGCTGGCGGACGCGTACGACATCGTCGGCTTCGACCAGCGCGGTGTGGGCGCGAGTACGAAGGTGGTCTGCGCGGACCAGGACGAGGTCGACGCCATGTTCGGCGGCGTCGCCGATCTGCGCGACCGGTCGGCGGCCGCCGTCCGGCAGACCTTCGACCGCGCCCGGGACTTCGTACGGGACTGCGAGCGCAACTCGGGCGGGCTGCTGCCGTACATCACCACCGATCAGGCCGTGCACGACATGGACCTGTACCGGGCGCTGCTCGGGGAGGAGAAGATCTCGTACTACGGGCCCTCGTACGCCAGCTTCCTCGGGGCGTACTACGCGACCGAGTTCCCCCGCCGCGTGGAACGGGTCGTCCTCGACAGCAACATCGACTTCACCGGGGACTGGCAGTCCTTCCTGACGGGGCAGCCGATGAGTTTCCAGCGCCGGTTCGAGCAGGACTTCCTGCCGTGGCTCGCGCAGAACGACGCCACGTACCACCAGGGGCGCACCCCCGAGGAGGTGCAGGCCTCGTACGAGCGGCTGCGGGCGGCGCTGCACGACCGGCCGCTGGACGTCGAGGGGACGGTCATCACGCCCAACCACCTGGACGCGGCGGCCACGAACGCCCTGTACACCACTGACCAGTTCGCGGACCTCGCCTCGCTCCTCGGCTTCCTGGAGCATCCGGAGCGGGCGCCGGCGGAGACGAGGAAGGCCGTCGCCGGGCGGCTGAAGCACCTGATGCGCGCCGACTTCGTCGCCGACTACTTCGCGGTCACCTGCGGCGACACCCCGTGGAACCGCGACAGCCGGTACTGGGTGCGGCAGAGCGCCGAGGCCACCCGTACCTACCCGCTGGCCGGTGCACGGGAGTTGACGTACGCGGCGGTCTGCGCGAACTGGCCGCGCTCCAAGGCTCCGCGCGTCAAGGTCACCGGCGAGGGGCTGCCGCCGGTGCTGATGCTCAACTCGAAGAACGACCCGGCGACGTACTACGAAGCCGCCGTGCGCGCCCACCGGGGGCTGGCCGGATCTCGCCTGGTCACCGTCGAGGGCGGCGACCACGGGCAGTTCCAGAACCACAACGCGTGCGTCGACGCCCACGTCGAGGGCTACCTGCTGGACGGCACCCTGCCGGCCGGCGACACCACGTGCCCGGCGGCGGCGCGGGGGTGATCCGCGCCGCCGGGGTACGGCGGCGCCGTCACTCCTCGATGGCGCCGCCGGTCCGGCGCAGGTGCCGGCGGAAGGTGTACGCGGGGTCGGCCTCGCGCAGGACCAGGTAGTCGGCGAACGCCGTCTGGCTGCGCAGGGTGTCGCCCGAGCGGATCCGGCGGGCCTGTTCGCGCTCGGTCTCCCGGATCCGGAGCGCCACGTCCAGGACCTCCTCCACCCGGTCGGCGGCGACGAACAGCACGCCGTCCGCGTCGCCGAAGACGAAGTCCCAGCCGCCCACCAGATGCGGCCCGAACCGGGCGGTGACCAGCGCCTCGGGCTCGCGTTCGTCCAGCCGTACGGGCCCGGGCGGGAGGCTTCCGTAGCTGAACACGGGCAGGCCGATCTCGGCCAGCTCGGGCGTGTCGCGGTGCAGCCCCCACACCACGAGGCCCGCCACGCCCGCCGTCTCGGCCTCGAGCACGGCGAGGTCGCCCACGCAGGCCTCGTCCGACCGTCCGCCGTTGTCGATGACCAGGACGTCGCCGGGCTCGGCGGACCCGTACGCCTCCAGGAAGACGTCGACGCTGCCGTAGTGGCGCGCCGGGAGCGCGCGTCCCGCGACCCGGTGCTCCGGCAGCACGGCGCGGATGCCGGGCGGTGCGACGCGCAGTGGCACGCCCGTACGGACGCAGGCATCGGCCACGAGCGGCGTGGACAGGTCGGTGAAGGCCTTCAGCATGCCGTCTCCCCTTCTCTCCCGGATCTCCCGGATCTCCTGCATCTCCCGAACGGACGGCTCGGGTCAGCCATCACTCCCATGGTGCCTTCCCGGCCGCCCGGGGGTGCGGCCTTCCGGGTGCGGCGTCACAGGATGTCGTGTCAGGGGATGCCGGTGTCAGGGGATGCCGGTGTCAGGGGATGCCGGTGTCAGGGGATGTCGGTGTCCGAGGGCTCTGCCTCGTAGGTGTGGGGCTCGTCGCCCTGCCATTCCACGAGCGCCGAGCCGCCGAGCACCACCTCGTCGGGATCGGGTACGCCGGCCCGGCGCAGGAACTCGATCGCGTCGGCGTCGTTGAACGCCAGGCCGAGGACCGTGTCCTCCCCGTCGGCGCGCAGGGAGACCCGGCGGCCGCCGGCCGGGGCGATCGGGTGGACGAGGATCGGCGCATGGTGCATGGGCCCAGCCTCCGCCGGGACGGGCGGGGCCGCATCCGGACGAAGCGGCCCCGCCCGCCCTCCGAACACCAGTGCTGCGACCGGAAAGGTTCACCGGGTCACGGCGCCCGGCACGGCACCTCGCCGCGTTGTCGGACCACGCAAGTACGTCCAGTACGAGACGTGCTCCTGCGCCTTGCGACGCACCGCACCGGACACCGCGACCCGGCAAACCTTCCCGGCCACAGCACTAGAGATCCGCGGTGACCGGCAGGGCGCGCAGGGCGTGGAAGCGGAACGTGCTCGCCCAGGGGAGCTCCTCCACAGGGCGGGCCGGGCGGAGCCCGGGCAGCCGGTCGAGGAGTGCGCCCAGCGCGAGCGTGATCTGCAGGCGGGCCAGCGGCGCGCCGAGGCAGTAGTGCAGCCCGTGGCCGAGCGCGAGGTGGGCCTTGTCCTCCCGGTCGATGTCGAAGCGGTCGGGGTCCGGGTAGCGGGCCGGGTCACGGTGTGCCGAGGCCAGGCAGAACAGGACCGTGTCGCCGGCCGGGATGCGGACGCCGCCGATCTCCACCGGCTCGGTCGGGAAGCGGCGGATCGCCGTCTGGCTCGGGCCCGCGTACCGCAGCAGCTCCTCGACGGCATCGGGGAGCCGGGCGGGGTCGGCGCGCAGGGCGGCGAGCTGGTCCGGGTGGGTGAGCAGCGTGAGCACCCCGCCGGAGACGACGTGCTGGACGGTCTCGCTTCCGGCCATCAGGATCAGGAAGGCGAGCGAGACCAGCTCGTCCTCGGTGAGCCGGTCCTCCTCGTCGCGCGCCGCGATCAGGCTCGACAGCATGTCGTCGCCGGGGTGGGCGCGCCGCTGCGCCACCAGGTCGACGAGGAACCGGTGGACGTGGCCGATGGCCGCCACGAGCTCCTCCTTCGAGCGCGGGGCGAGCATGGTGGCGACCCAGTCGGAGAACCGGTCCTGGTCGGCGGCGGGTACGTGCAGCAGCGCGCCGATGGTGCGCAGCGGCAGCGGCTTGGCGAACTCGGCGACCAGGTCCGCCTCGCCGGAGCGGGCGATCAGGTCGGCGAGCCGGGTGGTCAGCTCGTCGACGGAGTCCTGGATGCCGGCCCGGAGCAGCTCGACGTGCCGGGCGGTGAAGCCCTTCGACACGAGGCGGCGCAGCCGCAGGTGGTCCTCCGGGTCGATGTTGAGGAGGTTGCTGTCAAGGGCCGGCGGGAGGGAGAAGCCGCTGAATCCGGTCGTCGAATGGCGCTTGTTGACGGAGAGGCGGGGGTCGGCGAGCCCGGCCCGTACGTCCGACGCGTGGGTGACCAGCCAGACCGGGGAGCCGTCGGGCAGCGCGACGCGGTGCACCGGACCGGCGGCGCGCAGGCGCGCGTAGACGGCGTGGGGGTCGGCGGCGAACGACGCGTCGAACGGGCGCGGGAGGGGTGGCGTGGTGGTGGCTTCTTCGTTCCGGGTCATGCGCTGTGTGGTTCCTTGTCTGCTGCTGATGGGCGGGCCCGGTGACGGGGTGTGGCGTGGCCGGTGTCGCGTGGCCGGTTTCGGCGCGCTCTTTGGGTCACTCCGCCCCGATGCGGCCGCCGAGCCACTCCATTGCGGGCGGGATCTCCCGCCTCCACGTGTTGAAGCCGTGCCCGCCGTGGTCCAGGGTGATCGACGAGACGCGTGCCGGCGCCTTCACCTTCTCGATGAACTTCTGCGTCGGCTTGTAGTTCCCCTCGCCCTGCTGTGAGGTCGCCACCAGGAAGGAAGACTTGCCCTGCGGCAGGTTGTCCAGGCTCCACAGCAGGTCGGATCGTTTCTCCTCGGCGGTGTTCCCGTGGAAGAGATCGCCGGAGTCCTCGTCTATCTCCGGCTTGTAGTCCGCCGAAAGGCCCACCCCGGCCGCATAGTTCTCCGGGTGCTCCAACGCGACCTTCAGCGCGCAGTAACCCCCGGTGGAATCCCCCATGATGGCCCAGTTCGAGGGCGAGGTGCCGACGCGGTAGGCGCCGGAGATCGCCTTGGGCAGGTCCGTACCGAAGAAGGTCTCGCTGAGCGGGCCGCCCGGCACGTCGATGCACTGGGTGTTGCGGGTCGGCACCACCGAGGGCTGCATCATGACCATGATCATCGGCGGCATCTTCTTCTGCTTGGCGAGCTTCCACGCCGTCTTCGGGTAATCCAGCCCCTTCAGCAGGTTCTCCGCCATCCCCGGGAATCCGGTGAGCACGACGGCGGCCGGGAACTTCCTGTTCTCGTTCCCCTTCTGGAAGTACTCCGGCGGCAGGTACACGTACGCCTGGACGGCGGCCTTGGACCGCTCGCCCTGCACCGTGACCTTCTCGATCTCGCCGCCCACGTGCGGTGTTCCGCCTCCGGGCACGTCCGTCGGCTGCCGGCCGAGGACCCGCACCCCCGAGCCTGCGGGCGCGTCGTCCATGGAGGGCATCGGCCGTTCCATGCCGGCCAGGTCCGCCCAGGAACCGTAGAGCAGGAACGTCCGGTTGGCCGTGAGGCCGATCGAGGCGAGCAGCAGCACCTGGAGCGTCAGCACCACGCCGACCCGGCCGAACACCGGCCGCCGGCCCCTGCGGCCGAGGCGTGGCCACAGCCACACGGCGGATGCGAAGGCCAGCGCCGTGGCGAGGAGGACGACGATGAGGAGCGTGCCGCTTGTCAGACTCACGAATCAGGGGAACTCTCTGCGATGTGTCGGCACGGACCGGCCCGGTCCGGCGGCGCCGCCGGTGCGTGCGCACTGGGCTAGACAGCAACGGGAGCCGATCCGTTCCACCGTTCTCGGGGACCGGAGCCATTCAGCCAATCTGTTGACATGCGCCTGACATTTCAAGGTCCCTGTGGGACCTTCCCCGGCGTGTCTCGAAAGCTCTCTCCCCCGGCACGACGGAAACCGCCCCCGACGGCCGGGTGCACGCCGGCGAGGCCCCCCAAGGCCCCGCTTCACACCCCACGAGGACGTGGCGAAGAGGAGCGACAGGATGAAGATCTCAACATGGCCGGGCGTGACCGCCCTGGCAGCAGCAGTGCTCGTCGGCGGAGCGACGTCGGCGACGGCTCTCGGCCCCACGGCCGATCAGCGGGTCGACGGCGTCATCGTCGTCGCCGGCAACACCTGTACGTGGACCAACGCGCAGACCAGCGCCAACCCCCCGAGCGCACTGAGCGTCGACCGCACCACCATCAACAAACCGGGCGGCAACCTCGGTTGCAACGGCAGCATCACGGCAAGCCTCAACAACAATCCGGCGTTCACCTTCGACGACGCCGCCGGCGTCGCCAAGACCGACGCCATCGACATCACGGGCAAGCAGAGCTTCATATCGTGCCGTTACAAGGCCACGAACATCACCTGGAACCGTGACGGGACCACCCGCAAGTACGTCAACCAGGCCTTCACCGCGACCAAGACCTCGGGCAGCTTCCTCTGCCCCGGCTCGGTCACGACGGCTGCCGGGGACGCGTCGATGCTGTTCCACTGACCCGCAACCGCCGCAGCCCCACCCGGGGCTGCGGCACACCGGTTCGGAGGCGGGTCAGGGCCGGATCTCGAGCGTGCAGCACTTGACGCTGCCGCCGCCCCTGAGGAGTTCGGACAGGTCCATGCCGATGGGGCGGAACCCGCGCTCGCGCAGCCGCCCCGCCAGCTCCTCGGCCGCCTCGGGGAGCACCACGTTCAGGCCGTCGCTGACGGCGTTCAGCCCGAATACGGCGGCATCCTCGGCGGACACGCGCAGCGCGTCGGGGAACAGCTCCTCCAGGAGCGCGCGGCTGCCGGGTGCGAAGGCCTCCGGGTGGTACATGATCTCGTCACCGTCGAGGACGGCGAGTGCCGTGTCGAGGTGGTAGTAGCGCGGGTCGACCAGCTCCAGGCCGATGACGGGCCGGCCGAGGAACGCCTCCGCCTCCTGGTGGCCGCGCTCGTCGCTGCGGAAGCCGTGGCCGGCCAGGACGAAGCTGCCGGTGACCAGGAAGTCGCCCTCCCCCTCGTTGACGTGCTCGGGGTCGTGCAGCTCGGTGAAGCCGTTCTCGCGGAACCAGGCCAGGTACGCCGGCCCCTCGGGGATGCGCTCGGCGTTGCGGAAGCGGGCACCGAGGACGCGGCCGTCGACGACGGTGGCCCCGTTGGCGGCGTACACCATGTCCGGCAGACCAGGCACCGGGTCGATCAGCTCGACGGTGTGCCCGAGCTCGCGGTACAGCTCGCGCAGCCGCTCCCACTGGAGGACGGCGAGTTCGGCGTCGACCGGCTTCTCCGGGTCCATCCAGGGGTTGATCGCGTACACCACCTCGAAGTGGGAGGGGCGGCACATCAGGTACCGGCGCAGGCGCTGTTCGCGCGGCCGGGCGGAGGGCGTCGGGGCAGAGTTCACGGTCGCTCCCGGGCGGGGGCCACGGTGGTGGCCGAGGTGAAGGGGGTCTTCCGGCCCGAGCTTGCGGGTCCCGGACGAACGGCAGGTGAAGCCGGCACGGCCGTCGGGGGCGCAGTGAACGAGCTCCGCTCGCCGATGCCGCACAGCCGCCCCCCCCCCCGGCCGCCGGGGGGGGGGCGGAGCGTCGGGGCAGGCGGCCCCGGCGGGTCAGGACGGGCAGATGCCGCGTTCGTGGTCGACCGTGGCCGTCGCGCTGGAGTACCGCCACTGCGGGGTCAGGAGCTGGGCGTCGAGCTGGCCCGCCGCCGTGGGGCTCTCGACCACGTAGCCGAAGTCCTGGAGCCAGGACGGGTAGAGGTTCTTGGAGCCGATGTAGAAGGCCGAGCCGTCCACGGAGACCACCTTGTGGTGCTGCGCGTACGGGTGGCCGTCCGCCCACGTCGGGCTCTGCGCGCTGCGGAAGGTGGCCAGCTGGAGGTTCGAGCACATCGCGGCCTTGGCCGTGCCCTGGTCGCCGGTCAGCAGGGCGAGGCGGTCACGGAGGGTGTCGCTGATCTCCGAGAGGGACTTGATCTGCGAGTAGCCTCCGCTGCCCACGGCTCCGCGGTTGGCGGGATCGCTGACGACGATGCGGACCTTCACCCCGGCGGCCATCCGCGCGGCGAGGGCGTCGTAGACGCGGATGTCGTAGCGGGGCAGCGGCGGGCAGGTCGCGTTGACGTCCTGCTGGGAGATCTCGATGTGCCGGTTCGCGCTGGAGATCAGCGTCCGCAGGGCGCTCTCCTCCGGGTTGACCGTGTCGTAGTCGCGGTCGGCGTTGGTGTTGTCGTGCAGGCCGACGGTGCACCGGGTGTCGGGGGCGCTCGGCAGCGTGGGCCGGAAGGCCGAGGACGGATCGTTGCGCTTGATTCCGACGCCGAGGCCGCCGACCGCGATGGCCGGTACGTCGCCCGGGCCCGTCGGGGGCGTGGCCGGGGGCGTGGCCGGGGGCGTGGCCGGACGGGGCGCCGGAGCGGTGTCCTCGGCCAGCTCGGGCATGCACCCGGCGCCGTTGGACGAGGCGAACCAGACGCTGGCGATGTTGCTCTTGTTCCGGCAGGTCCAGGACCACAGCTCGTCCAGGTAGCGGCCTGCGGACGCGGCGGCGGGCCCGCGCAGGGCGAGGTCGACGTCGGCGACCGGATGGGCGGTCTCCAGGTAGTCGCCCTTCCAGCTGTTGATGCCTCCGGTGATCACGGACCGGCCGTCGACCACGAGGAGCTTGGAGTGGTTCCACGAGAACGCCGTCTTCGAGGTCGTCATCGAGGCGATGTTCAGGTCGATGCCGCGGGCGTCCGCGCCGAGTCTGGCGACGAGCTCGTCACGGTACTTCGAGGGCACCACGTTGAGGTGGTAGAGCGGCGCGGCGCCGACCAGGACGCGCACCTTGAGCTTGTTCCCGCGCGCGGCCGAGGACTTGAGGCCCGCGACGATCGCGTCCTGGAAGGCGCCGTCGGGTAACGGTGCGAGAGTCGATATGTCGATGGTCTGCGTCGCCTGGGAGATGTTCTCCGTGATCTTCGAGAGGAGCCGCTCGGTTCCCGGCCGTGCGGCGCAGGTGTCGTCGCCCCAGCAGCCGGGGGTCTGCAGCAGCCAGTCGGCAGCGCCGGGAGTCGAGGCGTCGAGGGTGTTGCCGCCGGTGCGTTCCCACACCCGGCCTTCGAGGCCGGGGGAAACCTGGCGGAGCGTCTGCTCCACCGCGTCGAGGTGGGGCGCCGGGGTGGCGGCGGCGCCGGAGCCGGTCGCCGCGGCGGCCGAGGCCGGGACGGCGGTGAACAGGGCCAACAGGACTGCCGACACCGCTGCGCGGGTGGCGGGAGCGGACGGACGGGGGAGGGAATGGCGGTGCAATGTGACTTCCTTGCAGGAGGGATCGCCGTCGCCGCGTGGGGCGACCGGCCAGATCAACTCGCGGAAGTTACCACCGGGTCGGAAGGGCCCGGAATTCCCGCTCATCGGATTCGGCCACATCGCCACGGCAGGCCGCCGGGGCGCGCGGCAGGACGCGCAGCCGCCTCACGACCGGCTCGCAACCGTCTCGCAACCGACTCACAGCCGGGCCGAACTGGCCGGATTGGACAAGCGGTCGATGGAACGACCACGATGATGCGCACTAGATCGCGGCCGCTCAGGGGGGCAAAACCGCCCACATGGTGATGTTCCTCCGATCGTTGCGCTACGTCCCCGTTTCCGACACCGGAGAGTTTTCGCCATGAGCTTCGGCGACCCGAACAACCCGTACGGCCAGCAGCCCCCGCAGGGTCAGCCCGGCTACCCGCAGCAGGCCCCCCAGGGCGTGCCGCCGCAGTACGGCTACCCGCAGCAGCCTCCGCAGGGCGTCCCCCCGCAGTACGGCTACCCGCAGCAGCAGACCCCGCCGCCTTACGGCGCGTACCCGCCGCCCGGGATGCCGGGCATGCCGGGTTCCGGCATGCCGCCGCTCGCCCACTGGGGCCAGCGCTTCGGCGCGTACCTGCTCGACCTGCTGATCATCGCGGGTCCGATGTACGCGCTGGGGTTCATCGACCTCGCCAGCGCGGAAAACTCGGCCACGGCCGAACCCGGCATCTTCTTCACGATCGGCGTGCTGTACGCGATCGGCATGGCCGTCTTCCAGCTGTACAAGGAGGGCGCCACCGGCCAGACGATCGGCAAGAAGGTCCTCGGCATCAGCGTGCGCCGGGAGGCCGACGGCAACACGCTCGGCTTCGGCATGGCGTTCGTCCGCAAGCTGGCCCACGCCCTCGACAGCCTCGCCTGCTACGTCGGCTGGCTGTGGCCGCTGTGGGACGAGAAGAAGCAGACCTTCGCCGACAAGGTGTGCAACACCGTCGTCATCACGGTCCCCAAGGGCTGAGGCCGCCCCTCTCCCCTCCTCCCACCCGGCAGCGGAGCTCCTCCGCTGCCGGGTGGGCGCGTCCACGGCACCTGCGCCATGCCGAACTGATGGCCTGTCCAGCCGAGTTGACGCACCAGGCGGCCGTCCGCGACCTCGATGTCGTCGAGACGCGCCCTTCCGAGGCCGAGAAGGTCGAGAAGGTCGAGACCGCCGTGGCGGCGACCGGGGTGTTCCAGCCGACCCGCTACGAAGCCGCCGTCAGGGCCGCCCGCAGCCTCCGGGCCTGCGTGGCCAGTTGCGAGGAGCCGGTCCGCGCAGCCGCCTCGGCCAGCCCCGCCGGGGCGGGACCGTGCGCACCGCAGCGCTCCACACAGTCCGCGGCCACCGCCAGCAGCTCGCCCGTGCCCCGCGCGGCGGCCCCGCCCGCCAGCAGCGGCGGCAGCGCCTCCGCGAGCACCGTCCAGGTCGTGGCGTACGCGCCGGTGGCGGCGGCCGCGCGGGCCGCCTCCGCCAGCCGGCTGGGCTTCACCGTGCCCAGACCGAGCAGTTCGGCCAGATCCCGCCCGACCCTCGGGGCGTCCAGCTCGCCGCGGGCCGCGAGGAGCAGCAGCGCGTCCACCGCCGCGCGGCGGTCCTCGGCATGGCCCGCACCGAGACCGGTGGCCACCGCCAGGTGCAGGGCGGGGCCCGCCGGTCCGCCCAGCTCCGCCAGCCGAGGCAGCGGCGCTCCCGCACCGCGCTCCCTGGCCGTGGCGCCCGCGGTCACCTCGGGCAGCAGCCAGGCCGCCTGCGTCTCGCGGTCCTCGGGCAGGACGGCCTGCTGGACGAGGCCGCCCTCGCACGCGCGGGAGCAGCTGCGGACCGGCTCGGCCAGCGCCAGGGCCAGCCTGCGGAACGCCGCCGGGAACTCCTGCCGGACGACGCACCGTTCCCGGGTCTCGAGCACGATCTGCCGGGGCGCCGCCGGGGGCCGGTCCCACCAGAGGTGGCCGGCCTGCGGGTCCGGCGTCGTGGCCGGGACGGTCACGCGGCGCAGCACCGCGGGCGGTTCGCCCGCACCCGTGAGCCAGGCCGCCAGGCGCTCGCCCTCGGGGGTGCCGAGCGCGGCTGCCGCGGGCGCGGCCCCGGGCTCGCGTCGTACGCGCAGCAGCGCCTGGGCGAAGTCGGCCGGGGCGGGCTCCGCGCCGAGCCGCCGGTACGCGGTGAGCCGTACGACGAGCTCCTCGGGCTCCACGGACCCGGTCTCCCAGGTGGGGGTGGCGAGCAGGAACGGCAACGGGTCGGTGAGGACGCGGTACGCGGCCTCCGCCACCCGCGAGGCGGTGACGGCGCTCAGCGCCGCGTGGACGCAGTCCGGCCGGCAGCCGTCGCCGCGCAGGGCCCGCTCCGGTCGCAGGTCGTACGCACGGACCCGGCCGAGCACCGCGGCCGCCATCAGCTCCAGCCCGGACAGCCGCTCCGGATCCACCGGCCGGACGCCGTCGGGATGCCACCGGCGGCCGCCGAGGGCCGCGCGCAGGGCTTCGGCCAGGGCGGCACGGTCGTGGTGGGCGTGCCGGACGAGGCCGTCGAGCCCGGACTCGAACACGGCGGTGTTCTGCTCCCCGCACGTGACGGAGGCCGCCACCAGGTCGACGGTGCCGGCGAGCGTGAGGGGTTCGGAGGTGAGGCGGCGGCGTACCGGCGCCGGGGGCAGGATCTCCTCGTACGCCGGCTCCGCGCAGCTGCCGCCCGCGGACCCGAGCAGCTCCGCGGCGGCGCGCCGGTGGGCGGGGCTCAACGCATCGGCGTGGAGGGCGAGTTCCCGGCGCAGCTCCCGGTCGCCGGGCCGCAGGTGCCGGACGAGCAGCCCGAGGGCGCGCTCCTGCAGGGCGGTGTCCTCGTGCCCGAAGGCGCCGGTGACGGTGGGCAGCAGTGCGTGCCGGGAGGCCGGGTCGCGTCGTAAGGCCTGTCCCAGGAGCACCAGTTGGGCGCGTACGAGCTTCTTCTCCGGTCTGCGGAGCACGGCGCGTGACATCTGCGCGAGCTGCTGCGCCGGCAGCTCGCCCGCCTCGGACAGCCGGGCGAGCACCTGCTGGGCGTGTCCGGCGAGTGGCGACGGTCCGTCGGCGGCCATCGCGATCCAGTCGGCCGTCCGCTCCCGTTCCTCGGCCGGGGTGAGTTCGAGGCGTTCCAGCATGGCGAGGAAGAACTTCAGCTGGTTCTGCCGGCCGCCGCGCAGCAGGCGGGCGACGCAGCCGTCGACCAGGACGCGGCGCTCGACGATCCCCTCCTGCGCGAGCGCGGCCAGCTCGGACGGCCAGTGGTTCGGGGCCGTCGGATCGCTGCACCAGTGGAGCGCCTCGGGGGATTCGGCCGTCACGAAGAGCTGGGGCACCAGCTCGCGTGCGTACGGGTCCTGGCGCAGGACGATCGACAGGGGGCTGTGCGTGGAGCGGGCGCGGTCCATCGTGAAGATGGACCGGACCCAGCCGTGCACGAACGCGTCGGTGGTGGGGACGCGACAGTCGGCGATCTTGACCAGCTCCCGGATCAGCGGATAGTCCGCCTCGGCGGTCGCGGGGCGGTCGGCGAGGCGGTGGGCCAGGTCGCCGAGCCAGCCGGGGTCGCGGTCGGCGAGCAGGTCGAGCAGGTCGGGCAGCAGCCCGCCGGGTAACCCCTGCCCGTCGCGCAGATCGGACGCACCGATCCAGGAGGCCGCCGCGGCCGCGCCCGTGTGGCAGCCGACGCCCGCGACGAGCAGGCCGGAGCGGATGCGGTCGCGCTCCTGCCAGTGGTTCCAGTCCCAGCCGCGTATCTCGCGGCGCAGATCGGCGAGTCGGGCGAGCAGCTCCCGGCGCTCGGGGGGCGTGAGCGGCTCGAGGAGGCCGGGGATCAGGTCGGTGCGGCCTTCCCGGACCACCTCGAGTATCGGGTTCATCTGGCTCATCGGGCTCCTCCGGTGACGGGTCCTGGGGTGGCGGCTGCGCTGCCTCACGCTGCGCCGTGCGCGGCTCTGCGCCGTGCGGACGGCCGTGGCGTGTGGGCGTACTTGTGTGCCTGCTGGTGGGCGTGCGTGCTCGTGAGCGTGCACGGGCCTCGCCGGCCACGGTAATCCGGCCCGCCCGCGGCAGGTGCCCGCCCAGGCCCCCGGCTGGCCGATTCCCGGTGCCGGCGTCGGTGGCGTCCGGGGCCGTGGCGGCCACGCCGACGGCCCGGCGTCGGCTGGTACCTGCGGCACGTCGCCCACGTTCGCGCGCGCCGTCGCGGACGCGCTGCCGCCCGCGGAGGCACGGACCTGAGGCTTCCGGTCCGCCGGAATCGACAGGGAGCGGACCCTCCTGATCCAGGAGGGTCCGCTCCGGGGAAGCGAGGTGGGAAGGGCTACCGCTTGTGCCCGTGCTGCACGTCCAGGCACAGCGCCCAGACGTCGGAGTAACTGCCCGGGGAGGGCGAACCCCCGCTGTGGGTCGCTGCCGTCCAGTGCGTCGGGTCGGAGCTCCCGTCGCCGGCCGGGGTGCCGGCAGCGTCGCCGGGGAAGCTGCCGTTGAGGTGGGGGCCGCCCGAAGTCGCCTTGCTGAATTCGGTCGTGGTCACGTTGCCTCCGCTGATGGCGGCGCCCCCGCTGACCAGCTGCCCGTCCTCGCGGGAGCAGCCGGCCGTCGCCGTCTGTCCCGTGGAGGCCGTGTTCGGGCCGCTCACCTCACTGAAGCGGACCGTCGTCGAGACGTGCTTGAGGTCGATGTCGTCCCCGCTGCAGATCGCGTAGGCGTAGGTCATGTTGTCCGCGCCGCGTCCGCCGCCGATGCCGCCGACCGCCGTCCAGGAGTCGGGGTTGCGCTCACCGTCGCCCGCGGCGATCGAGCCGAAGTGGTGCCCGGCGTCGTTGAAGGTGGGGAAGCTCGCGATCGGCTTGAGGCTGCCGACGCCGGCCGGGGTGGTACGGGCTCCGCCGCCGATCAGGACCGTGTTGGCCGGGCAGGTCGCCGTGACGAGCTTGGACGAGAGCCCGCTGGTGGGCCCGGAGGCCTTGTTCATGACCACCTGGGTGTGCCTGATCAGGTTGCTGTGGAGGCAGATCACGTAGGGCGTGGTGGAGAATGCCTCGCTGCTGCGGCTCCCGCTTCCGCCGAACGCCATCCAGTGCGTGGCGTCGCCGCCGACGATCCCGGGCGCGTCTGTGTACTCGGTGGCGCCGTCGGCACTGGGCACCATGCCCATCACGTGGTTGCCGTTGGCCATCTCGTCGGTGCCGATGCCCTGGTCGACCCCGCCGCCGGAGACGAGGCCGTCGGAGCAGTCCGCGTGCGAGGAGACCCCGGTGAAGGGGGTCGCGGGGCCCATGGTGGCCCCGGGGGTGGCGACGGTGACGTCGACGGTCTTGGCGTACGCGGCTCCCGGCACCGCCACGGTCAGCAGGGCGGCCAGGGTCAGGGCCTTGCCCGTGGCGGAGGACCGCCGGAGTGTCGTGCTCATCGGATTCTCTCTCTCGTTCCCTCGTACGTGGACGGTTGTCCGCAACCGCTGCTTCAGACGCCGTCGTCGGCGCACAGCGCCCACGCGTCGGTGTGGGTGCCGGGCGAGGACTGTCCTCCGGTGTGGGCGGCGGCCGTCCAGGACGCCGCCGTGGTGGTCCCGTCGCCGACCGGGCTGCCGCCGGAGGTGCTGGGGAAGCTTCCGTTGAGGTGGTCACCGCCCGAAGCCGGACCGGTGAAGTCGGTGGTCGTCACGCTGCCTCCGCTGATCGCCGCGCCCCCGCTGACCAGAGTCCCGTCACCGCCGCCGCAGCTCACGGTCGCCGTCTGGCCGGTGCTGCCGGAGGTCGGGCCGCTCACCTCGGCGTAGCGGACCTTCACCGTGGCGCCGGTGACGTTGATGCCGCTTCCACTGCATATCGCGTAGGCGTAGGTGAAGTTGGCGCTGTCGGAGCCGCCGGACCAGCCGACGGCCGTCCAGGAGTCGGGGTCGGTCTCCCCGTCCGCCGCGGCCTTCGCGCCGAAGCTGTGGGCGGAGTTGTTGAAGGTGGGGAAGCTCGCGATCGGCTTGAAGTTGCCCGTGTTGCCCGGGGTGGTCCGGGCGCCTCCGCCGAGCAGGCGGGTGTTGGCCGGGCAGGTCGCCGTGACGAGGCCCGTCGTCGCCCCGGTGGTGGGCGCGTTGACCTTGTTCATGACGACCTGGGTGTGGTTGATCAGGCTGCTGGTGAGGCACATCGCGTAGGGGGTGCTGGAGAAGGAGGCGTTCACCTGGCCCCCGCTTCCGCCGATGCCGAGCCAGTGCGTCACGTCGGTGCCGACGACACCGGTGGTGCCGGTGTACTCGGTGGTGCCGTCGGAGCTGGGCGAAGTGCCGTTGACGTGGTTGCCGTTCACGCCCGCGCCGGTGCCGACGGCCTGGTTGATCCCGCCACCGGAGACGAGGCCGCCGGAACAGTCCGCGTGGGTCGACGTCTCGGAGTTGGAGGCGGCGGGTCCGCTGGTGGCACCCGGGGTCTTCACGGTCACGCTCACGGTGTTGGCGTGGGCGGTTCCCGGCACCGCCAGGGCCAGTACGGCACCCAGGAGCACCGTCCTGCCCGCGACTGAGCGGCGTATGCGTGCTGTGTTCATGTGGATCTCCCCATCTGGTGAGCGATGAGCGACAAGTGACGGGCGACAGGCGATGGGCGTCGAGAGCGGCAGGCGCAGTACGGAGCGGTGTCCGGGAGCGGAGCACGGGCGTCATCGGTGCGGAATTGCCACGGCATCACAACGGCTGCGTGCCTCGCGGATGTACGCCGCTCAAGGGGTCAGCCAGGGGTTCGGGCTTGCCATTCGCCACCCTGTCCCGAGTAGCGCATGCGGACTCTAACGGCCTCTCACCGCTGCATCTACCCAGGCATTTTGCAATTTCTGGCAGCAGATACGGAAACACCACGGGTCCGACACCGCCAGGGCCTGTCTTTTGGATCAGGCCGGATCAGGGAGCGGGGCTTGGTGCGTGCGATCGCAAGGCGGAGGAGGGTGTCCACGCGGTGGGGGCACCTCCCAGCGGTAGCCGGGGGACGTTGGCGAGTGACGACAACGCGGCGAGCGCGGTGCCAGGCCCCGCGAGCCCGGCATGATCCGAAAGACAGGCCCTAATCCCCCGGCCTGCGGGGGGTGAGCCGGTCGACGACCTCGGCCAAGTCCTCGCACACCCGCTCGATCTTCAGGCGGATGTTGTTCTGTTCGGTGACCATCGCGGACAGCAGCAGCGCGGTCAGGGCCGCCGAGCCGTTGAGCGCCTGGAGGTTGACCATGATCTCGAAGAGGGTGTGGCCGGCGAAGGGTCCGGCGTGGTCGGTCGCCGCCTCGATCACCACGACGGACATGACCAGGACGCAGGGCGCGCTGCCGGCCAGCTGGAAGCGTACGGCCGACCAGATCAGCAGCGGGAAGACGAGGAAGAGCAGCGACAGGGCGCTCCGGCCGGCCACGTACGAGACGACCCCGGCGGCGACGGTCAGTGCCACCGCCTCGGCGACGCGGTACGCATCAGCCGGCATCCGGACCGTGGGCAGGACGAGCAGCACCGGGGTCACCACGAGCACCCCCATCGCATCGCCGACCCACCACGCCGACCACACCGGCCAGAACCCGCTCGGCGCCAGGTCGCCGGTGGCCACCAGCACCCCGGTGCCGATGGACGCGCTGATCAGCATCGGCACGAGCCCGCCCAGGAAGACCAGGGCCAGGCCGTCCCGCAGCCGGTCCAGCTCGGTGCGGAAGCCCACGCGGCGCAACAGCAGGTACGCGCACACCGGCGCGAGGGTGTTGCCCAGGACGATCCCGAGGTCCGCGATCTGGAAACTGCTGAGGTGTTCGATGGCGAGGACCGTGCCGAGGGCGATCCCCGGCCAGATCCTCAGGCCGAACCACAGCAGGGCGGCGACCGCGATGCCCGTGGGCAGCCACAGGGGCGTGACCTCGGCACCGTCGACGACCACGCGCAGCAGGAGGCCGATCCGTCCTGTGGCGTAGTAGGCGGCGGCGACGCCGAGGATCCCGAGAAGGGTTCCTGCAGGACGTCGCCATTCCTCGGTGCGCACCACAGCATCAGACAACAGCCGCCGCCTCCGGGCGGAGCATGACACGCACTACCAGCGCGGGGGGCCTGCCGCGTCATGGCTGAGGACGAGTACCGCCGCGTCGTCGGCATGACCGGTGGAGTCGGCCACCTTCATGATCTCGGCGGCGATCTCGTCGGGATCGGCGCCGGCCGCCTCCCGGACCACCCGGGCCACGCGGGCCAGTCCGACGTCGATCGGGAACGACGGCCCTTCGACGACGCCGTCGGTGAGCAGGACGATGGAGCCCGCCTGGTCCAGCCGGCGCCGGGTCACGGCGTATCCCGCGCCGGGCTCCACCCCCAGCGGCAGGCCGCCCTCGTCGTCGGTGATGCCGTACCGGCCGTCGACCGTGGCCCATACGGAGGGCACGTGGCCGGCCCGGGCGCTCTCGAGCTCCCAGGTCTCGGGGTCGAAGCGGAGCAGGGTGCAGGTCGCGAAGAGTTCGCAGTCCAGCGACAGCAGTACGTCGTTGGCCCGGCTCAGCACCTCCCCCGGGTCCTCGACGACGGCGGACACCGCGCGCAGGCCGACGCGGACCTGCCCCATGAAGGCGGCGGCCTCGACGTCGTGGCCCTGTACGTCGCCGATGGAGAAGGCGAGGGCACCTTCGGGCAGCGGGAAGCCGTCGTACCAGTCGCCGCCGATGTCCAGGCCGTGCCGGGCGGGCACGTAGCGGGCCGCGCTGCGCAGGCCGGGGAGGGCGGGCAGCGAGGCCGGCAGCATCTCGCGCTGCAGGGCCTCGGCGAGTTCCACCCGGGCCTGCTGCATCTCCGCCCCGGCGCGCACCCTGTCGGTAAGCCGGCCCAGCGTGGTCAGCAGGTCGTCGGCGCTCACCGACTTCGGGGGACGGCGCCTGGTCATGGACCGCTCCCGGGTGCATCCATACGTGCCGTCCCTGCTCTCGGCTCTCGGCTCCCGCCACGTGCGGTGCGCACGCGGCGCCGAAGATCCGAGCACATCATATTTCCGGCCTCCGGGAGTCGCGACAGATACGGCCGCACCCCGGCAGCGGGCCCCGGCGGCTGAAGGTCGGCCGACCACAGGGCGTGAGCTATGTTTGAAGACGAGTGACATGAGAGGGAGGCCCATCGGTGTCATCGGGGCAGCAGGCACGCGCACAGGCGGCTGCGATCACGCCGAGTGGGCAGGCGCCGCCGGTCCATGAGCGCGCTCCCGGCGACCGGGTACGGGCCCTGTTCGACGGCCATCGCCTGTCCCCCGGGCAGCGGCGGATCGCCCAGTACCTGGTCGACCACCTGACCGAGGCGGCGTTCCTGTCGATCACCGAGCTCGCGGAGCGGGTGGGCGTCAGCCAGCCGTCGGTGACACGTTTCGCCACCTCCCTCGGGTTCAGCGGCTACCCGGCCCTGCGCGACGCCCTGCAGCCGATGGCGCTGAGCGCCGTCGCGGGCTCCCCGGAGACCCGCGAGCAGTTCCGCCGCAACGAGCTCCAGGCGGCCGTGGACGCCGAGATCCTGAACCTGGAGAACGTACGGCGACTGCTCGCCGACACCGACCAGGTGCTCGACATCGGCCGCGAGCTGGCCCGCTCGGTGCCGTTGACGGTGCTGGGCCTGCGGATCTCGGTCTCGCTCGCGGAGTACTTCGCCTACGCGGCACGGCGCATCCACCCCGATGTCCGGCTGGTGACACGTGGAGGCAGCGTCGCCTACGACGCCCTGCTCCAGTCCCGGGAGGCCGGCGGGACCTGGGCGCTGGCCTTCGCCATGCCCCGGCACGCCAAGGAGACCCTGGCGGCGCTGCGGGCCGCCCGCAGCACGGGGCTGAAGATCGCGCTGATCACCGACACCACCCTGGGCCCCCTGGTGGACGAGGCGGACGTGGCGCTGACCGCCGGGACCGGCGCGCGGCTGGTCTTCGATTCGTATGCGGCACCCGGGATGCTGTCCGCGGCCCTGCTGCAGGCGATGGCCGACGCGGATCCCGAGCGGACGCAGGCGCGCCTCGAAGGGTACGAGCAGGTCGCCGACCAGCACGGATTCTTCCTGTAAGGCCGATTTTCAACCGGTACGAGGCAGTCCACTTTCACGCCGTCCGCGCGTATGTAATTTTTCATTCTCTTGTTTACTCGACGGTATATATGTTTACTAAGCAGCGCGCCGGATCCACCAGACGCCAAGGAGGGCGACCCCACGCCCTCCCAGAACGGGCACCCGCGCGGGACGCTCCTCCTCACGTTCCGCCTCGGTGCCGGTTCCCGGCACTGGGATCCACCAGAGCGCTTGTGGCGGCCTCGGTCAACCCCTGGGCCGAGGCCGCCCACCGACATCTCGATCAGAGTTCGACACCATTCGGAAGCGACGAGAATGCGCCAGACGGCCTCCACCACGCTCAGCCCGGACTGGCCTTGTCAGGTCAAGGCCCCCGGCACCCACGACTGGGAACGCACGGCCATGCGCTGGCTGCGGGATCTGCTCCCGGCCCGCTACGGCAGCTACTCGACACTGACCCGCAGCCCCGTCCTCCTCACCCGGCACGCCCAGCTCCAGCTCCAGCACGAGATGCGCGCGGTCCGGGTCGCACTGGAGACCAGCCGCGCCGAACTGCCCTCGATGGGCGTGGCCGAGTCCGTCATCGAGAACTCGATCCGGATGTACGCCGTCGAGCTCCAGCAGCTGGGCCGGCTCTCCCGCGCGGTGCGCCTCGTCGGCGACGCGCTGCGCGTCACCCCGAGTTGACGTACCGCGTGACGCGTCAGACCCAGTTGACCTGCGCACGGCTCAGCAGCGGGTCGTCCACCAGCTCCCACAGCGGGACCGCGTAGTTCCCGAAGCCGTAGCGGCCTCCGTAGTGCAGGCCGAGGACGCGGTGGTCGGCCAGGTCGAAGACCGGCGAGCCGCTGTTGCCGCCCAGCGTGGAGCAGTCGTGCTTCACCGTGAGCTCGCCGGGACCCAGCCCCGTCGTCGTACCGGGCTGGAGGCGCTTCACGTTGTAGACGTCCATGAAGATGCGGCGCATGGCCTCGGGTTCGTTGCGGCGGCCGTCCTCCGCCGGGTAGCCGATCACGTACACCGGCCGGCCGGGCACGTCTGCGGGCGGATCGGCCGCCACCGCCACCGGGGTCGCCGGAGCCCCGCCCCGGGCGGGGTCGATGCGCAGCAGGGCCATGTCGACCTCGGGGTGGATGCCCACCACTTCGGTGACCGCGAACTCCAGCGAGCCGTCGCCGGGCACGGCGGCCAGCTCCTCCGCCAGGTCCAGCCGCGCACTCATGCCCGGCCGGAACGTCCAGCCGGCTCCGTCGCCCGTGGCGAACTCGACGGCCACATGACGGTTCGTCATCACGACGTCGGGGCCGACGAGGAACGCGGTGCCCAGCCAGTCCAGGCTGGTGTGTCCCGTGACCTCCACCCGGCCCACGCGGGCGATGGACTCCCGGATGGCGGCCCGATGGTCCTCGAGCACCACCCAGTCGCCCTGCTGGGAGGGGAAGTCCTGGCCCTGGATCAGCAGGGCCGGCCGGCCTTCGAGGAGGACGATCGCCTCGATGCCGAAGTACTCCTCGTCGTCGACCTCGTCCTCCCGCCTGTCGGCGAGTTTCTCCAGGCCCCTGGCGCCCGCGGTCAGCACCCTCGCCCGCTCCTGGCGGGCGAACTCGCCGATCTGCCCGGCCGGGGCCCGGTCCGCCGGGAGGCTCTCCGAGGACTCGGGGATCTCCGCGTCCGCGTCCGCCTTCAGTCCCTGGCGCACCCGTTCGGCGACCGCGCGCAGGTCCCGGAAGACCTGCTCGGGACCGGTCGCCACCGGTGAGCTGCCGTTGCCGCCCATCTCATGCCTCCTCAGGCCGGCCCTGCTGCGCCGGCGCCGACTGCGCCGCCGTGATCTCGGCGTGGACCTCGGGGCTGTGCTCCCGCAGGTGCCGCATGACGCTGCTCATCTGGGTGCCGACGTTGACGAACGCGGTGGTCTTGCCCTGGAAGTTGACGTCCTCGACGCGCCGCGTCCCGCGGTGGAGCGCGACCACCTGCCAGTCGTCGGTGAAGACGGGCGATCCGGAGGACCCGCCCCGGGTGTCGGTGAAGTAGCGCACGTCGTTCTCGTTCGCCTCGTAGACGAGGTTGTTGCGCAGGGCGACCCGCTTGGGCTGGCCGCCCGGGTGCTGGATGATGTTGACCGCGACCGGCTCCCCGTCGACCGTCAGCGGTTCGGTCGCCACCCGCAGAGCGGCCCGCGGCGGCTGGCCGGTCAGCCGCAGGATCGCGTAGTCGAGGGCCTCGTCCCAGGCGACCAGGCCGCTGGCGGCCACCTCCTCGGTCTCCGTGTCGTCCGCGCCGTAGTCGAAGCGCGAGCGGGAGTTCTGCGCCTGCAGCTGGAGGTCCGCCGGATCCACGATGCCGCGTTCGGTGGCACTGCGGGTCCGGGCACTCACCACGTGGTGGTTGGTGACGAGCAGGTCCGGGGCGATGAGCCAGCCCGTCCCCGAGTGCGGGAAACCGTTCGGCTTGAGCGGGGCGCCGGCCTGGTACGGCAGGACCTTGATCCGGGCGACCGCGCGGCCCGCCTCCTCGCCGCCGCGCAGGAACTCGAAGGGCACCGTGTCGTCCAGGTGGATGATCTCTTCCTTCGTCTCGCCCGCGGGCAGCCCGGCCGGTACGTCGGGCTCGCCGGCGGCGTCGCGCGCCACCTCGTCCAGGGCCCGCTGGAACACGGCGAGCGGGCCGGCCTCCACGGTCTGGGCGACGGCGTTGCGCAGCCAGATCTCCAGCGGCACCGAGCCGTCGACCAGCCGCTCCACGCGGTTCATCTCGTTCAGGTCCGAGTGCACCTGCATGCCGGGGGCTGCCATCAGCGGCAGCGTGCCCCGGTACTTGGGCATGATGCCGTCGAGGAGCAGCCGCCGTACCGACGGATCGGCCAGCCCGGCCTCCAGCGAGGCGTCGACCAGCCGGACGATTTCCTCGGAGGGGAGATACGCGTCGCTCATACGGGTTCAGGCCGCTCGCGGGCCGTTCCTTTCGGCTGTTTCGGCTGTGCGGACAGGCGCCGCCGGGCCGGGGGTACCCGCACCCATGGCGGCCGCCACACCGGAGACCAGGGCGCCGCTGTGGTCGTGCAGCACGAGGAGCCGCCGGGCGAGCGCGTCGAGGGTGCCCCGGTCGCGGGCGTCGCGGAGCACGTCGGCCACGGAGGGCGGTGGCGGGGGCGCGGGCAGCTGCTGCTGTGCGGGCCGGGCCGGCGGTACGGGGCCGGCGGCGTTCTCGAGGATCTTCGCCACGGCGAGCCCCAGCTCGGGCTGCTCCGCCAGCACGCGGACGATCGTGTCCGCGAGCGCGTCCAGGGCCTCGTCGTCGGTGTCCGGCAGTCCCACGACGTCCAGGGTGTGGCCGAGTGCGGCCGGATCATGCCGGGACACCTCGGCCGCCACGGCCCGGACCAGGACCGGCTGCTCGGCCAGCGCCTCGTCGGGCAGCTGCCGCAGCTGCCGGGCGAGGCGACGGTCGACGTCCGAGTCGCCTGCGCGCGGGGCGGCCAGCCGGGCCCGGGCCAGCGTGGCTCCCAGGGCATCGAAGTCGCGGCCGAGGCCGGTCGCGAGGTCCTCCGCCTCGGCGAGGTCGCGTTCGGCCTCCTGCACCTCGCCGTCCTCCTCCGCGAGCCGCGCGGAGAGCAGCAGCAGCTCCAACTGCGCATCGACGTCGCCCGCCCCCTCCGCGCGGGCGACGGCCTGCTGCGCCGTGTTCCTGGCCTCCGTACGCCGTCCGCTGCGGGCCAGGGTCTCGACGAGCAGCGGGTCGAGGGGGCTGCCCGGTGTCCAGGGTCGGCGTTCGGCGAGCCGGGCCGCGGCCTCGTCGGTGTAGCCCTGCGCGAGCAGGTCCTCGACGTCGCGTGCGGTGTTCCGCTCCCAGTCCTCCTGGTCGGCGTCGTGCAGTGCCTCGTCGGGGATGTGCCCGCCGAGGCGGCCGGTCAGGAAGGCGGCCGACCGGGACGCCATGTCCCGGTCCGCGCCGTCGAGGTGGCGCTCGACGCCGGGCTCCCAGCGCTGCTCCACGGAGCGGGGGTTCTCGTTCAGGCGCAGCCGGTGGTAGATCTCCTCGGCGCGGGCCTCCGGCCCCTCGCGGGCCGCGTAGTACTCCGCCGCGCGCTGCGCGACCGTACGCATCAGGTCGGTGCGTGCGGTGTCCGACAGGCGCAGCATGATGGCCCGCAGGTCGGATCGGTGTCGCAGGGCGCCCGGACCGGCCGGTTCCATCAGGTCGAGCCGGGCCAGCCGTCCGAAGAGGCGGCGCGCCTGCTCCGGGGAGTCCACGTGCAGTCCGCACGCCGGGGCGAGGACGTCCGCGATCAGCTCGGGGGTGATGGTGCGCAGCGCCAGTCCCGCCTGGGCGAGGGCGCGGGCCTCCGCATCGGCGATGTGCTTGAGGATGCGGTCGTACAGGATCCCCTGCACGAGCATCTGGTCGACCTTGCGGTAGAAGTACCGGCGCCGGGCGGGGAGGCTCTCGACCAGCTCGCCGAGCGAGCCGGCCTCCTGGCAGGCGAGCACGGCCGCGTGAGCGGCCAGCTTCAGGCTGAGCGGGTGGCCGCCGACCCGCTCGGCCAGGGCCCGGGCCACGCCCTCGTCCTCGATCCCGCTGGACATGAGGAGGTCCACGGCGGCGTCCGGTTCGAGGTCGCCGAGCGCGATCGTCTTCGGCTCCGCGACCTGCGCCGGGTGGTGGACGCCGGCCCGCCCGGCGACGATGAACCGCAGCCGCGGATACCCCTCGTGGAGGACCGACCAGATGGCCCACATGCGGCCGAGCACGGGGTTCGCGCGGTACTGGGCCTCCTCGAAGGAGTCGATCACGATCACCAGCGGCGGCGGGCCGCCCTCCGCACCTCCGCCCGCGCCCGCCACCGCCCGGACGAGGCATTCACCGACCCGGCGGACCAGGTCCGTCTCGCGGGCCCGCGCCCGGCTTTGGGACTGTTGGGCGGCTCCGCGCCCGGCTCCCGAGCGGGTGGTGGAGAGCCGGTACAGCTCGTCGACGATGTTCTGCTCCTCCCGCTGGATGCGGGCGGTCTCCTCGCACTCCCCGGCCAGTGCGTCGAACGCGGCACGGTGCCGGGGGTACTGGATGCCGAGCTGCCGGGCGATGTCGGCGACGAGGGTGATCGGCTCGTGGACCGAGAGCGTGGGCCGCTCGAAGTCGACGTAGGCGAAGGGGAAACCTGCGGGGAGGTCGAGCAGGAACCTGGCGAGCAGGGTGCTCTTCCCCGTGCCGCCCAGCCCGTGGATGAGCAAGGGGGGTGCCTTGACGGAGCCGCCGCCGAGGGGGCCCTCGGCGGCCGGGGGCAGCCCGGCGTACGCCCGCAGCTGTTCCAGCTCGGCGGCGCGCCCGCAGAACCTGCCCCTGACCAGGCGTTCGAGCGGCTGGCGCAGTCTGGCGCGCTCCAGCAGCTGCTGGACGTGCTCGGGGTCCGGTATCCCGGTCGTGTGCGGGATCTGGACGAGCCACAGCACCGCCTGGAGGATGTCGGCGAGCCCGTCGACATCCTGCTCCCCCAGGTCCGGCGGTGTGCCGGAGAGGTAGGCGAGCGCGAACCGCTCCGGGCCGGGGCCCTCGGGGACCTGGCCCAGGTTGGCCTCCAGGCCGAGGCGCGCTGCCTCCGGGCCGGCCAGGCTGCGCAGAACCTCGTCGCGGACCTCCTGCTTGAGGACCCACCTGATGCGGGGCTGCAATCCGATGGTCGCGCAGTCGTGGACGAGTTCCAGCGGCGCCCGACCGGTGCTCTCCCCCTCACCGGGCAGCCGCAGCTGCGTGGGATCGAACCCGGAGAGCAGGCTCGCGGCCTCCCGGTACGCCCTGCGGCTGTCCGGAACGGCGGGCTGGGGCGCGGCCTCCGCGGCGAGCAGCTCCCTGGGCAGCCGGGCCGCGAAGTCCTCGTCGTGCGGCAGCGATCGGTAGAGGCGTACGGTCCGTTCGGCCGCCGTGCAGATCTTGCGCATGTAGCTGTCGTCCCCAGGTCGCTGCGCCGCTTCGAGGATCGTCGTGACGGCCACTTCGGTCAGTGCCTCGATCCCGGCCGGGTCCCCCGATTCGGGCGTCTGGGCGAAGAAGGTCCGGAAGAAGGCGTGGAGATCGTCCGGGCCGGCGACCCGCGCCGTGTCCCGGCACACGTTGTTGCGGAGGTCGTGCGGCAGCTGGCGCATCGTCGGCCCGTAGCCCAGCAGGACGAGCCGGGGCACGGTCTCCTCCTGAACCGGGGTGTAGTCGTAGAGGGCCTGCGCCAGCTGGCCGATGCAGTCCCAGACGTCGGAATTGGCGTCGACCTTGTCGCACTCGTCCAGGACGAGCCAGAACCGCTCCTCCGCGGCCGTGGCCCGGCTGACGATCCGGTGGACGGCGTCATCGACCCACGGCAGTGGATCGTTCAACTGTGTCGCGTTCAACGGTGAGATGTCGATGTCCCGCTCTCCGATGAACTCCGCCAGCCGCCGGATCACCTGGGCGGCGGTCGAGGTGCGCTGCAGCGTCACCCGCACCGGGCGGAATCCGCAGTGCTGGCCGAGGTACCGGATCAGGTTGTACGTGTAGGAGCGCCCGCTGTCGGCCTCGCCGTCGACCACCAGCACGGTCATCTCGGGGTCGGCGAGGAATTGCCGCAGGCGCGCCCGCAGGTCGGCGCGGTCGATGAACACCTCGGCGCCGTTCTTGAGTACGCCGGCGAGGAAGTGGTCCGTGGCCGAGGAGTCCACCCTCGCGTCCTCGATCAGCCTGGCTCGGAACCTCTCGGCCTCCGTGCCGGCCGGCAGGGAACTCAGCTGGTCGAGACTGACCAGGACATCGAGCAGGCGCAGCTGCGCCGCGATGTCCTTGCGCGAGGCGCGCACCAGCGTGGCGGCGTTCTCCCCGCTCTTGTGGGTCAGCGCGAGGTCGCCGATGAACTCCGGGGGGAACGCGTACTGGGCGAGCCTGTCCTGCGGGTCCGGGGTGTCGAGGAAGTAGTCACGCACCCAGGTCGTGACGAGGCCCCATTCCGTTGTGGTGAGCGGCATACCGCACCTGCCTGGCCACCCTTGACGGGCAACAGACGGATTGATTGCTATCTGTCATGGTTTCATCCGGTCTGTTCGGTGGCAAGGCGGCCGGTCACGGAGTGGCCGCCGGTCGGTCGCGGGCATCGCGGCCTTCCGCCCGTTGCTCCGGCCGCCGCGTCCGTTGCTCCGGCCGCCGCGCCCGATCGGGCGTCGCTGCGCGCCGCGCGGTTCGGCGGGGCCCCTGCCGCGGAACCCTTGCCCGAGGTGTCGCCCCATCCGGCGCCACCGTGCCCACCGCATCCGAGGAGGACCTCATGCCCGCAGGCGTGTCCATCCACGTAGGACTCAACAACGTCGACCCCAGCAAGTACGGCGGCTGGGACGGACAGCTCATGGCGTGCGAGAACGACGCCCGCGACATGGCCGAAGTGGCCCGCGGCGCCGGGTTCGACGACACCGTGATCCTGACGAAGGACGCCACCGTCGACACCATCACGGCCGCGCTGCGCAAGGCGGCCGGGAAGCTCGGGGGCGGGGACATCCTGCTCCTCACCTACTCGGGCCACGGCGGCCAGATGCCGGACAGCGAGGGCGACGAGCCGGACGAGCTCGACGAGACACTCGTGTTCTTCGACCGCCAGTTCCTCGACGACGAGCTGCACCGGGAGTTCCAGCGGTTCGACAAGGACGTCCGGATCATCACCTTCCTCGACTGCTGCCACAGCGGGACCGCCACCGAACTGATCGACGCCCCCGCCCAGGGGGACGCGGTACGCCTCATGCCCGTGCTGAAGCAGCAGCAGATCTTCGAGCGGGACAAGGCGTTCTTCCAGGAGCTCCAGCGCGAGCTGAGGAGTACGAACGGCAACGGCGGGGAACCCGGCGTCGTGCTCATCTCCGCCTGCCAGGACGATCAGGTCGCCCTGGACGGCAGCGTCAACGGCAAGTTCACCGAGACCCTGCTCAAGGTCTGGAACGGCGGGGAGTTCAGCGGCGACTACGAGGCCTTCCACCGCGACATCAAGAAGCGCATGCCCCGCACGCAGATCCCGAACTTCTTCACGACGGGCAGCCCCGACACGCAGTTCCTCGGCCAGAAGCCCTTCACGATCTGAGCGTCAGTTCGGTCACCGAACTGATTTGCTACGGTGGGCTCATGACGCTCCCTCGCGACTACCGCGGCCAGTCGTGCTCGCTCTCCCGCGCCATGGAGGTCGTCGGCGAGCGCTGGACCCTGCTGATCGTGCGGGACGCCTTCTTCGGAGTCCGGCGGTTCGGGGACTTCGCCGCCCACCTGGGCATCCCGCGCGCGGTCCTCACCGACCGGCTCGCCGGTCTCACTGCGGCCGGGGTGCTGGCCCGCGTACCCGGGGACGGCCGGCGCGAGGTGTACGCCCTCACGGACAAGGGGGTCCGCCTCTGGCCGGCCGTCCGCGCGCTGTCCCTCTGGGGCGAGGAGCACCGGCCCGCGCCCGGCGGGCCGCGCCGGGTCTTCCTGCACGCCGTCGACGACGCCGCGGTCGCCGTCGACGGGCGCTGCACCGACTGCCGTGCACCCGTCGGGGTCGAAGAACTCCTGGTGGCACCCGGGCCCGGGCTGCCGCCGCCGTCCGTCGACGACGATCCCGTCACCGCGGCCCTGCACCGACCGCACCGGCTCCTGCAGCCGCTGCCCCTCACGAAAGGCTCTCCCGCATGAGAATCCTGACAGTCGGAGCCGGCGCCGCAGGCGGCTGGTTCGGCGCCCGCCTCGCCCACGCCGGGCAGGACGTCACCTTCCTGGTCCGCCCGGAGCGGGCCGCGACCCTGCGCGAGCGGGGGCTGCGGGTGACGGGCCTCGGCGAAGACCTCGCCCTCACCCCGCAGTTGGTGACCGCCGACGCACTGTCGCACCCGTACGACCTCGTCCTGCTGTCGGTGAAATCCACGGCGCTCGACCGCGCCGCGAAGGACCTGGCCCCGGCGGTCGGCCCGCGGACCGCGATCGTGCCACTGCTCAACGGCATGGCCCACCTCGACCACCTCATAGGCCACTTCGGCGGCGCGCCGGTCCTCGGTGGCGTGGCCAAGGTCGTGACCACCCTGAACGAGCACGGCGACATCGTGCGCATGGCCCCGCCGTCCACCCTGCTCACCGGTGAACTGGACGGCCGGGCCTCCGCCCGCGTGGACGCCGTACGCGCCCTGCTGACCGGGGCGGGCATCGACAGCCCCGAGACCCCGGACGTCGTCGCCTCGATGTGGCACAAGTGGGTCTTCATCACCACCCTGGCGGCCGTCACCTGCCTGGCGCGCGGCTCCGTCGGCGAGGTCGGCGCCGTTCCCGGCGGCTCCGGTCTCGGGCCGGCCGTACTCGCGGAGGCGGCGGCCGTCTCGGCCGCCGCGGGCCATCCCGTACCGGAGGCCGAACTCGCCTTCACCACCCGGACGGTGACCACGCCCGGCTCCCCGCTCACCCCGTCGATGTACCGGGACCTGATCGCCGGGCGTCCCACGGAGGTCGAGCACGTCTTCGGCGACCTGGTGGCCCGGGCCCGCGCGCTCGCCGTGCCCACCCCGCTGCTGGACCTCGCCACCCTGCAACTGCGGGTGCACCAGCGGCGCGCGGTACGGGCCCAGGACGGCGGGTGACCTTTGGGGCGTTGCGTCGTTGAACACGGCGGTCAAGCGAAGTGCACCAGCGAAGTCCCGGGTCTCCCCGCGAGGCCCGGGACTTCGTGTGCCGCCCCCTCCCGGCGATCCGGGTCACATGAGGCCGGCCTGGGTGCGGTCGCGCAGGCCCAGCGGGCTCAGGACACGGCAGATGCGGACCGGGAGCCCGTCCACCAGGTCGGCGACGACCGTCCGGCCGAACACCGCGCCCGGCGCGATGCGCCGCCCCCGCCACCGCCGTCGCTCGCGCCGGTCCAGGTCGATCCGCCGCGTGGTGCGGTTCGGCCGGCGGCCCGAGCCCGTCCGACCACCCGTCCGACCACCCGTTCGACACCCGCACCGGCGGCCCGACTCGCCCCTCGGCACCGAACGCGCTGGTCAGGGGGGACGGAGGGTGACAGACTGAAACGGCTTCAGGTCGATCCAGGAGGACAACATGGCAGAAGAGTCGGACACCCCGCAGGGCGAATCGGCGGCCGAAGAGGCCAAGCGCAAGTTCCGGGAGGCCCTCGAGCGCAACGCCCGCAGCGCCCATGCGCAGCAGGCTCACCAGAGCCGGGCGAAGATCCAGGGCGCCAGCGGCGGCGCGGGCGGCAAGAACAAGAAGACCCGTCGCAAGACGGGCTGACCTGCCGCGGTCTCCACGGCGATGCCCTGAAGATGTCGGACAAGGGGGCCGCCTCCTGCTCACAGAGCAGGAGGCGGCCCCTTTTGTGCGGGGCCACTCGACTGACGCGCTGAACAGCCGGTTCCGGATGTCCTGACGAAATTCCCTTGCCCAATGGTCAAGAAACGTTGACCATTGGGGGCATGCCTACCGATGATCTTCCCGAGACGTTCCACGTCACCACTGACGAGCAGCTGCGCGCCGTTTCCAATCTCACGCGTCACCGCATCATGGCCGTGCTCCGCTTCGAGCCCGCGACGATCACGCAGATCGCCGAGCGGGTGGGCCTCGCGAAGGGGAGTTCCAGCTACCACGTGCGGCTGCTCGAGCGGGCCGGCCTGGTGAAGGTGGTACGGACGCGGAAGGTCCGGGGGGTCACCGAGCGCTACTACGCCATGGCCGCGCGGGCGATCGTGCTGCCCGATCCGGGCCAGGGAGGCCCGGATGTGCTGATGCGGCATGCGGTGGCGGACCTGGAGGCGGCGCCGGCGGACGGCGAGCGGCACGTGCGGATGGCGCATCTGCGGCTCACCGAGGAGCAGTTCGCGGAGCTGGGGGGGCGGTTGGAGGCACTGGCGGACGAGTACCGGGAGCTGTCCGATCCGTCGCTGCCGGACGCGTCGCTCGTCTTCGCACTGTTCCACCCGGCACCGCGCCGGCAGGCCGAGGGGGACGCCAAGTGACCTCGGACGTTCGGAAGTTGCCGACCGGGTTCGGACGGCTGTGGACCGCGCAGACGGTGTCCTCGCTCGGTGACGGGGTGTCGCACGCCGCGCTGCCGCTGCTCGCGTTGACGTTGACGCGGGATCCGATGGCGCTCGCCGTCGTCACGGCCGCCGGAACGCTGCCGTGGCTGCTCTTCGGGGTGCTCGGCGGTGCGCTGGTGGACCGCTGGGACCGTCGGCGCACGATGTGGGTCACGGACGCGGCGCGTGCGGTGCTGCTCGCGATACCGGCGGTGGCGGCCGCGCTCGACGTGCTGAGCATTCCGCTGCTCGCGGCCCTCGCCTTCCTCCTCGGCCTCGGCGGACTCTTCTTCGACACGGCCGCCACGGCCTATCTGCCGGATCTGCTCGGCCGCGACCCCGCGCTCCTGGAGCGCGCCAACTCCCGCCTGCGCGGCACCCAGACCGCGGCGTCCGGCTTCGCCGGGCCGCCCGCGGGCAGTGCCCTGCTCGCACTCGGGCGGGCGGTTCCACTGCTCGCCGACGCGGTCTCGTTCGCGCTCTCCGCACTGCTCGTACGGTCACTGCCTGCCGCACCCCGGCCCGTACCGCAGGCCCGCGAGTCGCTGCTGCGGCAGGCGCGGGCCGGCGCCTCGTACGTATTCCGTGATCGGTTGCTGCTCGGGCTCGCGCTGCGTCCGGCGGTCGGGAACATCGCCTTCTGCGCCGTGGAGACCGTACTCGCCCTCTTCGCGCACGATCGTCTCGGCATCGACACCTTCGGCTTCGGCCTGCTCCTCACGGCGGAGGCCACCGGCGGTCTGCTCGGCGCGGGCATCGCCTCCTTCCTCGGCCGACGACTCGGCACGGGCACCGCGCTGACCTGCACGGCCGCGGTCGAAGGGCTCGCCGTCCTGGGCCTTGCCGCCGCCCCGAACCCGTACGTCGCCGGCCTCGCGCTCGCCGTCTGCGGAGCGGGCATGGGCGCCACGATGGTGCTCGCCCCCTCCCTCCGACAGGCGATCGTCCCCGCCCACCTGATGGGCCGGGTCGCCTCCACCTCCCGCATGCTCGCCATGTGCGCCGCCCCGTTCGGCGCCTTCCTCGGCGGCTGGCTGGCCACCGCCTACGACGTACGCACCCCGCTCTACACCGCCGCCGGCCTCCTCCTCACCATGACCGCCGTCACGTCGACCATGACCGGCAACCGCCGGGTCGAGGGGGCGCTGCGCGCCGCCGCTCCGGCCGATGACCCGGATCGCCCGGACCACGCGGCTCCCGTTCAGGAGCATGCCCTCTAGGGCTCCGCGAGGCCGTTGAGCCAGTGCCGAGCCCAGCTCGGCGTCCCCCGCCTCGGCCCCGGCGCGCGGGGCGCCCGGCCTTCACCGTGCGCCCCCGGCCGTGCGCCCGGCGCTGCCCGTTTACCCGAACGCGACAAAAGTTGGTCTAGACCTTGACAGGTCCAGACCAGTTTCGCTTCAGTGGCGGTACTTGCCCCCCACGGCAACTCCCCCCACTGAAGGAGCAGTTACGTGAAACGTGCGCTTCGCCGCCGCGTCCTCGCCCTGGCCGCCGCCGCGGCCGCCACCTTCGGCCTCGCGGTCGCCCTCCCCGCCTCCCCCGCCTCCGCCGCCGCGGCCTGCGTCACCCCGTGGGCCTCGTCCGCCGTCTACACGGGCGGCATGAGCGCCTCGTACAGCGGGCACAACTGGCAGGCCAAGTGGTGGACCCAGGGCGAGACGCCCGGTACCACCGGGCAGTGGGGCGTCTGGTCCGACCTCGGCGCCTGCGGCGGGGGCGGCGGCCAGGACCCGAACCCCGGCAACCCCTCCGGGTTCGTCGTCTCCGAGGCCCAGTTCAACCAGATGTTCCCGAACCGGAACTCCTTCTACACGTACAACGGCCTGGTCTCGGCTCTGTCTGCGTACCCCGCCTTCGCCAACACCGGGGACGACACCGTCAAGCGGCGCGAGGCGGCCGCGTTCCTGGCGAACGTCTCGCACGAGACGGGCGGGCTCGTGTACATCGTCGAGCAGAACACCGCCAACTACCCCCACTACTGCGACGCGAGCCAGCCGTACGGCTGTCCCGCCGGGCAGGCCGCCTACTACGGCCGCGGCCCGATCCAGCTCAGCTGGAACTTCAACTACAAGGCGGCCGGCGACGCGCTCGGCATCAACCTGCTCGCCAACCCGTACCTCGTGGAGCAGGATCCGGCCGTCGCCATGAAGACGGCCCTGTGGTACTGGAACACCCAGAACGGTCCGGGCACGATGACCGCCCACGCCGCCATGGTCAACGGAGCCGGCTTCGGCGAGACGATCCGCTCCATCAACGGCTCCCTGGAGTGCAACGGCGGCAACCCCGCCCAGGTCCAGAGCCGGATCAACGCCTACCAGAGCTTCACGCAGATCCTGGGCGTGACACCGGGCGGCAACCTCGGCTGCTGACCGGTCCGGCCACCGCTCCGCACTCCCTCAGCGGGTGCGCAGGGCGGTGGCCAGCTGGGCCCGCGAGCGCACGTCGAGCTTCTGGTAGATCCGGGTGAGCCGGGCCTCGACCGTCTTGACGCTGACGAAGAGCTTCGCGGCCGCCTCCTGGTTGCTGGCGCCCTCGGCGACGAGCAGGGCGAGACGGGTCTCCCCCTCCGTCAGGGCGGCCAGGGCCACGGGCGTGCCGCCCTCGGCCGGCGCCGGTTCCCGGTGCTCGGCGGCCAGCTCCGCCCAGGGTTTCGCGCCGGCCGCGGCGAACACCTCGGCCGCCGCCCGCAGCGCAGCGCGGGCGGGTGCGCGCCGCCGGCGGCGCCGTTCCACCCGGGCCAGGGCGAGCAGCGTTCGGCCGCGCTCCACCGGGAGCTGGAGCGCACCGAACCGGTCCGCCGTGGCCTGCAGCAGGTGTACGGCGGCTTCGGCGTCGCCGTGCGCGGACAGGCACAGCCCGCGGGCCCGGTCGAGTGCGGCCACCACCGCGGTGCGCCCCAGTCCGAGGGCGACCTTACGGACGGCGTCGAGCAGTTCCGCGGCCTCGTCGGGCGCGTCCGCGGCCACCAGGGCCTCGGCCAGCTCTCCGTGCCAGCGCAGGATCGAGGGGTCGACGACCTGCTGGGCCTCCTCCAGTTCGGCCACCCGGCGCAGCGTGGCCACGGCCTTCGCGGCCTCCCCCGTGGCCAGCTCGGTCAGGCCGAGTGCGTAGAGGCTGCGCGAGAGGAACACCTGGTCGTGCTCCTCCTCGGAGGCCTGGATGCCGCGCCGGGCATAGGCGGCGGCGCGCGCGAAGGTACCGCCCATGGCCTCGGCCATCGCGGCGGCGTACCAGGCGGGGCCCGGCGAGAGGCCCGCCTCGATGGTCAGCTCCAGGGCGTGGCGGGCGTGCGCGGAGGCGAGCGCGCACCGGCCGCGCCGCAGTTCCACCTCGGTGAGGCTGCGCAGCACCTCGAAGACGTCCTCCGCGGATCCGGTGCGCCGGACGGCGGGCAGCAGGACGAGCAGTTGGCGCCGGGCATCGGCGAGCCGGTCGTCGAAGAGGGCGTGCCGGACGGCGAGGTACTGCGGCGCGTTGCGCATGCCGAGCGGCACCTCGGGGGCGGGCAGGGCCAGTGCCTCGGCCAGGATGTCCTCGGCGTCCGGGTCACCGAGGATGCGGCCCATGCGGGCCCGTACGGTCAGCGCCATGGCCTCGGCGACCTGGTCGCCGCCCCGGGCGGCGAGCCTGCCGGCCTCGGCCGCGGCGTCGCGGGAGCGGACGGGGTCGCCGTCGCTGAGGTTGTACTTCGTGGCGATCCGCAGCTGCACGGCCGCCTGGAGGGCGGGGTCGCCGGCTGCGTCGTCCATGGCGTACGCGAAGGTCTCGTCGAGGGCGGCGAGGGCCTGCCCCGCGGCGTCGATCACGGCGAGCCGGGCCCGTACCCGGTCGGCGGGCGAGGCGTCGCGGGCCAGCACGGCACGGGTGGCGCGGCGTGCGAGGTCGGCGCGGCCGGCCCAGCCGGCGTCCTCGGCTGCGGCGACGAGGCGGGCCAGTTCGTCCCCGGGCCGGTTGGTCGGCGTACGTTCGGCCGCGAGCAGGCCGAGTTCGGCGGCCAGGGCGCGCTGGCCGCGCCTGCGGCAGGCCGCGGCGGCCTCGGTGATCTCGGCGGCGAGCCACTCGTCGGGGGTGTCCACGGCCAGCGCGCGGTGGCGCACGGCCTGGACGGGGTCGTCGACGGCGGCGGCGAGCGCGGCGTGTCCGGCGGCGCGTTCGGGCCAGCCGGCGTCGGCGGCCAGGGCCATGGGCAGGGCGCCGGCGGTGAACGTGACGGCGCCGTCCTCCCCGACGGTGACCAGCGCGGCCCGCTCCGCCTCGGCGAGTTCGGCCTCGGCGTCGGGCCGGCCGGCCCGGCGCAACAGGGCGGTCGTCGGGCGGGCCGCGAGGGCGGCGAGCAGCAGGGTGCGGCGGGCCCGGGCCGGGGCTTCGGCGAGGAGCCGGCGGGCGACCTCGCGGGCCTGGCCGGACAGCGGCAGGGGGTCGGCGTGGTGGGCGCTGGCGTCGCGGGCCTCGGCGGCTTCGGCGAGGGAGTGGCCGAGGGCGAGGGCGAGGCGGGGGTTTCCGCCGCTGGCCTGGTGGATGCGGCCGGCGAGGCGGGCGGGCAGGCCGTGGCGGGCGAGGAGCTCGGCCACCTCGTCGGCGCCGAGCGGGGGGACCCGGATCTCGGGGGTGCCGGGGCCGCACAGGGGGCCGCCGACGGGGGCGCCGCCCTGGACGCATTCGGCCACGAGGACCCGTACGCGGGGCGGGGTCAGGCGCAGGGCGAAACGGAGCAGATCGGTGCTTTCCGCGTCCAGCCACTGGGCGTTGTCGAGGACGAGCAGGACGGGGGTGCGGGCGGCGAGGGTGCGGAGCACTTCGACGACGGCGAGGCGCAGCGCGACGTGGTCGCGGCCGGCCCGGGGCGCGTCGGCCTCGCGGCGCAGGAGGGCGATGGCCGTGCGCTGGGGTCCGGAGAGGCGTTCCAGTGCGGCGCAGGGCACGGAGGCGAGGAGTGCGGCGGCGGAGGCCTCCGGTATCCACTGGTCCGCGGCCTCGGGGGCGAGGCGGAGCACGGTCTCGTGGCGGGTCGCGGCCGCGGCCGCGACCGCGCCGACCGCCTCGGTCTTGCCCGCGCCGGCGGGTCCGGTGAGGAGCGCCCGCCCGTGCGCGGTCAGCGCGCGTTCGACCGCCTTGATCAGTTCACCGTGTCCGACGGTCGTGTCAGCGTTCCCCGTCGCCGCCACCACGCACAGCCACCAGCCTCTCGGTCCCCACTCTGTGCCTCTCCTGTGAGACGCGACAATACGAGGTCGGATGCCGGGTGGACACGGATTGTGACGCAGAATTCAGTCAGCTGTCAGGAAACGGCTGCGGACCTGCCGATACGAGATGTATCAGCAGGTCCGCGGGGCTCAATGGTCCGTACTATCGGGCCTTCAGAAGCCGAGGCTCCAGCTGTCGATGAAGCCGGTGTCGCCGCCCGCGTTGTCGTTGACGCGGAGCTTCCAGGTGCCGTTGGCGACCTCCGAGGAGGCGTTCACGGTGTACTGCTGGTTGATGTTGTCGGTGCTGCCGCCGGCCCGGTTGTGCAGCGTGTAGACGCTGCCGTCCGGGGCCACCAGGTCGACCTTCAGGTCGCCGATGTAGGTGTGCACGATGTTCACGTCGACCTTGAGGGCGGCCGGGGCGTTGCCCGCCACGCCGGTGACCGTGATCGGGCTCTCCACGGTCGTGTTGTCGCCGATGTTCACGTTCGTGGTGTTCTCGAAGGCCGGGGTGGTCGTCGAGGTCACGGCAGTGACGGTGGCGGCCGCGTCGGCGAGACCGGCGCCGCAGCCGCCGGTGCAGGTGCCGGCGAGCGGGCGGGCGTTGGTCTTGATGGCCGACTCGACCTGCGCCGGGGTCAGCGAGGGCTTGGCGGCGACGACGAGCGCGGCGAGGCCCGCGATGTGCGGGGCGGCCATGCTGGTGCCCTGGTACGGCTTGTAGATCTCGGAGCCCGGGGTGGTGGCGCCGCTGTTCAGGGTGGAGAGGATGCCGTTCTCGGGGGTGGTGACGGTGCCGGGCGTGTCGGTGGCGCGGCGGGTCTCACCGCCCGGCGCGGCGATGTCGACCTTGGCACCGTAGTTCGAGTAGAACGAGCGGTCGCCGGTGCGGTTGGTGGCGGCCACGGAGACCACGTTGTTGCAGCTGGCGGGCGAGAAGCCGGCCGCGTCCGCGTTGCTGTTGCCGGCGGCGACCACGACCGTGGTGCCGCGGGCGACGGCCGCGTTGATCGCGTTCTGGTAGGACGCGGTGCAGGCGCCGGAGCCGCCGAGGCTCATGTTGATGACCTTGGCGGGGGTGGCGTTCGCCGGGACGCCCGCGACGGAGCCGCCGGACGCCCAGGTGATGGCGTCGACGATGTCGGAGGTCGCGCCGCCGCACTTGCCGAGCACGCGGACGGGCTGGATCTTCGCGTTGTACGCGATGCCCGCGACGCCCTTGGCGTTGTTGGTGGCGGCGGCGATGGTGCCCGCGACGTGGGTGCCGTGCCAGGAGGAGCCGCTGGCCGCGGAGCCGGTGCCGCACTCGTTCGCCGCGCTCCAGTCGCCCTGGTCGGCCGGGTTGCTGTCGCGGCCGTTGCCGTCGCGGGCGCCGGTGGAGTCGCTGATGAAGTCGTAGCCGGCGACGATGTTCGCAGCCACGTCCGAGTGGGCCACGTAGCCGGTGTCGATCACGGCGACGGTGACGCCGGAGCCGGTGCTCTTGTCCCAGGCTGCCGGAACGTTCATGCCGGCGGTGGGCTCGAAGAGGTCCCACTGCTTGGCGTACTCGGTGTCGTTCGGGGTGGCCATCGCGTAGGCGCGGGAGTCCGTCTCCACGTACGCGACGTCCGGGTCGGCACGGAACTGGGCCATCACGTCGGCGGCCTCGGCAGGGGCGACGGAGCCGCCGAGGTTGACGAGGGCGGCACCTGTGCCGAGACGGCGGTCGAACGTCGCCTTCTTGTTGCCGGCCTTCTTGCCCTTGGCGGTGGCGTCGTCGGCCGCGGCCTTGTTGGAACTGGCCTCGGTGGCCGAGGACTTGTAGCCGACGATCAGGTTCTGTACCGGCGCGGCGGCGGAGGAGGCGGGCGCACCCGCGGCCGGGAGGGTGGAGGCGGCGGCCGGGGCCGGCGCGGGCTCCGCACCGGTCAGAGCCACGGAAGCGGTGGCGGAGCCGGCGAGCAGGGTGACGGACATCGCCACCACGGATATGAGCCTGCGTCTCGTTGCGTGCACGGTGTTCCCTTTCGCGGGCCGTTTCCGGGCAAGCCGGAGCCGGCGGTTGGAGCTGTGTGGGAGGTGAACCGGCGGCTACGGAGGCCGGGGACGGGTTGGTCATGCCCGTCCCGGCCACCGCTGCTCGCCGCGTTGCCCCGGCCGCTTCGGCGGGGCAGGGGCAACGGCGGTGCGGGCGATCGCTCCGGCCGTACGGCTTCACACCATGTGGGGTTGGCGCGGGGTCCGTTCGGGGTCGGAAGGATCGCCGGTGGGCAGACAGTAGGCAACGCGGGGATGAACCCGATACCGGGGAAACCCTTGTCCACCCCCCGGGCGCCCCCCTATACCTCCGCGGGACCCCACGTTCCGCCCCCGCGACCCTCCCCCCGGGGGCGCCCCGTACAGTGCGGCCGGATCACACGTCGAAGCAGCCTCCAGCAGCAGCCGTGGAGCGGGCCGCGGGCGAAGCGGGACGTGTCACCCGAACTCGGGCGAGACCCCGGCGCACAGCGCAGCACGGCCTGTCCCGGGCCACGGGTCAGGCCGTGCAGGGCTGCGTTCGCTCAGGGTCCTGTGCGCAGCGGCGCGGCATCAGCGGGTCGGGCAGAAGCTGCCGACCGACTTGCGTTCGTCCTCGGTGAGGTCTGGTTCTCGGTGAGGTCCTGGTTGACGGACCGGCTCCCGGGGTGTGGTTGCGCTCCGGACCCCCGGCGGCGCCGTCCGCCGGGTCAGCCCGCGCTGCCGTCCGGAACCGGGCGGGCGGCGCCGGACGCCTTCCACGCCACGGTCACGTTCAAGTGGCAGCCGGCGCCGGTCTTCGCGATCACGGCCCCGGCCTCGAACGCGAGGTCGACGCCGAATGCGACGACGATCTCGTCGGGCCGCGCCTTGCGCAGTTGCTCCAGGGTGGCGCGGACGGCCTCCGTGACCGGAACCAGAGCCTCTTGCAGCGTCTCGGGCAGGTCGTGGATGGCCTCGCTGAGGCGGCCGGCCTTCACCGGCCCCTCCAACGCCGTCAGCCCGGCCGGGGCTTCGATCAGAAGGCCGCCGCCACCGTCCAGGGGAATCCGAGCCAGAGGTGCCACAACTCCTCCTCCACCCGAGCTGTTGGGCCGAGGCCGCTCATGGCCGCGAACGGGGCGGCGAGGGCGTCGGGGGTCGGCGGCACGGGCGATCGACGATCCACGCGCACGTACGAGCCCGCTGCCGGGTCCTGACCATCATCGTCAGGACCCGGCACGTGCCGCATCCCGGGCTACGCCGTACGGGGCCGAAGACCGGTCAGGGCCGCGGCTGCGGTTCGTGGTGCCTGCGGAAGTAGGTCCAGCTCGTCTCGTTGGGTTCGGTCCACTTCTCCGGGGCGTGCGCGTACTCGGGGTGGTGGGCGGCCACGTAGGCACGGGTGCGTTCCGGGACCTCGGCGTAGGAGCCGAGCTTGCGGCCCCGGCAGTGGAAGGTGAGGCCGCCCGGGCGCTGGCCCTGCTCCATCCACGGGAGCCACGGGGACATCCGCATCCAGGACATGGTGCACGGGACGCCGGGCTCGTCGGTGGTGAGTACCGAGCGCGGCGCGAAGAACTGGAAGAGCTCCAAGGCCTTGTACGTGTCGTCGGCGGAGTTCAGCGGGTACTCGGCGACCGGCAGCGGCGAGGGGTAGGCGAGCGGGATCTCCAGACTGAAGCAGACCTGGTCCCCGAGCTCGGTCAGCGGGACCGGGAACGGCCGCAGCCTCAGGTTGGCCGGATCGTTCCAGATGTGGATCACCGGCTTGCCCTCCCAGGTGTCCAGGATCTCCCGGGTCTGCGGATCCAGGTAGAACGCGGCTTCCCTGGTGAGCAGTTGGAAGCCGCCCGTCTCCGGGTCCTCGACGAGGCGGGCGACGTTGAGGCCCTCGAAGCCGAAGAGGCGCCGGTACGGCTGGTCGGGCGCCCAGGAGTGGACGTCCCCGGACCACCAGAAGGTCACCTCGGCGCCGTCGAGCGAGGCGCGGGTGCGGGCGAACGCGTGCAGCAGCTCAGCGGGTGTCATGCCGGGTACTGTGCGCGGTCGCCCGCCGGCTCGGCAAGCTCGCCGGCGGGGGCCTGGCCGACATGCGGATGCAGGTTGACGCTGCGGCGCTCAGCGGCGACCGTGACCCGCATGCGGAACGAACGCCGACTGCTCACACTGCTCGTCTGCCTGGTGCTCGGCATCGGGCTGACCGCCGCAGTGCTGGGCGCTGCCCGGGTGGCGAGCCCCGACGGGACGCCGCATTCCGGGATGAACTCCCGTGACTACGTGGACATCCAGGACGTACCGACCGGACCCCGCGATCCGTCGGCCGGGCCCGACGCCTCGACGGGCAGCGTGACGGTGGACTGCGGGCGCAACGAGGAGCGGCACTACAACGAGGACAACCTGGTGGTGTCGCCGGGACTGCGCTCGGGCGCCCACCACACCCACGCGTACGTCGGGAACCTGTCCACGGACGCGATGTCGACCGACGCCTCGCTGGCCGCCGCCGCGACCAGCTGCCGCGGCGGCGACCGGTCCACGTACTACTGGCCCGTCCTGCGCCGTCTCGACCGGGCGGGCAGCCACCCCCACGAGAGCTCCGCAGGCCACGGCAACGCGGGGGAGATCCTGCCCGAGGCGGCGGTCTCCGTGGAGTTCCGCGGCAGTCCGGTGGGCAAGGTCGTGCCGATGCCGCGCTTCCTGCGCGCGATGACCGGCGACGCGGTGGCCTACACCGCCCCGAGCGATGCCGACGTCCGCGCCCGCTGGGGCTGTTCCGGATCCCCCGACCGGTTCACCACCCGCTACCCGCGCTGCCCCGCCGGCGAACGCCTCACCCGTACGCTCGTCTTCCCCAGCTGCTGGAACGGACTGGACACCGAGAGCCCGGGCCACCGCTCGCACCTGGGCTTCCCCGCTGCCAACGGCGTCTGCCCGCAGGGCACCTTCGCCGTGCCGCAGCTGCGGATCTCCCTCGCGTACGAGGTGCCGCCGGGCGTGCCGGTCGCCGTCGACTCCTTCCCCGAGCAGCGGCACAGCCCGAAGACGGACCACGCGATGTTCGTGGACGCCATGACGGACGCACAGATGGCCTCGGTCGTCGCATGCCTCAACGAGGGGCTCGGCTGCCGCACCTGAGGGCCGCCCTCGAAGTGCCGCCCCACACGAGTGATGCGGGTCACATGAACCGGATCCCGTCGGGAGGCGTGTTCTGTCCGCACCAGATGGGCGAGGAAGACGGAGAGGGTGAGATGGCCGGACCACTGTGGCCCCGCACGCGGCGGGGCTCGACCGACGAGGCATTGATCAGGTCGGTCTACGAGGAGCACGGCCACGCCCTGCTCGCCTACGCCACCCGGCTGACCGGGGACCGGGCCACGGCCGAGGACGTCGTCCAGGAGACCCTCATCCGGGCCTGGCGGCATTCCGAGGTCCTCGTCAACGGAAAGGGCTCGGTGCGCGGCTGGCTGCTGACGGTGGCCCGCAACATCATCACCGACCGCTACCGGGCCAAGGCCGCCCGCCCCGCGGAGGTTTCCGGGGCCGCGGCCGCTCCCCCGGTGGAACTGGACCACGCCGACTCCGTGGTCGACACGATGACCGTGCTGGGGGCGCTCGACCAGCTGTCCCCGGAGCACCGGGACGTGCTGAAGGAGTTGTACTACCGCCAGCTCAGCGTGGCCGAGGCGGCCGACAGCCTGGGCATCCCGGCGGGCACGGTCAAATCACGCGCGCACTACGCCCTCAAGGCGCTGCGCGAGGTGTTCAGACAAGGCAGTACCAAGGAGGGCAATCGAATGGGCAGGCCGCCCCAGCAGCCCGCCGGACTGCGTGAGGTGGTGGCATGAACCGGCAGCAGCACGAGGAGGAACTGCTCGGCCCGTACGTTCTCGGCGTCCTGGAGGCGGAGGACGTCCGCCGGGTCGAGGAGCACATGAGCGGCTGCGTGCAGTGCCGTGAGGAGGTGGCCGCGTTGCGCGAGATGGAAGCGGCATTGGGCGAGGTGCCTGCCGAGGCCTTCCTCGACGGACCGCCGCACGGCGGTGATCTGCTGCTCCAGCGCACCCTGCGGCAGATGCGCAACGAGGCGTCGGGCGAGCGGCGCCGACGATGGAGCGTCGCGGGACTGGCCGCGGCGGCCTCGCTGGCCGCCGTGTTCTGGGCCGGGGCGCAGCTGGGCTCCGCGGACGGCGGGCCGGTCGCCCAGCCGCTGCCGCCGACGCCGACGGTCACGGCGCAGCCGTCACCCCCGGTGGCGGGCACCAAGGTGGCCTCGGCGACCGACGCGGCCACCCACGCGCGGATGACCGTGCAGGTCACCCCCGCCGCGAAGTGGGTACGGGTGCACGCGGCCGTGGCGGGGATCCCCCCGGGCGAGCGCTGCCTGCTGATCGTCGTCGGGAAGGACGGCAAGCGCACCTCCGCGGGCAGCTGGGTCGTCGGCAGCCAGAACGGCGAGGGCAAGGGCGCGTCGCTGGACGGCTCGGCGGCGGTGGACCCGGCCAACGTCAAGGAGGTCGTGGTCGAGAACGAATCGGGCAAGCGGTTCGTGTCCGTGCCCATGCCGGTGTAATCCGGCGCGGCGCGACTTGGGAGCCCGGGCGGCCGAGTACGGCCGCCCGGGCTCCTCGCCGTACGCGGCCGCCGGAAACCGTTTCTCCCGGTCAGCCCCGGTGTGCACACTGAACCCCATGTCACGCTCAGTCGAACGCCTGCTCGCCGACCTCGATCCGCTCCCGTACGCCCACCGGCTCCGGCTGCTCGCCACCACCGCCCGCGACCTCGCCCCCAGTGGTGAACTGCCCGGCGTGCTGGCCGAGCTGGCCGGCCGGGGCCGCTACGAGCGGCGGCTGGCCGCGCTGGCGGCCTCGGCGGGGCGGCAGACCGAGTACCTGGCGCAGCGGCTGGCCGACCCGGACCCGGTGGTGCGGTCCTTCGCCCTGCGGGCCGTGCGCACGCTGCCCGTGCCGGACGAGGCGATCGAGGCGGCGTACGACGACGCCTCCGCCGAGATCCGCCGGGAGCTGACGGGGGCCGTGTTCCGGGGCTCACGCCGGGCGCTCGCGCAGCGGCTGACGCCCGTCGTCCGCGCCCAGTGGGGCGACGGGGAGGCCGCGTCCCTGCTCCCGGCCTGCGGGCCGGAGTTCGTTTCCGCCCGGCTGCCGGAGCTGGCCCACGCAGTCACGCACTGGAGCCGGCTGGGCCGCTGCCATCCCGGCCCGGTGCTGGACCAGGCGGCGGCCGAACTGGCAGAGCTGCCGGAGAACCTGCGCGCCGGCTGGTGGCACCGTCAGGCGCCGGGCGTGGCCGCGGCCCTGCCCGCCGTACCGGAGCGCGTGCTCGACCTGCTGGAGCGGTACGGACCGGGCCGGCTGCCCCGGCCCCTGGAGGGCGGGGTCGGCCATCTGATCGCCGCCGACGCGGAGCGGTTCGTACGCTGGCTGGCCTCCCCCGACCGGGCGGACGGGTACCAGGAGTACTTCCTTCCGCCGTCGCGGCTGCGTCAGCTCGTCCGGGCCGATCCGCCGTCCCTGCCCGCCCTCGGCCGCCGCTGGGCGGGGCGTCCCGAGTACCTGGCCGCGCTGCTCAAGGCGCTGCCTCCGGGCCGGCGTACCGCGTTCCACGACGCGGCCTCCGAGCACCTCCCCGCCCCCGACGGGACGGTCCCCGACGACGTCCTGGCCGTGCTCCCGCACGAGCGCCGCCATGCCGTGGCACGGCGGCGCGCGGACCGCGCCCGCCGGGAGGCGTGGGCGATCGACCGGCTCCTCGAAGCGGTCGCGCACCTTCCGGTCGCCGAGGCGCGGCCGGAACTCCTCGCCGGGACGCGGAGCTCCGACGCCGACACCCGCCGGGTGTCCTGGGTCCGGCTCGTCGAGAACGCGGTGCACGCGCGCGACGCCGAAGCGCTGGGCGAGGTGCTCGAACTGATGACGCAGCGGCTGCGCAACGACCGCGACCCCGTGCGCTCGGCCGCCCTGGCGGCGCTGGCCGGGGTGCCGGCGGCGCTGCTGGCAGCCGAGGCGTCGGTCGCCTGCCTGGACCGGATCGCCGTGGACGCCGTCGAGGCCCGCGACCACTCCGACGACACGCGCCGGGCCCTGGAGCGCCTGGTGTTCGCGGTGCTGGAGGAACCGGCTCCGTCCTCCGTGCTGCTCGACTGGGCGCTGCGCACCCTCCGCGAGCGGACCGTCCGCACCGGGCGCCTCGTGCACGGCGGATACGGGGGCGTGCTGCCGCACGGCCGGGAGCTGCGGATCTTCGAAGTCCTGCGCCCCTGGCTCGACGGCCGCGCGGCCAAGGGCGAGTACGAGCCGCTGCTCACGCTCGCGTCCTACCTCGGGGACCGCTGCCGCCGCATGCCGGAACTCCAGCGGATGCTCGAGGAGGCCCTGGAGCGGTGCACCGACGGAGTGTTCCCACGGCTCGCCGAGGTCTGGCTGTCGGACCCGGCGACGCGCGGCGAGCGGGTGGCCGCGCTGCTGGAGCAGGAGCCGTCGGCGCTCGCGCTGGCGCCCGTATTGGACGTGCTGTCGGCGCACCGCACCGATCTGCTGGACTCCGCGCTCGCCGCGCGCCCGCCGTACGGCCGGTTCCTGCGCGAGGGCTCCGTACAGCCGCTCCCCCGGCTCGACCTGGCGGACCGGTGGGTGCCGCGCCAGCAGGAGGAGGCGGCCTGGCTCGCCGAGGTCGCCGTCGGCGACGAATCCAGGACGGTGTACGAGCGGGCGGAAGCCCTGCGCTCCGCGGCGCGGATCCCCGACCACGGGCTGGAGCTCGTACGAAAGCACGCGCGCTCGGCGGACACACGGCTCGCGGAGACCGCCCTGGCCGCCGCTGCCTGGACGGTGGAGCCTGCGGTGGTCCTGCCCGAACTGCTCGCGCACGCGGGCGACGACCACGCCCGCGTCGCGGTGTACGCCGCCGGGCGGGCCGCGGCGGGGACCGCGCCGACCCGGCTCGCGGAGCTGCTGGACGGGCTGTTGGCCGCGCCGTCGGGGGTCAAGGTGACCAGCCGCAAGGAGGCGCTCCGCCTGACCGCGCGGTTCCTGCCGCCCCGCCGGGCCGCGGCGCTGCTGGCGCGCATCTCCGGCGACGCCGACAGCCACCCCGACGTGGTGACCGCCGCCGTGGGCCTGGCGATCGGGCTCCTGGGGACCGGAGAGGTCTGGGACCTGCTGGAGACGGCCGCGACGAGCGGTACCCGGGAGGCCGGGGCCGTGATCGCGCACACCCGTGTGCTCTCGGTGGCGCCGCCGCACCGGCCGCGCTACGCCCGGCTGGTGGCGCTCCTCGCCGCGTCGCCCCACCGGTCCGTGGCCGGTCAGGCGGTCGCGGCGCTGCCGGACTGGGTCGCCTACGCGCCGGACGCCGCGGACCCCGTACGGCGGGCGGTCTGCGACCTGGCACCGAACTCCGGCTGGCAGGCCGCGGCGACGGCGCTGGAGAAGATCGCCGGCTCGGAACTCCCGCACCCCGTCGGCGGCGGCGCGCCCGGGAGCCAGTTCCACCGTGCCGTGGCCGAGCTGTTGGCCGTCGTACGCTCCGGTGACGACGCGGAGGCCGAGGCCGAGCGCGATCTGCCGGCCCTCCAGCGCGTGCGGTTCCTGAGCCGGATCGTCCCGGCGGAACACGGGGAGCTGCGCGCGGCGCTGGTGCGACAGCTCGCCGGTGAACCCGCCCTGGCCACGACACGCGTGGCGCTGCTGCGGCGTTCGGTCGACCTGCGTGCGGACCTGCCGGAGCTGCGGGCGACGCTCGCCGCCCTCGTGGCGGCCCACGAGGGCCGGCCCGGGCTGGCCGCGTCGACGGCGCTCTCGCTGCGCGACGGGAACGTGCACGGCGACCGGGTCGGCGAGCCCGCCGTGGTGCTGGAGGCCGTACGGGCTCTCGCGGAGGACGGAGCCCCGGTTCCGGGGATGTTCGCCGTCGCGCTCACCTCGGTGATGGGCAGGCGTTGCGACTGGCCTGCCGAGTGGCGTGAGCTGCTGCGGGAGCTGAGGCGGCACGCGGAGCTGGAGGTGCGGGACGCGGCACTGCTGGCCACCACGCACCACGAGTGAGCGGCGGCCGGAGACCGGAAGGCCCGCGCCTCCATCCGGACCGATCATCACATTGCGGTCCATGACATCCTGTGACGTCACAACTCGCCGGACGGGATCGGCGGACGTCCGGGGAATATGGGGAAGGTCGATGAGGCTCTGCTTCCTGGTGGAGGAGCACTACCGCCACGACGGCATGCCGAACGAGGTGATCCGGCAACTCACCGCATGGGGCCACCAGGTGGACGTGGTGCGGCCGGGCGGCTCGTTGCTGCGGATGACCGAGGTCGTGGTGTCGGGCACGCACGAGGCCTGGGTGCTCAAGACGGTGTCGGGCGGGCCCGGGCTGACCCTGCTCGAGGCCGCGGCCGCGGCCGGAATGACCACGGTCAACGACGCCCGCTCGATCCGGGGCGTACGGGACAAGGCGCTGGCCGCCGCCATCGGCCGGACCCGGGGGCTTCCGATGCCCGCGACGTACGCCGTGGCGCAGCCGGAACTGCTGCGGGAGATACCGGCGGCGGAGTACCCGCTCGTCGTCAAGCCCGCGGACGGCAGCTCCGGGCGGGCCGTGCACCTGGTGTCGTCGCCCGCGGAGCTCGAGGCGGTCCTCCCCGGGCTGGCGGGCGAGCACATGCTCATCGCGCAGCCGTACGTGCCCAACTCGGGCACCGACATCAAGGTGTACGCGGTCGGCGGGGAGCTGTTCGCCACCGAGCGCTGCTCGCCCCTGCACCCGGATCCGGCGGTACGGGAGCGGCGCGTGCCGCTGTCCGCCGAGGTGGCGGCGATCGCCGCGCAGGTGGGGGTCGTCTACGGGCTCGACCTGTACGGGGTCGACGTGCTGCTGGGTCCGGACGGGCCCGTGGTGGTGGACGTGAACGACTTCCCGAGTTTCCGTCAGGTCCCGGACGCGGCGGCCCGGGTGGCCCGGGCCGTGCTGGGGCTGGCGCGGACGGGCAGCCCGGCGGCAGCGGCGGCAGCCGTGTGCCGGACGCGGGCGCCGCAGGGACTGCCCGTGTCGATCCCGGCGCAGGGATCGCCCGTGCCGGCGTCCGCGGTACCGGGGCCTGCGGTGCAGACGTCGCCCGTGCAGGCGTCCGCGCGGGCCGGCGAGGCCGCCCTGTGAGGGTCTGCCTGGTCACGCCGGAGCCCGGCCATCCGCTGCTGGCCGCCGCGACGGCGCTGCTCGAAGCCGCCGGGCACCGGGTGGAGTCGCTGGATCCGGGTGCGGTGGCGCAAGCCCCTGACGACCTGGCCGACGTGTACCTGCTGAAGTCGCGCACGCCACGGGCGCTGGACCTCGCCCGGGAGCTGGAGCGGCGCGGGGCCCCGGTGCTGAACTCGGCGGCGGCGACCACGCTCTGCCAGGACCGCACGGACATGGCGGAGCTGGCCCTGCAGGGCGGTCTGCCGTTCGCGGCCACCCGTACGTACGGCTCCCTCGCGGCCTGGGCGGCGGGTGAACCGCTCGGCGCCTCGCCCCTGGTGGTCAAGAGCCGGCACAGCCGCAGGCACGACCTGGTCGCCCGGGTCGACGACCGCGCCCGGCTGAGCGAGCTGGCGGACGCCTGGCCGCAGGAGCCGGTCGTGGTCCAGGAGTTCGCCCCCAACAGCGGCTGGGACCACAAGCTGTGGGCCATCGGGGACCGGGTCTTCGCCGCCCTGCGGCGCTCCGAGCTCGCACCGGAGGGCCGGGGTCCGACCCGGCCGCTGGCCCTGACCGATCTGCCGCCCGGCTGGGCGGACGTGGTCCGCCGGACAGGCGAGGTGTTCGCGCTCGACGTCTACGGCGTCGACCTCATCGACACCGGAGACGGCACCCCGCTGATCGTGGACGTCAACGCCTTCCCCGGCATCCGGGGCCAGGCCGGCGCACCGCAGGCCCTGGCGGCGCTGGCCCTGTCCCGGGCCGAGGCCGGCCGCTGACCGGCCGCTGACCCCTCCGCCCGCCGTCGCCGGAGGACCGGACAGGGGCAATCCGCCCGTCGGGGCGTGTCGGCGGCCCGGGGGTGCGGCGGGGGCCCTGAGGATCGGCGGATGGGCGTCGTCCTGCCGGTCTTCTTCGCGCTGTTCGCGGCGCTCAGCAATGCGCTGGCCACCGTGCTCCAGCGGCGGGCCGCGCTGACCGTGCCGCAGAGCAAGGGCTTCCGGTTCGGCCTGATCCTCGACCTGCTGAAGCGGCCCGTGTGGATCGCCGGGATCCTGGCCGTGATCGCGGCCGGGGTGGGGCAGGCCGCGGCGCTGGCCACCGGTGCGCTGGTCCTCGTACAGCCGCTGTTCGTGCTGGAGCTCCCGCTCGCGCTGCTCATCGCCTCGCTGGTGGCCCGGCGGCGGCTGCCGGGGGCGCTGTGGCTGGCCGTTGCGGGGGTGGTGGCCGGGCTGGGGGTGGCGCTGGCCGCGGCCTCCCCCGCCGGCAACCGGACGCACGTGCCGGCCGACCGGTGGATCCCGGCCCTCGTCGTGTGCGCGGCCGTCGTCGCGGCCCTGGCGGTGGCCGGGCTGCGCAGGCCGCCGGGGCGCGCCCGGGCCGGCTGCCTCGGCGCGGCCACCGCCGTCTGCTACGCGCTGACGGCCGCCCTGATGAAGCACTCCGTGTACGTCCTGACCGAGGGCGGTATCGGCGCGTTCCTGACCACGTGGCAGACGTACGCCTTCGGGGCGACCGGCATCTGCGCGCTCCTGCTGCTCGAGCACGCCATGCAGGGCGGGCCGTTGGTCGCCTCGCAGCCCGCGCTGACCTTGGGCGATGCGGCCATCAGCGTCGCGCTCGGCGTGGTCCTGTACGAGGAGCACCTGCGGGCGGGGTGGTGGGTGCTGCCCCAACTGCTGGGCGTGGCACTGATCTGTGCGGGCGTCGTCGCCCTCGCGCGCGCCGGTACGGGCGCTCCCTGACGCCGACGGGCGCGGGGTCGTGCGGGGCGGTCCGCCGGACGCGGGGCACCGTCATCCTGCCGGGAGCATCCGCGCAGGTCTGAGCTACGATCACCGCGCACTGACCAGATCGTGTTCCAGGAGGTGGCCGGTGGGCGTCAGCCCTCACGGCAGAGTGCCGACATCCATGACCGCGCTGTTGGCGGGCGGCCTGCTGCTCGGCGGTTGTTCCGGCGGCGCGTCCCCGGCGACGGAGAAGTCCGGTTCGCCGACGCCGAGCGCGAGCGCGAGCCCGTCGTCCACGGCCTCGCCCTCGTCCTCGTCCTCGCCGACCACTGCGGCGCCGACGCCCACGCCCGCCGCCGCCGCCTCCGCGGAGCCGGACGAGACCCCGGACCCGACGGACACCCCCGGCGCCCGACCGAAGGCCTCGACCCCGCCGCGCACCTCGTCGGTCCCGCAGAACCCGAACCGCGGCCCCCACCCGCCGCCGGCGCCGCCCCGGCCCACCCTGACGCCCAATTGGACGCCGTGGAAGCCCGACCTGAACGACCCGTCGATCCCGACGTACACCATCCCGTCGCTACCCTAAGAGGTCTCCTCCTCCAGGCCCGTGACCTCCCGGACGTGGCGCAGGCTCGACTCCAGCAGGACCGCGTGGAGCTGCTGGAAGAGCTGGCGGGCGGCCACCGCGTTCCAGTCGGCCGGCAGGAGTTCGGTCGGCAGGCCCGGGTCGAGGTACGGCAGGCGGCGCCACTGCGTGAGCAGCGGCACGTAGTGGCGGAACGCCTCGGCCGGGCCGGGCTCCCCCTCCGCCGCAAGGCGCTCGGCGACGGGGGCGTAGGTGTCGGTGAAGGCCGCGTACTGCGTCTGGATCGCCGGGAAGTCCCACCACTCGCTGACGGTCTGCGCCAGGTCGCTGAAGGCGGCGTAGTCGGCGGCGAACAGGTGCACGTACTCGCTGAGGCCGAGCCGCACGAGCATGCCGCGGGCGTCTTCGAGCAGCCGCCCCGGGGCCAGCCACACGCCCGGGGCGATGTTCCCGAAGCCGAGCCAGGTGAGCCGGGTGCGCAGCTGGTAGCGGTGGGAGCGCTCGGACTCCGGTACGGAGAACACCGCCATGGCCCAGCCGTCGGCCAGGTCGGCGGGCTCGAGGCTGGCGAAGATGCGGCGGTCGCCCTCGTCGAAGACGGGGTGCGCGGCCGGGCTGAGCCGGTAGCCGGTGGCACCCCGGCGCTCCGGTTCGAGGACGCCGCGCTTCTTGAGCCGCGAGATCGCCGACCGCACCGCCGGGCCGTCGACGTCCAACTCGCCCATCAGCGTGATCAGGTCCGCGATGGAGATCCAGCCGCCGAGGCGGCGCAGGAACGCTCCGTAGACCGTGTTGATCAACGAGCTGGGCCTGAGGGGGCTGTCCGACATGATCGCCTTCCGTTGTACGCGGTCGCGATCATATCGAGCCCGCCCCGAGCCGGGCGGAGACTACTGCGGCAGCGGGGCCTGCGCACACACGCCGGAGAGCAGGTGTCCCGCCCCCGGGGCCGGCGCCGGCTGGTCGAGGGCGCGCAGCATCTGGTGGGCGGTGCGGACGGCCGCCGACACCACCGGCTCGCCCAGGAGCTGTTCGGCCTTCTCGATGGCGCCCGGCGAGGGCATCTGCACGCAGGCGGAGAGCACGACCGCGTCGGCGTCCGCGTACTCCGGCGCGCGGGCGAGGCCGGGCAGCTCGGCCGGGTCGTGGGCGGCCGCGTCGAGGTTGTCCGGGATGCCGGGACTTCGAGGGCCTCGTCGCCGAGGACCTCGATGCCCTCGTGGGTGAGGTGGTCCACGACGGTCCGCGTGAGCGGGCGCAGGTACGGGGCGAGCAGGGCGATCTTGCGGGCGCCGATGGTGTGCAGTCCGTGGACGAGGGCGCCCGCGCTGGCGACGACGGGTGCGGGGCGCGCCGTGCTCGACCGTACGGGTGTGCAGCCGCTGCTCCGAGGTGCGGTGGTAGCCGAGGCCCATGCTCGTGATCGCCACCAGGCAGGCGTGGCCGAGCACATCGACGCGGGCGTCGGACAGTTCCACGGCGCACCGGTCGGAGTCGGCGTCCACGGCCTTGAGCTGTTGCGGCGTCACACGGGTCATGCGCATCCGGCTGGAGTGGAAGGTGAACCTCTCGTCGGGCACGACCGCCTGGCGGGCGCGCAAGATGGCGGGGACCTCTGTCTCCATGGTCACGTTCGAGCTCGGCACGATCCGGCCGATGCGGTAGGTGCGGGGCGGCACGGGTATTCCTCGGTGCTTGCTCGCCGTACGGGGATCAGCGGGCGTCGACGACGGGGGTGGCCAGGGTGCCGATGCGCTCGACGGTCGCCTCGACCGTGTCACCGGGACCGGGAACTCCGGCGGCACCACGCCGGCGCCGACGCGGCAGGGCGATCCCGTGGCGATGACGTCGCCGGGCCGGCGCGACCGGCAGGTACACCCGCACGGATGTGCCGAACTCGCCTGCGACGACCGAGAGTCCGCCGCCCGCCTCGGTCACGAGCAGCTGGACGATCAGCAGCCCGCGGCCGCTTTCGGCATCCGGGTCGATCTCGGCGGCGGGATGGGGCAGCCGGGGCAGCCGGGGCCCCTGGTCGGCGACCTCCAGCCGCAGCCATCCCCCGCCGAAGGCCACCCCGACCCGCATGCGCCCGGTGGCAGCGGCGGCGTGCCGGACGACGTTCCCGGCGAGTTCGCTGACGGCCAGCAGCAGGACGTCCGCCGCCTCGGCTGCGATGCGCCAGCCCTCCAGCACGGCCCGGACGCGGGCCCGCACCAGCGGGACGGCGACGGCGGTGGGCTCGACCGCCCAGTGGGCGAAGCCGCGGACCCGGGCGGGGGCCGGGGTCGGGGCTGAGACCGGGGCCGGGGTCGAGGCCGCGGCCGGGGCCGGGGCCGCGGCCGGGGTCGAGGCCGCGGCCGGGGCCGAGGCGTCGGCGGGCTGGGCGGGGACCGCGGCGACCGGGGCGGCCTCGGCAGGAAGGGCGGCGGTGGTGAACATGACGTGCTCCCGGAGGGGGAATGCGACGCCACCCGATGAGTGTCTCGTGTAACTACCCGGGAACTCGGGTGCCCAGTGGGCTTGTGGTCAGCGGAAACGCGTCGCTAGAGTCGTGATTACACGTGTAACACGTTAAGCCTCCCCGGTGCCCCGCGCAAGCATTTCGGACAAACGTTACGAAGCTTGGGCCGCCCGCACCGGACCCGCCGGCCTCCGAGGCCGCACACCGAATGGGATGAGCCGTAGATGACGCAGTCTCCCCCGGCCGAGTTCGACATGACCGACATGACCTGGCCACCCCCGCCGTTCCAGCAGCCCGTACCGCCCGTGACCGGCGCGGACGGCATACGCCGCTTCGACGGGATCACGTACGCGACCACCCCCGGCTACCGCCCCCGCCTCCTCGACGTACAGCTCCCCGCGGGCGAAGGCCCCTTCCCGGCGGTCGTCTGGATCCACGGCGGCGGCTGGCTGGACGGCGACCGCCGCTACCCGCCGCCGACCGTGCCCGCCGCGCTGCTGCACGGTGCGGTCCTCGGCGCCGGGCTCGCGCTCGTCTCCATCGACTACCGGCACAGCCTCGAGGCCCCCTTCCCCGCCCAGCTGCACGACGTCAAGGCCGCGATCCGCTACGTGCGGCAGTTCGCCCCCTCGCTCGGCATCGACCCGGACCGGATCGGCGTCTGGGGCGAGTCGGCCGGCGGCCACCTGGCCGCGCTCGCCGGCCTCGTCCGCCCCGGCAGCACGGACGCCGAGACCCTGGCGGCACTGGAGGGCGCCCACGGCGTCGGCTCCGGCGACACCGGCGTCCTGGCCGTCGTCGACTGGTACGGGGTCCACGACCTGCCCGCCCTGGCCGCGCACCCGCTGCCGATGCCGACCGGCGCCGAGTTCCCCAACCCGTACGACGCCCTGCTGGGCGTTCCCGTGGCCGAGCAGGCGGAGCCGGCCCGGGTCGCGAGCCCGGTCACGTACGCCGTCCCGGGCTCGAACCCGCCGCCGTTCCTGCTGGTGCACGGGACCGCGGACGGGCTCGTCCCGTACAGCCAGAGCGAGGCCCTGGCCGAGGCGCTGACGGGCGCGGGAGGCGAGGTGGCGCTGCAGCCCGTGGTGGGCGCCGACCACATCTTCCTCGGCTCCCCCGACATCCCCGCGATCGTCGCGGAGAGCGTCGCGTTCCTGGCCCGGCACCTGGGCGCAGGGGCCTGAACCCGGCCCCTTTCCGGACACACCGCTTCACAGACCCCGTCCCACCGTGGGGGCGCGGCCCCGGGCCGTGCCTTGCGGATCACGCCGGGCCCGCAACGCCCGGCACCGCGCCCCGCCGCGCCCCCACGCGTACGTCGAAAGGCAGTCATGTCGCGGCACACACTCACTCCGGCCCGCCCCACCGCGGCCCGGCCGGAGGCGGCGGACCCGCGCCGCCGCCCCGGCACCCTGCTCCTGGCCGTACTGCTGCTCGGACTGGCCGCAGCGCTGGCCCTCACCGTCCGTACGGACGTCGCGAACCCCCCGTTCCAGGGCGCGGACGACCGGTGGCTGCGCTGGATGGGCGGGCCGCACGACGGGCTCCCCGCAGCCCCCGCGGCCGTCCTCAACTGGTTCGGCGGCCCGCTGGGCGTCGTCGTGCCGCTCGGGATCCTGGTCTTCCTGCTCGTCCGCAGACGCTGGACCTCGGCGGGCTTCCTGCTCGGGGTCTACCTCGTGGGCAGCATGCTGGTGGTGCAGGGGCTCAAGCACCTGGTGGACCGCCCGCGCCCGGCGCACCCGCTGGTCCGCGTCGACCACGGCTCGTTCCCGTCGGGGCATGCGGCGGGGGCGGCGCTGCTCGTCGTACTGATCGGCGTCCTGCTGGTCCCGGAGGCCCGGCGGCGGGCCTGGTGGGCCGGTGGGGCGGTGTTCACGCTGGCGATGATGTGGAGCCGCACCTGGCTCCACGCCCACTGGCTCACCGACACGGTGGCCGGCGCAGCGGCCGGCGCCGGAACGGCACTGCTGGCGTGGTGGGCCTTCGCCCCCGCCCTCGGCCGTGAGCACGCCCGACGGCCGCGATCGGCCTAGGCCTGTCTTTGGGATCAGGCCGGATCAGGGAGCGAAGCCTGGTGCGTGCGATCGCAAGGCGCAGGAGGGAGTCAACGCGGTGGGGGCACCTCCCAGCGGTAGCTGGGGGACGTCGGCGAGTGACGACAACGCGGCGAGCGCGCGTGCCAGGCCCCGCGAGCCCGGCATGATCCGAAAGACGGGCCCTAGTCGGCGGCGCGGCCCTCTCCCGCCATGAAGCGCCAGACCAGCGCATGACCCAGGACGATCAGTCCGATCAGGATCAGGGCTTCGGCCTGGATGGGGATCAGGCCGATGTGGCCGGCGAGTTCGGGGAAGGCGCCGACGACGGCGATGAGGACGTACAGCAGTACGGACCCGGCCTGCTGCCAGGTGACGAAGTGGTCGCCCCGGGTGCGGGCCAGCAGCCGCAGGGTGCAGGCGCAGCCGACCACGGCGAGGGCGATGAAGGCCGCCCGCCAGATCTGGGGCTGCTCGGCGCCCCCGATCTGCGCGAAGAGGCCCATCAGGGCGGGCAGGAGGAAGGACAGGTAGATCCCGCCGACGACGCGCCGCACGGCGGGGTCACGCATCCAGTCCGCATGGCTCTGGACGACGTTCCACCACAGGCCGACCAGGGTGAAGCAGGTGGCGGAGAAGAGGGCGTAGAAGGTGCTGACATCCATGGACGACGAGGGTGGCAGCGAGTCCGGGCGCGGCGCTCACCCCACGCCCTGATGCCGGGCCGCCCCGCCGGGACGGCGTAAACGACCCCGCGCGGTCCGCCCCGTCGCTACTGCGCCGGGGGCGGGGCCGGTCGCGCCGGCCCACGTGCACGGGCACGCCGGGGAAGCGGCGCGGCGCCGGCCGACGGGCCCGTCAGGACGTGGCGCGGTGGATGAGGCGGGCCTCTATCGCGGGGACCGGGGGCGTCTTCCCCGTCTCGATCAGCTCGTGGAGGGCGTCGGCGACGCGGGCTGCCGACGGCAGGTCCAGGCGGACCGTCGTGAGGGGCGGTTGCTGGAGAGAGGCGAGGACCAGGTCGTCGGAACCGACGATGGCGACCTCGTCCGGTACGGCGATCCCCTCGGCCTGGAGGGCGTGCAGGAGCAGCGCCGCGTACTCGTCGTTGTACGCGAACACGGCGTCCAGGCCCAGGCTCGGCCAGCGCCGGGCGAGGGCGGTCGCGGACTCCCTGGTGTAGGCGAGCTCGACCGGGGTCACCGTGGCCATGTGCCGGGCGGCGACCGACTCGGCCCCGGCGAGGCGCGGGCCGGCGAGGGTGCCGAGGCCGCGTTCCTGGGGCATGACCACACCGATCCGGCTCCGGCCCCGGGCGATGAGGTGCTCGGCCGCGGTGGCGCCGATCTCCGCGTGGTCGAAGCCGATGGTGTGGACGCCCTCCACCGGGCGGGCGGCGAAGGCCAGCAGGCCGCGCACGCCGGCGCGGCTCAGCAGCTCGGCGGCCTGGGCGGTGAAGCGGTCGCCGTCGAGGGCGATGACGGCCGCCGGGCGCAGTTCGGCCCAGGCCCGGGCCGCGTCGAGGGGGTCGGCGAAGCGGCCCGCGTGCAGGACGGCCGTGTAGCCGTGGCGGTCGAGCTCGCTGTGCAGGTCGTCGACCCAGTCGCTGACGAGCCGGCCGATCGCGGAGATCGAGGCGGGCATCAGGACGAGGTTGCTGCGCCCGGCCCGCAGGGACCGGGCCGCGGCGTGCGGTACGTAGCCGAGCTGCCGGGCGGCGTCGAGCACCCGCGTGCGGGTGCCCGCGCTGACGCGGTGGCCGGGGGTGTCGTTCAGGACGAACGACACCGTTGCGCGTGACACCCCGGCCAGCCGGGCCACGTCGGCGCTGGTGATCGACACGGGCGACGCGGGGGTGCTCGTCTCCCTGGGCTCCCTGGGCATGGTTCTCGGTGCTCCTTGGGTCGACCGACACCTCTCCTCCCAGGTTACACGAGTTAGATCACCGGCCCCCGCGGAGTTCGTGCAGGCGGCGCGAGGGCCCTGCGAGATCGTCGAAGGCGGTGACGACCGAGTCGAAGCGCATCGTGGTCCGCGTCTGCGCGCCGTACGGGTGCCACTGCGGCATGCCGGGGTGGTTCGGGTCGCCGGTGCGGACGAAGGCGATCCAGGCCCGGTGCATGGTCTGCGCGAGGCCGTCGCGGACGGCGGGGGCGAGCCCGGCGAGGAAGGGGGCGTGCGACCACTGCGCGAAGTTGTCGAAGACGAAGGGGAGTTCCAGGCAGTGCGCGGCGCCGAGCCGGCCTTCGTACGCGGGCGTGGGGAGGTCGAACTGGTAGGCCCAGACGGGATGCTCCGAACCGGCCCTGGCCTCGGCCAGCCCGACGGAGGGGACCCGGAAGAGCTCGTCCGTGATCAGGTCCATGAGGACGCCGGCCGGACCGGCGCCGGGGCGGGCCGCCTCGTAAGCGGCATAGACCTCGGGGGCGGCCTCGGCCCCGAAGGTCTCCGCGATCCGGTCGGTCACCTGCTCCCGGGTGGCGGCCGCGTACCCCTCGTCGAGGCCGAAGCCGAAGTTGGCCTCCTCGCGGGTCCACCCGATCATGACGTCGACGCCGGCCGCGGCCCCGTGCAGCAGGGCCTGCGCCGGATGGCGCTGGAGGGTGGCCCCGTCGATGACGGGCAGGAACGGCGTCGGCCAGTGGCCCCACCGCATCGTGCGGGCGAACAGGCCGCCGGCCGCGCCGATCAGGGCCGGCCAGGGCAGCGCCCGCAGCTCCTGCGCGCTCTTGGCGCCGGTCAGCTCCCGGTAGGCCGCGGTGCGCTCCCGGTACGCCTCGGGGTCGGGCAGGTCGAGCCCGAACGGCGGGCTCTGCAGGATCACCCGGCGGATCAGGCCCGCGGCCTGCGGGTGCCCGGCGAGGGCCGCGGTGGAGACGGCGCCGCCGGACTGGCCGGCGACGGTGACGCGGTCGGGGTCGCCGCCGAAGGAGGAGATGTTCTCCTTCACCCAGTGCAGGGCGGCGAGCTGGTCGGAGAGCCAGGGGTTGGCCACCTCGTCGCCCTCGTCCCCGCCCTCGCCCTCGCCCTCGCCCTCGCCCTCGCCCTCCGGGGGGAGGTAACCGAGCGGCCCGATGCGGTAGTTGATGCCGACGAACACGAGGTCGCCGTCCCGCGCGAAGGTCTCGCCGCCGTATCCGGGCAGCGAGCCCGAACCGGAGACGAAGCCGCCGCCGTGGATCCACACCAGTACCGGACGGCGGGCGCCGTCGGCCGCGGGCGTCCAGACGTTGAGGGTGAGGCAGTCCTCGTCGAAGGGGGGTGACCCGTGGCCGCCGAGGACCGGGTCGCCGCCCTCCACGTACATCTGCGGGGCGCTGGGGCCGTCGGTGCTCGCGTCGCGGGTGCCGCTCCAGCCGGGATGCGGCCGGGCGGGTCGCCAGCGGTCGTCGCCGACGGGGGGTGCGGCGTACGGGACCGCCCGGAAGACGGAGAGTCCGTCTTCGATCGCGCCGCGCAGTCGGCCTGCGGGGAGGTCGACCACGGGCGGCGGGGTGCGGTTCTCGGTGTGTGCCATGGGGGGCCCTTCCTTCGTCGCTCCGGGGCCGGCGGTGCAGCGGACGCGCACCGGCCCCGGTCACGAGGGTATGGCGATTCTTAGACGACCGTCAATGATTCTCGATATACCGTTGGCCCGTGACGCTCACAGCCACAGACTGTCGGACGCGACCCGCTCGGCCTCGATCCGCAGCAGCGGCGCGAACGCCCTCCACAGCAGCATGCAGCTGCCGGCGCCGGCCAGCGCCCCGGCGACGGTGTCGCTGAGCCACTGGGCGTGCAGCCAGGTCCGGCTGCCCATCATGGCGACGACGTACAGCGCCGCGAAGAGCCACCACCAGCGGCGCGCCCGCGGGGGGAACACCAGGACGGCGGCCACGAACATCAGCGTCACGGCACTGAACACCTGGCCCGAGGGGAACGAGCCGTCGTTGACCAGGACCCACGGATGCGGCGGGCGGGGACGGTCGACGAGCTGCTTGAGCGGGAGCACCAGGAGGACGTTCGCCACGACGCCGGCGGCGAGCGCGAACAGCCCGGACCGCCAGCGCCCGTAGACGCAGAGGCAGCCGATCAGACCGAGCGGCAGGATCATGCCGAGCGGGCCGCCGAGCCGGTCGAAGACGGTGGCGAAGCCGGTGAGGGCGTCGGCGCGCGAGCCGTCCATCGAGGCGGCCCAGCTGTCGTCGAGCCCCTGGAATACGGGGCGTTCACCGATCGAGACCAGGAGGCCGATCAGCAGCGACCCGAGCAGGAGGACGGCCCCGACGGCGACCGCATGGCGGGGCGGGGCCGCCGGAAGGTGGTGCCGGGGAGCGGGGATCAGAGGCGGGGACGCGCGGTGCCCGGACCGGGGCAGGGCGGAGGGACGGGGCATGGCAGGCCTTTCACGGGTGGCCTCCCCAGGCGGTTGGGGGCACGCGGAGAGCAGGCACAGGCGGTGGAGGACTTCACGGGGACAGGCGGTCGGGTGGCCGGAGGCCGGGTGGCCGGGTGGCCGGGTGGCCGGAGGCCGGGTGGCGGAGGCCGCGGGACAGGAGGCCGGGTGGCCGGAGGCCGGGTGGCCGGGTGGCCGGGTGGCCGGGTGGCCGGAGGCCGGGTGGCCGGAGGCCGCGGGACAGGAGGCCGGGTGGCCGGAGGCCGCGGGACAGGAGGCCGGGTGGCCGGAGGCCGGGTGGCCGGGAGGCCGGGAGGCCGGGAGGCCGGGAGGCCCGGTGGCCGGGAGGCCCGGTGGCCGGGAGGCCCGGTGGCCGGAGGCCGCGGGATAGGAGGCCCGGTGGCCGGAGGCCGGGTGGCCGGAGGCCGGGTGGCCGGAGGCCGGGTGGCCGGAGGCCGCGGGACAGGAGGCCCGGTGGCCGGAGGCCGGGGGTGGGGGCCTGGGACCGGTGGACCCGGGACCCGGGACGCCGCCCGCGGGGTCCTGCGGTGAGCGGCGGCGGGAGTCGTCGATGCGGCTCGGAGTATTGCGGATTCGTGACCGCCGCCACAAGCGCAAGAGGGATTCCGGACACAACAGCCCTGCTCAGTGGCCTTGAAGTGGCGGTTACACGTACTCGCACGGCTACCCCCCGGTCGGTCACGATCCGTACATCGCCGCGTCGCAGCCTCTAGCAACACTCCGAAATGGGTGCTACACAGTGTCCAAGCGCCGAAGGTGACACGTGTAACAACCTCACGTGGACCACAGCCGCCCGCCGAGCCTTCCCCAGGCGGCAGCACCTCGCCGCAGCCCCCCGCACGGTGCACCCCTCTCCGCCACGGGCCCCCCGCGCCGAGCCTCCGCACCCCCTTCTCGCCCCGTCCCCCGAGGAGTCGTCATGGCCCAGAACGAACTGATCGATTCGCCCGCCCCGGCGGATCCCGAACCTCCCCGCCAGCGCGCGCTCCTGCCCCTGCTGCTGGTCGCGAACTCCGCCCTGCTGGCGGTCTACATGGGCGTCGGATCGATCCTGCTGCCCACTCAGGTCGCAGAGATCGACCCCGCCCACAAGGTCGCCGTACTCGGCGTCATCGGCGGGATCAGCGCGGTCTTCGCGACCGCCTTCAACCCGATCGCCGGCGCCCTCTCCGACCGCAGCGGCCGTCGCAACCCGTGGATCCTCGGCGGCGCCTTCGCCTCGCTCGCCGCACTGGCCTTCGTCGGTTACGCGACGACCGCGCTGCTCGTCGGCATCGGCTGGTGCCTCGTACAGGCCACCATGAACGTCTACCAGGCCGCGGTCACCGCGATCGTCCCCGACCGGGTACCCGTCGCACGGCGCGGCACCGCGTCCGCGCTGGTCGGGCTGGGCCTGCCGATCGGCGGCACGGTCGGGGTGCTGATCGCCTCCAAGACCGCGGACCACCTGCAGACCGGGTACCTGGTCTTCGGCGCGATCGTCGCCGCCTCCGCGCTGCTGCTCACCCTCCTGTGCCGGGACGTCCCGCGCACCGCTCCCGCCCCGGCCGCCGCCCCGAAGCGGGCCCAACTGGCGGCCTTTCTCTCGGCGTTGGCGAACCACGACTTCCGGTGGGCGTTCATCGGCCGGGCCCTGATGGTCCTCGGCTACTTCTCCGTCGTCGGCTACCAGCTGTACATCCTGGACGACCACATCAGCCTGCCCGACGGGCTGACCCCGCCCGCCGCGATGGCGGTCCTGACGCCCGTGTCGATGGTCGCGATGGCCCTCTCGACCGTGGTGGGCGGCATGCTGTCCGACCGGTGGGACCGCCGCAAGGTGTTCGTCGGCGTCTCGGCCGCGCTCGCCGGGCTCGTCATGGTGGTCCCCGTCATCAGCCCCACCTGGACCGGCATGCTGGTCTTCAGCGCGCTCAACGGGCTCGCGTTCGGCTGCTTCATGGCCGTCGACACCGCGCTCGTCACCCTGGTCCTGCCCCGGGCCGAAGACGCCGCCCGCGACATGGGCGTCCTCAACATCGCCAACGCCGGGCCGCAGATCATCGCCCCGTTCGTCGCCTCGGCCGTGGTGACCGCGCTCGGCGGATACACCCCGCTCTTCCTCGTCGGCGGGGCCCTCTCGCTGATCGGCGCACTCGCCATCCTCCCGATCCGCAGCGTGCGCTGACCGGCGCCGGGCCGCCGTTGCCGCATCGCGGCGGCCCGGCTCGAACTCCGGCGGGCGCATGCCGAGGGTCGTGCGCCCGCCGGTCCTGCCCCACACACCCTCCTCGCACCACCCGTACCGCACCCTCGCCTTCCCTCCCTCCCCTTCCAAGGAGTTCTCTGTGAGACGCAAGCGAGTTCTGCCGCCGGCCGTGTTCCTCGTGTGCACCGCAGCCCTCGCGGGTACGGCGCCCGCGGTCGCCTCGCCGCAGACCGCGCCCGCAGCGACTACGGCGGCGCCGGCAACGGTGCCCGCGGCCCCGCTGCGGATCCTGCTCACGAACGACGACGGCTACAACGCGCCCGGCATCCGCAAGGCGTTCGAGCGGCTGACCGCCGCCGGGCACGACGTCACGATCGTCGCCCCGCTCACCAACCAGAGCGGCACCGGCACGAAGATGATGAGCGCCCCCGCCCTCGCGGTGAAGCACCCCGAGCCGAAGGTGTGGGCCGTGGACGGCACGCCCGGCGACTCCGTCGCCTTCGGCCTCTCCGAGGTCTTCGCGGGACACGCCCCCGACCTGGTGGTCTCCGGCACCAACTTCGGCCCGAACGTGGCCGGTCTCGCCACCCACTCCGGTACGGTCGGCGGCGCCGTCGCCGCCCTCGAGAGCGGCGTCCCGGCGATCGCGCTGAGCACCGGCGGCCTGGCCGTGCCCGATCCCACCGCCACGGTCAACGCGATGGGTCCCACCATGGACTTCGCTGTGAAGCTGATCGACCGGCTGCGCAGCCGGGCGAGGTCCGGCCCGCTGCTGCCGAAGGGCGTCGGCCTGAACATCAACCACCCCGTCGTCGGCGCGGACGGCAAGGGCACCGCGGCCGGCGTGGCGGCGACCTTCCAGGACCCGCAGGCCCCGCTCCAGGCGGACTTCACCGACTCCGGGGACGGCACCTGGAAGGTGAACGTGCAGGTCCGCCCGCAGCCGGCCGCCAAGGGCGGTGACGTGGAGGCGGTGAGCGCCGGCAAGATCGCCGTCAGCCCGATGAACGCCGACTGGAACACAGGGCCGGCCGACTTCGCGGTCACCTCGGCCCTCATCGGCGGGCTCCGCCCATGAGGCGGCTCACGAGGCGGCCGCGTACGGCGCGGTCGGTGCTCGCCGCCGCCTGTGCGCTGGCGGCCCTGCTCACCCCGGCGCTCCCGGCAGCGGCGGCCACGGCGGCCCCGTCCGGCGGGGCCGCGCGCCCGCAGGCCACCGTCGCGCAGGGCGTGCTGCGCGGGCAGAATCACGACGGCGCCCAGGAGTTCCTCGGCGTCCCCTACGCCGCTCCCCCGGTCGGGGACGCACGGCTGCGCGCGCCGCAGCCGCCGCGCCGCTGGACCGGGGTCCGGGAGGCGGTCCGACAGGCCCCGGCGTGCCTGCAGTTCTCGCCGTTCGGGCTGCGCGATCCGCAGGCGGTCAGCGAGGACTGCCTGTACCTCGACGTGTACCGGCCCCGGACGGCCCGGCCCGGAGCCCGGCTGCCGGTGATCGTGTGGCTGCACGGGGGTGCGTACAGCCAGGGCACGGGCACGCAGTTCGGCGGCCGCACCATGGCCGATCTCACCGGCAGTGTCGTGGTCAGCATCAACTACCGGCTGGGCCAGCTCGGCTATCTGGGACTGCCCGAGCTGGCCGGGGAGAATGCCCAGCGCTCCGGCTCCTTCGGGCTGATGGACCAGATGGCGGCGCTGCGCTGGACCCGGGCGAACATCGCCGCGTTCGGTGGGAACCCCGGGAACGTCACGGTCTCCGGGCAGTCGGCGGGCAGCGGTTCCGTCTGTGCGCTGCTGGCCGCGCCCTCGGCGGCCGGGCTCTTCCACCGGGCGGTGCTGCAGAGCGGGCCGTGCACGCTGCTGCGTCCGCCGGACGGCGCGCGGGCCGAGTCGCAGGCGCGGGCCTTCGCCTCGGCCGCGGGCTGTACGGATCCGGCGGCGCTGGCCGTATGCCTGCGGGCCGCTTCCGGGGCGGCGCTGGTCGAGGCGGCCCGTACGGTGCCCACCTCGGGTCCGGCGTCCGGCGACGGGCTGCTGCCGGTCGATCCGGCGACGGCCATCGGGAGCGGGCACTGGAACAAGGTGCCGGTGCTGATCGGGAGCACCCGGTCCGAGGCGCGCCTGTTCGTCGCGCTGACCCAGCCGTACCTGACGCAGGAGCAGTACACGGCGCAGGTCCTGGCGGGATACGGGGCCGCCGGGCCCGAGGTGCTCGCCCGCTATCCGGTGTCGGCGTACGGGTCGCCGTACCTGGCGCTGTCGGCTGTGATGACGGACTCGACGTTCGCCTGCCAGACGGCGTGGACGGCGCAGCTGTTCGCCTCCCAAGTTCCCACGTACTTCTATGAGTTCGACGATCCGGACTCGCCGACGCTGGCCGGGGCGCAGGTGCCCGGTCTCGACGAGTCGAATGCCCACAGTGCGGAGCTGGCCTATGTGCACGACTTCACCATGGGCGACCGGCCGCTGACCGCGGAGCAGGTCGCGCTCGCGACTCGGATGAAGCGCTACTGGGGTGCGTTCGCGCGCCACGGAACTCCGGCAGTGCCGGGGCAGACGGCGTGGCCGCCGACCGGGTCCGGGGCCACGGTCCTCATCTTGAACCCCACGGCGACGCGGACGGGCACCTCGTTCGGGGCTGACCACCAGTGTGCGTTCTGGCGGACGCAGCCGCCCCGGCCGGTCTGACCGGCCGAGCGCGGCCGCGGCCCGGGATCCTGACGATCCCGGGCCGCGGTCGCGATGCCGTCCTGGCGCGTCGTCAGGCGCGGCAGCGCAGCATCTCCAGCGGCGGGTACGCGAGGAGGTCCGCCCAGAACTCCTTGCCGAACTCACGGATGCCGGCGTCGGACACCTCCAGCGGGACCCAGGCGATCTCGCTGAATCCGGCGGCCCCCAGGCACGCTTCGTAGGCCTCGCGGCGCGGGGCCGAGGAGACGATGGTGATCGGCTGCGGGTCGAGGAGGGCAGTGACCCGCACGCGCGTACCCGTCTCGATCTCGCCGGCCGGCTCGCAGCGGAACCCGTACGTCTCCAGGGACGGACAGTCGAACCGGTAGTCGGGGTTCTGCGCGAGCACGAAGAACTCCCCGCCCGGCACCAGGTTCCGGTGGATGTTGCGGCACATCCGCTCCATCGTGGCGACGTCCTCGGCGTAGTTGAGGCACTGCACTCCCAACGCGATGTCGAAGCGCGGGTCGAGGGGCGACAGTTCGGCCACGTCACCGACCTCGTAGCGCACACCCAGCGGGCTGCGCTGCTCGATCTCCCGCGCGGCGGCGATCATCTCGACGGAGATGTCGACGCCGAAGACGTCCGCGGCTCCGCGCCGCTTGAACTCCCTGCTGTAGAAACCGGTGCCGCACGCCAGGTCGAGGACCGACTTTCCGCTCACGTCCCCGACCAGGCCCAGGAAGCTCGGCACCTCCCCGTACCGCATCATCGGCAGGGACTTGAACCCCTCGAACGCCTCGCCGATCTCGTCGTACTGCTGTCCGTTCATCGTGCTGTCCTCCCCGTGGTCCGTCATGCCTTCGGCAACGGCCGTCCCGTTCCCGGGACACGCCGTTGCCTCTGGCCGGCAGTCTCACCGAACCGCGGGAGACGTCCGTATGGGCAGAACCCACAAAGATCCAGCTGTCGTCCCGTCAGGCGCTCCGGGTACGGGCCCTGCGGCGGCGCAGGGTGAACGCGCCCGCCACGAGGGCGACGAGGACGGCCCCGACGGTCAGGAGCCAGGCCGGGACCCCGCCGACGGTGAGCAGTTCGCCGGTGTAGATCACCTTGCGGTACGGGGTGTCGGCGGCGGTGGCGCGCAGTTCGTGGTCGCCGTTGATGCGACCCGGCTCGGGGAACTCCTGGTCGATCGCCGTCAGGAACGCCGGCTTGCCGCCGGTGAGCGTGGCGAGGCCGTCCTCGGGGGTGACCGTGCCGGCGAAGGTGATCTTCGGCTTGGCGCCGCCGATCGGGGAGGCGGGCTCCATGCGGTGGTCGGCCAGGATGTACAGCCCGAGGGACTGCGGGGTCTTGGCCAGCCGGGACAGCCGCATCGGGTAGACCAGCCGGTTGCTGTCGAAGCGTATCTTCAGCGGGTCGAGGGTGCCCTGCAGGGTCTTGCCCTGCTGCCGGGGGGCGAGGCGTACGGCGACGTACTCCCACTTCTGGTCGACGTACGGCTTCAGCTCGGCGGAGAGTCCGTCGGGCAGCTTGAAGCCGTTGGTTTCCAGCCAGTTGCGCAGTGCGTCGGGGTCGGTCGCCGTGAGGCGTGCGACGTCGAAGTCGCCGAGCTGTTCGCGGCCGACGACGCCGACCGAAGGGGCGGCCGCGCCGGGCGGCGCGGCTCCCACGGAGTCACCCGTGGTGGAGGAGAACGGCCAGTCCCGGTCGCGCGGCCAGAAGTAGCTGCGGGTCTTGAACTCGGGCCGGGTCAGCCGGTCCAGCTCCCGGAACATGTCCCCGTCGCCCAGCTCCACCGTGGCCCGCCCGGGAACCGGCATGATCCAGGCCGCCCGCGGGGCGTCCCCGCGGACGACGAACCGCATCACGATCTGCTCCGTACGGCCGTCGAAGCGCACGACGGAGGTCTCCCGTTCGACGCCGATCCGGGCGTAGCCCTCGGGGATCATCGCCCCGCAGCCGCAGGCGTAGGCCGGGCTGATCAGGGATCCCAGCTGCGTCGCGAGGAGGGCCAGCAGCAGGGTGGCAATTCTTCGTTTCATCCACACGGGGTCTCAGACGTGGGCGCCCGTGATCCGGTTCCGGCCATGATCCAGGTGTCACTCCGGGCCCCGTTCCGGGCGCTGGTCACGGGGTCGTTCCGACTCGCGGAACCCCCTGGTCAGGCCGGTTCCCGATCCCCATACTGCTCGCATGAGAGGGACGGACAAGCCGCGCAGCAGCCCCTTGGTGCCCGACGCGGTGGGGGCGGAGATCGCCCGGCACGACTGGGAGACCGTGACGTGCGGCTGCCGCCGCGGCGCGGGGCATCTCGTGGACACCTTGTGGGCGGCCGCCGAGGGACATCCGGCCGCCTTCCGCGCGTTGGAGGGCCACGCCTTCCTGTCCGGGCAACTGCACCCGCCCGCTCCGGCGGTGTGCGGGGTGCTGATGGCCGTCTGGTCGGCGGGCCCTCCGCGGCTGGCGACCCGCGAGGCCCTGCTGTGGACGCTGCTGTCCCTGCTCGGTGCCGAGGACGACGGGTCGTCGCACGAGGCCGGGCTGTACGGGCAGTGCGCGGCGCACGTCCGCGCCGGCCTGCCCTCGCTGCGCCGCGCGGCGGCCGCCGTCCCGGGCTCCGTTTCGGCCGCCTACGTGGACGGCGTCGTGGAGCTGCTCGGCCTGGGGTCCTGACGGTCCTGCCGCGGAACACCGTTGCCGAGGCAGCGCCGCAGCAGGTCCGGGGTGACGTCCTCCAGGGACTGCGCGACGGTCCGTACGGGTGATTCCGGCACCTCCAGCGGTGACGGGACCACCAGCACCCCGCACCCGGCGGCCTCCGCTGAGGCCGCCCCGTCGGGCGAGTCCTCGACGGCCACGCAGTCCCGTACCGCGGCGCCGAGCCGCTCGGCGGTAGCCACCCCGTGGGAGCGCCGTACGGGCGACGGGTGAGGGGTCAGCGAGCCGCCTCGGCGAGCTCCTCGGTGATCGCCCCGGGCAGCCAGTCCGCGACCCGGCCGAAGCCGAAACCCAGTCCGGCGGCCCGGCTGTTGTCCAGGGCGTAGGCGCGGTCGAAGGAGAACGGGGAGGCGGGGGCGCCCTGTTCGACGACCCGGTGGCGCGCGGGCCGGCCGACCCGGTCGGCGACCATCTCGCACAGCCCGAGGACGTCGAGCGCCCCGTGGGAGGCGGCGTCGACCACGCCGGTGAAGGACCGCCCGGCCGCCCACTGCAGGAACCGGGCGATCTCCCGGTGGTGGATGAAGGAGGTGGCGTACGGGGCTGCGTGGACGTCCACCGGGTCTCCGGCGGCGATCCGCCCGACGTAGTGCGCGAGGCGCCCGGTGAACTCCTCCCGTCCGCCGCCCAGGACGTGCGCGGTCCGTACGGCGGCGAAGCCGAAGGGGCCGTCGCCCTCCCCCGCGCCGCGGAGGACGGCCTCGGCCTGCCGCTTGCCCTCGGCGTAGGCGCGGGCCCCGGGGGTGGGCGGCGCGGGGTCGTACACCTCCATCGTGGAGGTCATCACGTACCGCGCGGTCCGTCCGGCGAAGACCCGGCGGGCCACGGCGGCCTGCAGCGGCGTGTAGCAGACCTGGTCGACGACGGTGTCGAACGTGCGCGTGCCCAGGGCGGCGAGCAGCTGCGCCGCGTCGTCGCGGTCGGCGACGAGGCGGCCCACGCCGGGCGGCGGTTCGGCGGAGCCGCGGTTGAGGACGGTGACCTCGTCGCCCGCATCGCGCAGGAGGGTGACCAGGTGCTTTCCGAAGTACCGGCTTCCGCCGATCACGAGAATCTTCTGCATGGCTCCGACTGTGCCGCTGTATCGTCCCCAGCAGAACCGATCACCTGCTGAACGGGTATGAAGGAAAACTGATGATCGATGTGCAGCGGCTGCGCATCCTGCGCGCCGTCGCCGAGCACGGCAGCTTCAGCAAGGCGGCCGGAGCCTTGCGGCTGACCCCCTCGGCCGTCTCGCAGCACATCGCCTCGCTGGAACGGAGCCTGGGCCACCCCGTGGCGGTGCGCAGCACCCGCGGGGTCACCCTGACCGAGCCGGGGCGACTGCTGGTGGAGGCGGCGGAGACGATCTCCGCCGAGCTGGACCAGGTCCGCCACGCAATCGCCCGGCTGACGGCGCAGCGGCCCCGGCTGACGGTCGCCACGTTCACCAGCGGCGGCCGTCATCTGCTGCCGGCGGCGCTGGCCCGGTTCGTGGCCGCGCACCCCGAGGTCGAGCTGACCGTACGGGAGGTCGAACCGGAGACCGCGGTGCCGATGGTGCGCAGCGGCGGCGCCGACCTCGCCCTGACCTACCACTTCGACGGTCCGCTGCCCCTGCGGGACGGGCTCGACTGGACGCCGCTGATGGACGACCCGCTGTGGCTGGTGCTGCCGCGCGAGCACCGGCTCGCGGGCCGCGCCTCGCTCGGCCTCGCCGAACTGGCCGGCGACCGCTGGGTGCTCGGCTGCCTGAAGACGGAGGCCTTCCTGCGCCGGTACGCGGGGCTCGCCGGCTTCGACCTCCGGGTGGCGGCCTCCACCACCGACTACTTCTTCGCGCAGACCCTGGTCGCCGCGGGCGTCGGCGTCGCGCTGATCCCGCACGTGTCGCTGGCCCCCGCGGCCCCCCTCGCGGTCGTACGGGTCGAACCACCGCGCCCCGCCCGCCACATCGGGGTGGTCGCCCCGCGCCGGCGCCGCCCGCACCCGTACGCGGAGGCGTTGACCGCGGCGCTGGCCGAGGCGGCGGTGGAGCGGTGAACGGGCACCTGCTGTCCGGTCTCGCCGCCAATCCGGCACTGCCGGCCGAGCTGCTCGACCGGCTGATCGGCCGACTGGCGGACGGGCTGCTCTCCCGTGCGACCGCGGACCCGGACGGCGACGACGCGGACCTCGCCGAGGCTCTGAGCGAACGCACGCACCTCGGCCCCGCCCGGGTCGCTGCGCTCGCCGCCTGCGACGAGGACGCCGCACTCCATCTCGCCCAATCGGGCCTGCTGGACGCCGCCGACGTGGACCCGGCGGCCCGGCCGGCGGTGGCCCTCGCCCTGCTGGACGAGGGCGCCGGACCGCCCGCCTGGGCCCGCCTGCTGGCGGCCCATCCGGACCGGGAGATCCGCTGGAGGCTGGCCTCCCGGCCCGGTCTGCCGATCGACGTGCTGGAGACGCTGGCCGCCGATCCGGACGTCGGGGTGGTCGCGGAGTTGGCCCTCTGGACGACCGAGCCGTCCGTCGCCGCGCTCCTCGCGGCGCATCCGCATGCCGAGGTGCGCCGGGGCGCCGCGGCCAACGAGGCGGTGCCGCCCGCTGCGCTGGCCGCGTTGATCACCGGCGAGGGGCTCGCTCCCGCGCGCTCGTGCCTGGTCTGCGACCGCGAGGAGATCCCCTTCACGCACGATCCGTACTGCCCTCGACCGGACTGCGACCTGCGCGGCGGCGCGGCGTGCGCGGGTGGGCACGAGTCCACCCTGCACGAGATCCGGCAGCAGGCCGCACGGAACCCGGCCACGCCGACGGCCGCCGCGGCCTCCCTCGCCGACCATCCGTCCATGCTGATCCGCTGGGCCGTGGCCGAACGGACCGACCTGTCACAAGAGTTGTACGCACAGCTCGCCGAGGACCCGATCCCGGGGGTGCGGTCCGAGGCGGCCGGGAACCCGGCGATCGGCGAACCCCTGATCCGCTCCCTGGCCGCCCGCTGCGGCAAGCGCGGAACAGGCGGAAAGGGCGGAACCGGCGGGGACGAGGTCACCCAGAGCCTCGCCCGGCACCCTCGGGTGCCGCTCGACGTCCTCGCGCACCTGGCCGCCGCGACCCGGATCGGGCCGACCCTGCTGCCGCGGATCGCCGACGCCGAGCCTGCCGAGCTCGCGGAGGCGGCCGGGTCGGCGGATGCCCGCGTACGGATGCTCGTCGCCCAACGGCACGATCTGGAACCGCAGTTGCGCGACTCCCTGGCCGCCGACCCGGATGCGGCGGTGGTCAAGGCCGTCGCCCCGCACCCCGGCCTGTCCGAGCAGCAGCTGCGCGCCATGGTCGGGCTGCACGGCGTACGGGTCCTCGCGCGGGTGGCGGCCAACCCGGACGCACCGGGGGTCCTGCTGGAGGACCTGGCCCGGCACGATCCGCCGGTGCGGCGGGTCTTCCGCGAGATCGCCGGCCACCCGAACGCGACGGCCGAGGCCCTCCTGCCCTGCCTCGCCGACGAGAAGGCCCGGCCGCGCGCAGCCGGTCACCCGGCGCTGCCCCCGGCGGTCCTCGTCGGCCTGCTCACCGACGCCGATCCCGAGGTGGCGCGGGCGGCGGCCGCCAACCCTTCCCTTCCGGTCGACGTGATGGCGGACCTTCTCACGGACCGCCGGGGGGAACGGGACGAGGCGTCTGACCGCCGCCCGTGAGGCTCTGGACGGGGGCGCCCGCCTCGAGGGTGACGGGTCGGACCGGCCCGGGGGTCGGCACCTTCCGGGACGCGAAGCCCGGCGCTCAGGCGACCTGGCCGTCGACGATCCGGCCGTCGCGCAACTCCACCACGCGGTCGGCGAGTTCGATGAGGTTCTGGTCGTGGGTGGCGACCAGGGCGGTGACGCCCTCGCTGCGCACCACCGCGCGCAGGAGCTGCATGATCGAGCGGCCTGTCTCGGAGTCGAGTTGGCCGGTCGGCTCGTCCGCGATGATCAGCGCGGGCTCGTTGGCCAGGGCGCGGGCGACGGCGACCCGCTGCTGCTGGCCGCCGGAGAGCTCGCCGGGGCGCTGGTCCATGTGGTCGGCCAGGCCCACCAGGGCCAGCAGGGTGCGGGCGCGCTCCTCGCGCTGCTGCGCCGGTACCTTGCGCATCCGCATCGGGACGCCGACGTTCTCGAGGGCGGTCAGTACGGGGATCAGCCCGAAGGACTGGAAGACGAAGCCGATCCGGTCGCGGCGCAGGGCGAGCAGTGCGGCCTCGTCCAGCCCGGCGAGATCGGTGCCGTCGAGCGTGACCGTGCCGCCGGTCGGGGTGTCGAGGCCGCCGACCAGATTGAGCACGGTGGTCTTGCCGGAGCCGGACCGGCCCTTGAGCGCGGTGAGTTCGCCGCGGCGAATCTCGAACGACACCCCGCGCAGGGCGTGGACGGCCCGGGGTCCGCTGCCGAAGCTCCGTCGGAGGTCCTGAACCGCCACCATGGGCCCTGCCGTGCCGGTCTGATGCTGCGTCATGGTCTGGTTCCCCCTGGAATCGGCCCCGGCGGACACCGTCTGACGACCCGCCCTTTCGAATTTGCTCATCCGTCACATCGTTCGCGCAAGCCCCTTCCGGTCCCTTCCGCTCTGCATTCGAATCTGACAACATCGTCCGCTATCCGGTACCGACGGTCCGGATGGGGGAGGAAAACGGCACATGCTCGGCTTCGTCGTGCGCCGGCTCCGGGGGCGGCTGCCGCTCGCCGCCGCCGTACTGCTGACCGTACTGATCACCACGACCGTGCTGACCGCACTGCTCGCGTTCAACCGCAGCGTGGGCGAGGCCGGGCTGCGCCGGGCGCTCCAGGAACCGGGCCGGACCCGGACCACCGTCCTGGTCACCGGCGAGCATCCGGCGGCCGCCCGCAGCAAGGACGACGAGGCCGTACGGGCCTTCTCCGACGAGCTGTTCGGCCGACTGCCGGTCACCGTCGAGAGCGTGGCGCGCAGCCGCTCCTACGGGCTGCCCGGAGCACGCACCCCCGGCCGGGACGCCGACCTGACGCTGCTCGCGGCCCTCGCCCGGGACCGCGTACGCCTGGTCTCCGGGCAGTGGCCCCAGCCGGTCGCCGCGCCGGGCGGCCGGGTGCAGGCGGCCGTCCCGCAGGCGGCGCTGACCCGGCTCGGGCTGGCGCAGGGCGCGCTCCCCGCCGAGGTGCGCCTCGACGACCGGTACGGCGGCGCCCCGCTCACCGTGGTGATCACGGGCGTGTACCGCGCGGCCGATCCCGACGCCGCGTACTGGCGGCTCGACCCGCTCGGCGGCCGGGAGTTCCAGGTCGGCAGTTTCGCCACGTACGGACCGCTGCTCGTGGACGACACCGTCTTCGGCGCCGGCGGGCTCGTCCAGAACAGCCGCGACTCCCTCCTCACCGCCGACTTCGCCACCGCCCGCGTCGCCGAGACCAGAGCGCTCCGGGCCCGCGCCGCCGGTGCGGCGGACGCCCTCACCGGTGCCTCGGGGCTGCACGCCAGGACCGAACTGCCGGAGCTGCTGGGCGAACTGGAGTCCGGGTTGCTCGTCGCCCGGTCCACGCTGCTGGTCGGCGCACTGCAGCTCACCGTCCTGGCCGCGGCCGCACTGCTGCTCGTCTCCCACCTCCTGACGGGCCGACAGGAGACCGAGCGCCTGCTGCTCGCCGCCCGCGGGGCCTCCCGGCGCCGCCTCGGAGCCCTCACCGCGGCGGAAGGCCTGCTGCTCGCACTGCCGGCCGCCGTGTTCGCACCTCTGCTCACCCCTCCGCTGCTGCGACTGCTCGCCGGTTTCGGCCCGCTGTCCCGGGTGCCGCTGGACAGCTCCGGGACCTGGCTGCTGTGGCCGGTCGCGGCGGGCTGCGCCCTCGCCTGTGTCCTGCTGACCGCGCTGCCCGCCGTACTGCGCGGCGCGGCGGCCGCGGCCCTGCGCCGCACCCGGGGCCGGCAGCTGCTCACCGCGCGCGCCACCCGTTCCGGGGCGGACCTGGCGCTGGTGGTGCTGGCCGTTCTCGCGTACCAGCAGCTGTCCCGGTACAACGACGCCGGATACGGCTCGGGCCGGCCCGGGGGCTCCGGCACGTCCGGCGCGTCCGGCGTTCCGGGCATCGACCCGGTGCTGGTCGCCGCGCCGAGCCTCGCGCTGTGCGCCGGCACCCTGCTGGTGCTGCGGCTCCTGCCGGTCGCCGCCGCCCGGCTGGGCGGGCGGCTGGCCGCGCGCGGGCGCGGCCTCGGGCCGGCCCTGGTCGGCTGGCAGCTCGCCCGGCGGCCCAGTCGCGCCACCGGGCCGGTGCTGCTCCTCGTCCTCGCCGTCTCCAGCGGGGTGCTGGCCCTCGGCCAGCAGAGCGCGTGGTCCGCCTCCCAGCGCGACCAGGCCGAGTTCGCCACGGCGGGCGGGCTGCGGATCTCCGGGGCCGGTCTGTCGGCCATGGGCCAGGGCGGCCGGTACTCCGCGCTGCCGGGCGGCGAGCGGGTGATCCCGGTGATCCGCGAGCAGCAGGAGCTGGTGGGCGGGACTCCCGCGGAGTTGCTCGCGCTGGACGCCGGGGCCGTGGCGGAACGGGTGCCGCTGCGGGCCGATCTGCGGGACGGGCGCCCGATGGCCGACCTGTTCACCCCGCTCGCCGCCGACGCGGCCGGCCAGGGTGCGAGCGGCACTCCGGGTGCGAACGGTGTCGTACTGCCCGGCACACCCGTGCGGATCGACGTCGACGTGACGCTGCGCGGGCAGCAGGGCGGCAACCCCGGCATCTCGCTGCTGCTGCGCGACCGGTTCGGCCTCACGTTCCGGACACCGATGATGACGGTCCCCGCCGACGGCGAGGCCACCCTCTCCGCGCATCTGGGCGCCCTGACCGATGCCCCCGTCGGGTCGGCCGCCGCGCCACTGAGCCTCGTCGGCATGGCGGTCGGACACTCCGCCCTGATGCCGGAGCCCGGGGGGGTCCGGGTGTCCGCCGGAGAGCTGGCCGTCCGCCGGATCTCCGCCTCCGACACGGCGAGCGGCGCAGCCGTCCCCCTCCCCCCGTCCGCGACGGCCGGCTGGAAGCTGTCGGCGCCGACCCTCAAGGACGGAGCCGCCGCCGTGCAGCTGCCCGGCGCCACCGACGGCTCGGAGCTGCTGCGGATGAGCTACCGCGGCGGGGCCGACGCCCTGGGCGGCGCCGGCATCATGCTGACCCCTGCCGGCATGCCGCCGGCCGCCCACGAGCTCCCCGGCCTCGCCACGCCCGGCTACCTCGCCGCCGTGGGAGCGAAGGTGGGCGATACGATCCCCGTCCGGTTCGGCGGCTCGGCCCTAGGGGTCCGGGTGACCGCGGCCGTGAACTCGCTGCCCGTGGCCGGAGACACCGCGCTGGCCTTCGATCTGGCCGCCCTGGGCCGGATGCTCGCGGCCGAGAACGGGCACGCGCTCCCACCTCCCACCGAATGGTGGCTCCCGGCGGCCTCCGCCGACGATCCGCGCCCTGCCCGGGCGGCGGCCGAACTGCGCTCCGGCGCCGGCCTGCAGAAGGTGCAGCTGCGCGAGGAGGTGGCCGCCGGACTCCTCGACGATCCGCTGAGCGCGGGCCCGCAGAGCGCGCTGGCCGCCCTCGCCGTCGCCTGTGCCGTCCTGGCCGCGATCGGCTTCGCGGCCTCGTCCGCGGCGACCGCACGGGAGCGGACCCGGGAGTTCACCGTGCTGTCGGCCCTCGGTGCGCCCCGGCGGAGCCTGGCCCGCACGGCTGCCGCCGAGGGTCTGCTGCTGGTCGGCCTCGGCACTGGCGTGGGGGTGGGGCTGGGCGCCGCGATCGTGCACCTGGTCGTACCGCTGATGGTGCTGACACCGGCCGGCCGCCGCCCGCTGCCGCCGGTCGTGGTGGACCTGCCGGACGGCCGGACGCTGCTGCTGGCCGCCGCGATCGCCGCGCTGCCGCTGCTGGCGGCCCTCGCCGGCGGCCGGCGTGACCAGAGCGGCCGGAGCGTCGCCGCCCGGCTGCGGTACGTGGAGGAGATGTGACGAGCCCGGCCACGCCGGACGCCGGCACGGCGCCCGAGTCCCTGCCCGACACCGCGCCCGGCGCCCGGTCCGGCACCCCGCCCCGGTCCGGCATCCGCCCGGCGCCCTGGGTGCGTACCCGGCTGAGTGCGGCGCCGCTGACCGCCCTGCTCGCCGCCGCGCTGGCCTTCGTCACCGTGCTGCTGTCGGCCGCCCTGCCGCGCGCCATGGACCGCGGCGCCGATCAGGGGCTGCGCTCCTTCCTGCACGACCGGGGCGCGAGCGCGACGAGCGTGCTGGCCACCTCCCCCGCGCAGGACGGGCCGCAGAGCCCCGAGGGCCTGGACACGGCGCTGGCCGCCCTGCTCGCCCGGACCGGCCCCGGATACGGCCTCGCGCCCAGCGGGCCGGTGTACGGCGCCCGGGGCGTCAAGCCGCGCTCCCTCGACAATCCCGAACTGGCCCGCCCCGAGAAGGTCTCGCCGATCCTCTACCTGATGCACGTCCACGGGGCCGAGGAGCACGTACGCCTGGTGGAGGGGCGCTGGCCGGGCGGCGGGACGCCCGACGGCCCGATCCCCGTCGCGCTGCCGCAACAGACCGCGCAGACCCTCGGTGCCAAGGTCGGCACGGTGCTGCGGAGCTCCTCCGGCACCCCGGACGGCATGGACGCCGAGGTCGTCGGCCTCTACGCCGCGCACGACGAGGCGGACGTCTTCTGGACCGACCTGCCCTGCCCCACGCACGCCTGTCAGCGGTACACCCGCGCTCGGCTTCCGGAGATGTACTGGGAGGCCGCCGCCCTCGTCGGGCCGGACGCGCTCGGCCGGCTCGGCGCGTGGGGCGGGAGGGCCGAAGAGTTCTGGCGGCTCCCGGTGGACACGGACGCGCTCCGGGCCGATCAACTGGCCGCCGTCGGGCACCGGATCGCGGCGTACATGGCCGGCCAGACCGCCACCGACCTGGCGCGGGCCACGGGCCGGCCCAGGCTGCAGATCAGTTCCGGGCTGCCGGCCCTCTTCGCCCAGGCCCGGGCCCGGGAGGCGGCCGCCGCGCCGCTCGCCGCGATCGGCCCGGCGGGGGTCGCCGGGGTGGCCGTCGTGGTGTTCTGGCTGGCCGGCGCCCTGACCGGGGACCGGCGCGAGGCCGAGCTGCGGCTGCTGCACGCCCGCGGCGGGTCGCGCCGCGGCATCCTGCTCCGCCTGCTCGGCGAGGGCGCGGTCACCGTCCTGCCGGCTGCCGCGCCGGCGACCGCGCTGGCCGTCCTGCTGCTGCCGACCCCGCGGTGGACGGCCACCCTGTTCGCCGCTTCGGCCGCCGCGCTGTTCGCGCTGCTCGCCTTCCCCGTACGGGCCGCCGTGGTGCTGTCCGCGCGGCGCGGCGCGCGCCCCCGGCGCCGGCTGGCCGGCGAGCTGCTCGTCCTCGTCGCGACCGCCGCCGCCGTGTTCGAGGTCCGGCTGCGCGGGGTCGCCCCGGCCGGGGAGGGCGTGGACCCGCTGCTGGTCGCCGCCCCGCTGCTGCTCGCCCTGTGCGGCGGCCTGATCCTGGCACGGCTCGTCCCCGCCCTCGTCGGAGCGCTGGCCTGGTCGGCCGGGCGGCGGTCCGGGCTTATCGGCTTCCTCGGGCTGGCCCGGGCAGCACGCGGCACCGGCGGCCGGCGCCGCCCCTCCGTACTGCCGGTGGTCGCCCTGCTGCTCGCGATCACGACGGGAGGCTTCGGGGCCGCCGTCCTCGCCACGGTGGACAGCGCCAGGACCGAGGTGGCGCGGGTGAACGTGGGCGGCGACGCGCAAGTCATCGCGCCCTACGGGGAGATCCTTCCGCAGTCCCTCCTCGAGGCCGCCGCCGCACTGCCCGGCGTACGACTGTCCGTACCGGTGTGGACGGACGACGACGCGTTCGTCTCCGGCACCGAGCAGGGTTCCACCAAGGTGCGCGTGGTCGTGGCCGACCCGGTGACGTACGCGGAACTGGCCCGGGCCGTGGGAGGGGGCGAGTTCGACCCGGCCCGGCTGGCGGGCAGCGCTGCCGGGGCGCCCGTACCCGCCCTGTTCAGCCGCGACTTCGCCCGGCTGGCCGGCGCCGGCCCGCACGAGCTGCGCCTCGACAACGCCGGGGCGTTGCCGGTGAAGGAGGCGGGAGTGGTCGAGGGCACGCCCGCCCTGCCGGGCGTCGAAGGCTCCTTCCTCGTCCTGCCGGCCGGCCCGGCCACGGCGACGGTCGCCCAGACGACGCATCCGACCCGGTGGTTCGCACTCGGCTCCCCGGACAAGGCCGCGCTGGACGAGCTGGTCCGCGCAGTGCCCGGGAGCCCAACCTTCGCGGGCTGGGCCGTGCACACCAGCGCCGACGAGTACGCCCGGCTGACGCGCGACCCGCTGGGGCGGTCGGCGGCCCGGCTGTTCTGGGCGTCGGTGGCCGGCGCGGGGGGCCTCGCCCTGCTGGCCGTCCTGCTCACCATGGTTCGGGCCGCCCCGGAACGGGCTGCGCTGCTCGCGCGGCTGCGGACCATGGGGCTGCGGCCCCGGCAGGGCGTGGCGTTGATCCTGGCGGAGGCGCTGCCCCAGGCCCTGGCCGCCGCACTGGGCGGCGCCCTGGTCGCGGCGGCCGCCGTGGCCCTGCTGGGGCCGGCCGTGGACCTGTCCGCGCTGGTCGGCTCGCGCACGCACACCGGCGTACGGCCGGCCGCGTGGGCCGTACTGGCGCAGGCCCTGATCCTGGCGGGCCTGGTCGCGGCGGCCGTGCTCGCCGAGGCGGCCGTGACCGGGCGGCGCCAGATCACCACCGAGTTGAGAGCGGGAGACCAGCGTTGAACAGCGACCAGCCGACCTACGAAGAACTGCGCCGGCAGGCCCTGGCCGCTGCCGAGCCCCGGAGCATCGGGGCGGACACGGCCATCTCATGCGACCGCCTGGTCAGGATCTTCAGCAGCGACGGCGTCGAGGTACAGGCCCTGCAGGGGCTGGAACTGACCGTCGCCCAGGGGGATCTGGTGGCGCTCGTCGGCGCCTCCGGCAGCGGCAAGTCCACCCTGCTCAACATCCTGGCGGGCCTGGACGTGCCCACCGCGGGCACCGCGACCGTCGGCGGCCACAACCTGCTGGAGATGTCCGCGAAGGACACCCTGCGCTACCGCCGCGAGGCGGTGGGCTTCGTCTGGCAGCAGACCGCCCGCAACCTGCTGCCCTTCCTGACGGCAGCTCAGAACATTGCCGTGCCGCTCCAGTTGAACGGCGGCGCGAGGCGTGGTGCGGCGAAACGCCACGCCGCCCGGGTCGCGGAGCTCCTCGAAGCCCTCGGGATCGGCCACCTCGCCGACCGCCGCCCCGCGCAGCTGTCCGGCGGCGAGCAGCAGCGCGTGGCCGTCGCCGTGGCCATGGCCAACAACCCGCCGGTCCTCCTCGCGGACGAGCCCACCGGGGAGCTCGACTCCGAGACCGGCGCCGCGATCTTCGAGGCGTTCCGCACCGTGAACCGGGAGCTCGGCGCCACGGTCGTCATCGTGACGCACGACCCGCTCGTCGCGGGCGAGGTGCGCCGTACGGTGGCCATCCGCGACGGCCGCACCAGCAGCGAGGTGCTGCGCCGCACGGTCACCGACGAACACGGCGCGGAGTCGGTGAGCGAGCGGGAGTACGTGATGCTGGACCGGACCGGCCGCGTGCAGCTCCCGTACAAGTTCTTGGAGGCCCTCGGCATGGAACACCGCGTCGCGGTCGACCTGGCCCCGGACCACATAGAGATCCGCCCCGACTCCGCGGAGGACCCGCACGCATGAGCCGGCCCGTGGGGGTGGTTCCCGCCGGGCCGCCGGCGCGGCTACCGAGCTGACGAAGCCGTCGTGCGGTCGGTGGAGCGGTGCCCTGGGCCGGGGACGTGCCGCGTCCCGCGCAGTGCCACGACCGGTGAACGAACTGGTGGGCGTCACTTCCGTGGGCCGGGTGTCGTTAGGGCCTCGGGGTTGACTCTGGGGGCGAAGGGATGACGGAATGCGGCAGTTTCCTCTGGAGATGCACCACATGGCACCCGGACGGGTCGTCGAGTGGCGGTTGCGGTCCACGGCCGGGGCGGCGGCGGACGCCGGCGGCGCGGGCGGTGCGCCGGGCGGTGCAGCGGGCGATGGGGCGGGCAGGAGGGCTTCGTTCAACCAGGACAAGCACTTCACCGTCGCCGAGGAGAGCCGCGGCGCCGACGATCCCGTCGCGTCCTGGGTCGCCGTCACCTTCGAGGTCGCGGGTGCGCTCGACGAGCAGGCCCTGACCCGGGCCCTGCTGGCCTTCGTACGCCGGCACGAGGTACTGCGGTGCGAGTTCCGGCGCCTCGCGGGCGAGTTGGCGTGCGAGCCGATCGACGCCGGTGAACTCGCCCTCGACACCGCCCCCGTGGCCGCCTTCGACTCCGCCGACGAGCTGCGGGCCTTCCTCGTCGAGCGGTTCACGCGCAGCATCGACACCCTCTCCTGGCCGCTGTTCACCATGGGCGCCGTCCTGCGCGAGGACTCCGCGACCGTCTACCTGGCCTTCGACCACATCGTCTGCGACGGCCTGTCGATGCCGATCGTCGTCCACGAGGTGCAGAGCGCGTACGAGGCGCTGCTCCGCGGCGAGGACGTCGATCTGCCGCCCGCACCGAGCTACCTCGACTTCGCCGAGGAGCAGCGCCGCCGCTACCTCTCCATCGACGCCGACGACGAACGTCTCGGCTACTGGAAGTCGTTCATGGCGCGCGGCGGCGGCGAGTTCTTCCCCCGCTTCCCGCTCGAACTCGGCGTGGAGCCGGACCGGATGTACCCGATCGTCAACGAGGCCTCCACGCTGCTGGACGCCGCCGAGGCCGAGGTGTTCGAGAAGGCCTGCCGGGCGGTCGACGGCAAGCCGTTCATGGGGGTCCTCGCCGCCGTCGCGGTCTGTCTGCGCGAGGCCGGCGGGCCGGGTGCGTACCGGGGCTTCATGCCGCTCAGCGAGCGCGGCCGGGGCGGCTGGGCGAACTCGGTAGGCTGGTTCGTCAACACCCTGCCCATCGAGTTCGACGCCTCGCCCGGCCGGGACTTCGCCCAGGTCATCGCCGCGGTCCGGGCCGGGTTCGGCAAGATGATGGAGCACATCGACGTGCCGTTCGTCCGGGCCTGGCAGCTCCTGGCGCCCACCGAGTTCGCCGCCCGCTCGTGGCCGTACCCGGTGAACTTCTTCTCGTACATCGACGCCCGCAAGTGTCCCGGCGCCGAGCGGCACGAGGACTGGCGGCCGACCTCTCACGTGTGGTCGGCGCGCGCCAACGGCGCCTGCTCCTGGTTCCAGCGGGACGCGGACGGCCTGCACATGAACTCGCTCTACGTGGACACCGCCGCCGCCCGACGCACCATGGACGACTTCCAGGAGGCGCTGCGTCAGACGGTCCGGGAGATCGCCCGGCACGGCGCGTTCCGCCGGCCGATCGCGCTGACGTCGCCCCGCCGGGCCGTCGGGACCCCGCTCGACTCCGCCCCGTACGCCCGCCGCTCCTGACGACGCCGGCCGCCCGTGTTCACACGCGGGCGGCACGCCCGAGCAGCAGCGCCCGTTCCCGTGCGTTGCGCGTGAGCGAGGCGGCGCGTTCGAACTCCGTCCGGGCCTCGTCCCGGCGGCCCAGCCGCTCCAGCAGGTCGCCCCGTACGCTCGGCAGCAGGTGGTAGGCGCGCAGGGCCGGTTCCCCGGCCAGGGCGTCGACCAGCGGCAGCGCCGCTTCCGGGCCCTGTGCCATCGAGACGGCGACCGCCCGGTTGAGTTCCACGACCGGCGACGGGACCAGCTCGACGAGCCGCCCGTAGAGGGTCGCGATGGTCGCCCAGTCCGTGTCCTCGTAGCGGACCGCCTCCGCGTGGCAGCCGGCGATCGCGGCCTGGACGGAGTACGGGCCGCTCCCCGCGTGCTGCATCGCCAGGGCGCCGCGGCGGATCAGCATCCGGTTCCACTTGGCCCGGTTCTGGTCGGCGAGCAGCACGGGCTCGCCGTCGGGCCCGGTGCGGGCGGAGATCCGGGAGGCCTGGAACTCCAGCAGGGCCGCCAGCCCGTGCACCTCGGGCTCCCCGGGCATCAGGCCGGCCAGGACCCGGGCCAGGCGGAGGGCGTCCTCGCACAGGGCGGGGCGGACGAGGTGGTCGCCGGCGGTCGCCGAGTAGCCCTCGTTGAAGATCAGGTAGATGACCTCCAGGACCGAGGCGAGCCGCTCCTCGCGGTCCGCTCCGTACGGGACCTCGAAGGGCACGTCCGCCTTGGCGAGCGCCCGCTTCGCCCGGACGATGCGCTGGGCGACGGTCGGCTCCGAGGCCAGGAAGGCGCGGGCGATCTCCTGGGTGGTCAGCCCGCCCATCAGGCGCAGGGTGAGCGCGATCCGCGCCTCGGTGGCCAGGACGGGATGGCAGGCGGTGAAGATCAGCCGCAGCAGGTCGTCGTCGATGTCGTCCGGGGCCGCCGGCTCGGCGGGCGGCGGCACGTCCTCCAGGCTCCGGCCGACCTCGGCGAGCTTGCGGGCGTACGTCTCCTTGCGGCGGACGAGGTCGATCGCGCGGTGTTTGGCGGTGGCCATGAGCCAGGCGCCCGGCTTGTCCGGGACACCCGACTCCGGCCACTGTTCCAGGGCGGCGACCAGCGCGTCCTGTGCGATCTCCTCGGCGATGCCGAGGTCGCGCACGATGCGCGCCACACCGGCGATGATCCGTGCCGATTCGATCCGGAACACCGCTTCGACCGCCTGGGTCGCACTCACTGCCGTCACGGCCACCCATCAGAGCAGCCGTGACGGGGCAGGGCAAACGCGGCGCGGCGCGGGGCGCAGTCGCGGGTGGCCGGCCCGCGGTCGCAGTGCGGTCAGCCCTCGTCGATCTGGCGCAGTTCGGCGCCGACCGTCCACTCCTCGGGGTGGATCTCGAGGAACCGCTTGGTCCACTCCAGCGCCTCGGCCTTGTCCTTGGCCTGGAGGATGGCGTAGCCGCCGACGACCTCCTTGGTCTCGGTGAAGGGCCCGTCGGTGTAGCTCAGCTTGCCGCCGGACCAGGTCACCCGGGTCCCCTCGGAGGTCGGGAGCAGCCCGGCGGTGTCCAGCATCACCCCGGCCTTGGTGATCTCCTCCATCAGTGCGCCCATCCGCTGCCCGAACTCCGGCGGGAACTCGGTGTTGGCGGGAAGGGCCTGCTCGTCGATACGGATCATGGAAAGAAAGCGCGGCACGGTGACTCCTCGGTCGGACGGGCGGGGGCCTTCCCCGCCTCTCACTGCTTCGTCGAACGGGAGACGCCCGGATCGACAGCTCCCCGGAGATTTCTTCACAAGAAATCTTCCAGACCGAAAAGCCCTACCCGCGAGTAGGATCGCGGGTTCCGGCCCCTCCGAGAGGACCTTCCGATGCCGCGCACCCCTTCTTCCCCCGTCCTGCTCGCCGGCCTGCTGGCGACCGCGGGCGTCGCCCACGCGGTCGCGCCGAAGCAGTTCGACGCGATCGTGCCGAGCGCCCTGCCCGGCACCGCCCGGCAGTGGACGTACGTGAGCGGCGCGGCCGAGCTGGCGCTCGCCGCGGGCGTCGCCCATCCGCGCACCCGCCGGGTGGCGGCGCTGGCCGCGGCGGCGTTCTTCGTCGGGGTGTTCCCCGCGAACGTGAAGATGGCCGTCGACGCCCGTCGCCGCTCGCCCGCCGTACAGGCCGTGGCGATCGCCCGGCTGCCGCTGCAGCTCCCGCTGGTCCTGTGGGCCCGCAACGTCAGCCGGGGCGCGGCCGGCTGACGGCCCGCCACCGGGGTCGCGGGCCTGGGTCACCGGCTGTCGCCCGACCAGTCCCAGCGGTCCGGGTCGGCCGCGCGGCGGCGGTAGTGGGCGCGACCGCCGGCCCCGTAGCGACCTATCTCGGTGGGGAGACGCGCCTCTTCGGCGAGTTGGGACGGGCTCCAGCCCGTGATGTCCAGGAGGAGCCCGTCCAGGGGGCCGCCCACGAGTTCGCCGTAGACATGACCGGGGCGCGGGCCGGGGTCGGGGTCGTCGTGGTCGGCGCCGTAGACCCGGCGCCGGAGCATCCTGTCGTCCATGGCGCCCAGCTTCACAGGTACCACTGACAACGGCCTCGGGTCGCCGGTCTCAGCCTTCGAGCAGGCGCTGCCCGACGTACTCCCCCGGCGCGGCCCCACCCGGTACGCCGAACAGGGCGGACGCCTCGTGCTCGATGGAGCGCGCGAGGGCATCGCCCCGGGCCAGCCGCTGCTGGACGGGGACGAAGCCCGTACGGGGGTCGGCCTGCCAGGCGACGAAGAGCAGGCCCGCGTCCGGCGTGCCGTCGGGGCGCAGGCCGTCGTGGTCGACCAGACGCGCCTCAGCATCGTCGCGCCGCCGTTGGTGCGCGGCGCGGCCAGCCGGACGTGGGCGTTGGTCGCGATGACGGGGCTCCCGTCGGACCGGACGGCGTCCAGGTCCACGAGGGTGCGCTCGGTGCCGCCGGTCAGCGGGGCGCCGTCGGCCACGCGCCGCCCGACGGCCTGCTCGCGGTGGTCGACGGGCAGCCCCTCCCAGGTGCCGAGCAGCATCCGGATCCGGCGTACGACGACGTACGAGCCGCCGGCCAGCCGGGCGTGTCCGGGCCGGTGACGAGGGTCCGGGCCCGCTGGGCGGGGTCGTCGGCCGGGGCCGGGTCGGCGGTGCCGTCGAGCCGGCCCATCAGGTTCCGGTGGGTTCCGGACACGGAACCGGGCCCGACCCCGACAGCCGCAGCCGCCCCGGACGGCCGGGTGAAACCGGACATCACCCACCGGGTCCGGGCCACGCCCCGGGGCAGCCGCTGGAGGGTGCGCAGGGCGTGCACGGCGACGAACGGGTCGTCGGCGCCGATCTGCACCAACAGGTCGCCGCCGCAGCGGGCCGGATCGAGCCGGTCGTCCGTGAACGCGGGCAGCGGGGCGAGCGCCTCCGGCCGGGCGGCGGCCGACCCCAGCCGGTCGAAAGGGCCCGCCCCGAAGCCGAAGGTGGCGGTGAGCGCTGCCGGACCGGCGCCGAGGGCGACGCCCGTGTCGCCGTCGACGCCCGCCGTCGGCTCGCCGAGGCTCATCCGGACGACCGCCCCGGTCCAGGTGCGCAGCAGCGCGGCGGCTTGGCGGAAACACCCGTTCCGGGCGGGAATTCGAGCCACGCGAACCCGGCAGCGATGATGGGGACCCGCCCACGCATCACTCGGCACACGAAGCAGGAGCACCGCCCATGGCACGTCGGGTACACCAGCCGCTGGAGAACCGGGAGTTCGACTTCATCCTCGACATGACCGAGGGGCCGGTTCTCGCCTACTTCATCGGGACCTGGCCCAAGGCCCTGGAGGCCTGCCGGGCGATGGACGCGCTCGTGGCGGAGGCGGCCGAGGAGTACGGCACGCGCCTGACGGCCGTCCGGACCGACATGACCCGCTGCCCCGAGCCGACCAGGCGCTTCGGCGTGGCCGGCGCGCCCACCCTCGTCCTCGTCAAGGACGGCGAGGCCGTGGCGAGCCGGGCCGGCGCGATGAGCCGCGCGGAGCTCCGGGAGTTCCTCGACGCCCATCTCTGAGCGGCTCGGCGGCCACTCGCCCGCGCGGGCCAAAGAGGGCTATCTGGCCGAAACTGGCATAGGTCAGATAGGTGCCTAGGGCATGTAATGGGTTCCGGCGAGACGGACACACGGAACCATGCTTACGAGGTGCTGCATGTCAGAGACCGTTGCCTTCCCTCAGGACCGAACCTGCCCCTACCACCCGCCGACCGCCTACCAACCCCTCCGCGAGGGCCGGCCGCTGTCCCGGGTCACCCTCTTCGACGGCCGCTCGGTCTGGGTGGTCACCGGGCACGCCGAGGCGCGCGCCCTGCTCTCCGACGGACGACTCTCGGCCGACCGGCAGAACGAGGCCTTCCCCGCCCCCACGAAACGGTTCAAGGGCCTGCAGAACCGCCGCACGGCCCTGCTGGGCGTCGACGACCCCGTGCACAACACCCAGCGCCGGATGCTCATCCCGAGCTTCACACTGAAGCGGACGGCGGCCCTGCGGCCCGCGATCCAACAGACAGTGGACCGGCTGATCGACGACATGATCGCGAGGGGGCCGGAGGCCGAGCTGGTCAGCGCCTTCGCCCTGCCCGTGCCGTCGATGGTGATCTGCGCCCTGCTCGGAGTCCCGTACGAGGACCACGAGTTCTTCGAGGCGCAGTCCCGGCGGCTGCTGCGCGGGCCGGAGCTCGCCGACGTGGAGGACGCGCGATCCCGGATCAACGGGTACCTGGCCGATCTGATCGAGCGCAAGCGCACGCGCCGGGGCGACGGGCTGCTGGACGAGCTCGTCGAGCGGCGCCTGGAGACCGGTGAGACCGACATCGACGAGCTGGTCTCGCTGGCCGCGATCCTGCTGATCGCGGGCCATGAGACCACGGCCAACATGATCTCGCTGGGTACGTTCACCCTCCTGCGGCACCCCGAGCAGCTGGCCGAGCTGCACGCCGACCCCTCGCTGATCTCGGTGGCCGTGGAGGAGCTGATGCGCTTCCTGTCCATCGCGGACGGGATGCTGCGGGTCGCGACGGAGGACATCGAGATCGGCGGCGTGACGGTCCGCGCGGACGACGGGGTGATCTTCTCCACCTCCGTCATCAACCGGGACGCGGCGGTGTTCGAGGAGCCCGACGCGCTGGACTGGCACCGGCCCGCCCGGCACCACGTCGGGTTCGGCTTCGGCGTCCACCAGTGCCTCGGGCAGAACCTGGCGCGCGCCGAGATGGAGATCGCCCTGGGGACGCTGTTCGCGCGGCTGCCGGGGCTCCGGCTGGCGGCGGAGCCGGACCGGATCCCGTTCCGGCCCGGCGACACCATCCAGGGCATGGTCGAACTCCCCGTGGCATGGTGAGGGCATGTCGCCACAGCGCATCGACATCGACACGGCCGTCTGCATCGGCGCCGGGCAGTGCGCCCTGACCGCGCCGGACGTGTTCACCCAGGACGACGACGGGTTCAGCCAGGTGCTCCCGGGCCGGGAGGACGGCAACGGCAGCCCCCTGCTCCGTGAGGCCGCCCGCGCCTGCCCGGTCGCCGCCATCCGGATCCAGGAGGAGTAACCGGCGGGATCCGGGAGGAGCAACCGGCGCGAGCGCAGCAGCGCAACCCGCGCGCCGGGAGCCCGTACGGCTCAGAACAGGGCGACGGCCCGGCGCTCCAGGTCCAGCGAGCGGTCCACGAGTTCGGCGCACGCGTCGAACAGGGCCCGCCGCGCGGCGGCGTCGGAGTCCGGGTCGGCCGTACGGGCCAAGTCCGCCAGCTCCGACCAGTGCCGGGCGGAGTCCCGCAGGAGCGAGGCCGCCTCCGGCCGCCCGGCAAGGTCGAGGAAATCGGCGTACAGCGGCCGCGTGGCGCCGGGGGCGGTCCACTCCTCCTCCAGGCAGGCGTACAGCCGCCCGGTGCCCACCCGGAACGCCTCCGGGCCGGCGAACCGCCGCTCCCAGCCGGTCTTGGTGCTCGTGTCCCGCAGCTGCGCGGCGAACTTCGCCATGCCGGAGAAGCCGAAGTTGACGTCGAACTGGTTGCCGAGCACCGGCCCGGTGAGCCGGGCGGCGGTGGTGGCGACCGCCTCGTCGAGGTCCGGCTCGCCGGTGGCCGGTCCGGTGGGCACCACCATCTGGTGGTGGCCCTTGCGGTGCCCCGTCCAGGCGGCGCCGAACTCCTCCCGGCCGATCCGGTACGGGACGTCGGCCCCGTCCTCGACGTACAGGGTCTCGCCCTCCGGACCCTCGTAGCCCGCGACGACCACGGTGTACGGATCCGCGCCGGCCATCTCCGGAACCCCGTGGTGCCAGGGCAGCCGGGACCGGTCGACCGTGCAGAACACCGGACGGCCGCCGTCGAGGGCGGCGCACATCCGCCCCCAGCGGGGTTTGGCGCTGCGCGTGGCCTCGTACGGGACGTGCAGCCGGCCCAGAGCCGTCTGCACCCAGGGTTGGGGGTGGGCCTGGGCGACGATCGTCGGCATCGGCGGGTGGCCCGCGTACTCGAAGACGAAGTACATGAAGCCGATCCCGCCCGCGAGGCCCGCGACCAGCACCTCGTCGTGCACGCTCCCGAGGGCGTGGCGGATGAGCGAGGCCTCGCGGTGGCGGCCGGTGCCGAAGTCCGAATGGACGAGGGGGGTCATGCGGTCAGCGTAGCCGCGCCCGTTCGGGTGATGGCGCACCCGACTTCCTGTACAGTTGTCCAGGAAGTGGCCCGCCCGACCCAAGCTCGCGAAACGGAGGTGGCCGTGCACACGGTCGCTCAGGTCCTCATCGGTGTCGTCGCAGCGCTGCACCTGTACTTCCTGGTCCTGGAGATGTTCCTGTGGCAGCGGCCGCCCGGCCGGGCCCTGTCCGGGTTCGACGAGGACCTCGCCCGCCGCACCGCACCGCTCGCCGCCAACCAGGGCCTCTACAACGGCTTCCTGGCCGCCGGCCTGGTCTGGTCGCTGGTCATCGATTCGCTCGCCACACAGATCTTCTTCCTCGTCTGCGTGATCGTCGCCGGGGCGTACGGGGCCGCGACCGCCCATCGCCGCATCCTGGTCGCCCAGGCCCTGCCCGGCGCGCTCGCCCTCGGCGCGGCGCTGCTGGCCGCGTGAGCCCCGAGGACACGGTGAGGCCCGAGCACCCCGAGCACCCCGTGAGCCCCGAGGACCCGCGGACCGCCCGCACCAAGGCCCGGCTGCGCGAGAGCCTGCTCGCCGCGTGCGCGGACCGGCCGCTCGGGGAGGTCAGCGTGTCGGCGGTGGTCCGCCGGGCCGGGGTCGGCCGCGCCACGTTCTACCTGCACTACGAGGACCTCCCGGCGCTGGCCGTCGACGCCTGCGCCGATGTGGTGCACGCGGCGGTCGACGCCCTGCACGCCTGGCAGACGGAGCCCGGAGCGCGGGCCCCGGCCCGGCCCCCGGCCGCGCTGGCCGGCTTCCTCGCCGACGCCGCCGCGCACGGGGCCCTGTACCGCACCCTGCTCCTGCCGGGCGGCGGCGGCCCGCTCGGCGAGCGGCTCCACCGGGAGCTGCGCGCCCGCGCCCGCGCCGAACGCACGGCGGCGGGCGCCCCTCACGCCGACCTGGTGGCCTCGGCGGTGGCCGCGACCTTCACCGGGATCCTCGCCGACTGGCTGCACGACGGCGTTCCGGGCTCCCCGGCGGAGCTGGCGGACCACGTCTGGCCGCTGCTGCTGGCCCTGCACCGCGCGGGCTCCCGGCCGCCCGGTCCGTGACGGCCTCCGGACCCGGCCCATGACCGCCTCCGCCTCCACCCCCGCCCCATGACAGCCATGAGCCCCGCCGGACCGACCGGCGGGGCTCATGTCACGGGCTGGGCTCGTGAAGTGGCGTCACCGAAGCGGGACCACATTTTCCGCCTGCGGGCCCTTGGGGCCCTGAGTGACGTCGTACTCGACCTTCTCGTTTTCCTGCAGCTCCTTGAAGCCGGTGCCCTGGATGGCGGAGAAGTGCACGAACACGTCGGGGCCGCCGTCGTCCTGCTGAATGAAGCCGAACCCCTTCTCCGAGTTGAACCACTTCACGATGCCTGTTGCCATCAGTACGGATCCTTCTCAACGTTCCACGCGGACCACACGTGAGGTGCAGCCGTCTCCATCCTGCCCAACCGTCCCGCGCGCCACACCCCAGGCGCGGCCAACCGGGGACAGTTAGAACTTTCGTTCACCCCCCGCCGTCCACTGCGGGTGACAGCTCGGCGGGCCGCGGCCGCGGGGCCGAGGCGGCGGCGCGCCGGGGTCCACCGACCCGGCAGCCCAGGCACTGTGCGTGCCCGGTCCGGGCGACGGTGTCCCGGGTGCGCCAGTCCCACTCGGCGCGGGGGCGCGGGCCGCCGGGCTTGCCCCAGCCGGCGAGGTGCAGGACCCAGGTGACGACCCCGGCCACGGCGACCAGGCCGAGGCCGAGCCAGATGCCGGGGGTCCAGGCCGCGCACACGGCGACCCCGGCTCCGGTACAGCCCAGCAGGGCCAGGGCGGTGCCGGTCCAGCCTGCGACGGTGTGGCCGAGGTCGACGTCTCCGTGCGCGCTCATGATTCTCCCCAGACGGACGGGCGGCAGTAGGCTCGAAGGGCGAGATGCCTTAGTGAGCAAGATAAGCATCTCACGAGCTAAGTTACTTAGACACTAAGGAGTATCTGCGTGCAGGGCAAGTCCCGCCCCGCGGCCACGCCCGCGGAGGCGCTGTCGCGCATGGACCGGTACGTCGCGCTCGGCCTCATCGGCCAGCAGGAAGTGGCGCAGCTGCTCGGGCTGAACGTCACCGACCTGACCTGCCTGGGCCACATTCTGGGAGCCGGGGACGCCCCGCTGGGCGCGGGCGACCTCGCCGAGCTGACGAACCTGACCACCGGGGCCGTCACCGGGGTGCTCAACCGGCTGGAGCGGGCCGGATACGCCCGCCGGCAGCCGGATCCCGCGGACCGGCGCCGGGTGCGCGTGGTCGCCGACCCGGCGGCCGCGGCCCGGGTCTTCGCCGTGTACGAGCCCTTCTACGCCCGGCTCGGCGCGGTGTTCGCCGAGTACTCCCCCGACGAGATCGCCGTCATCGCCGACTGGTTCGCGCGGGCGACGGTCGAGATGACCGCCCACCTCGCCGAGGTGCGGGGCGGGCAGCTCGGCCCCGTGGCTCCGTAGTCCCGTAACGCCGCGGTCCCGTGACCCTGCGGGCCGGTGACCCCGCAGGCCGGTGACCCCGCAGTCCCGTGGCGCGGCGGCCCCGATGGTAAAATTTCTCTTTTCACGTCTCACGGAAGGTTCTGCATGAGGAACCCGTCAGCACACGGGCGTTTCGGCATCAAGGCCGGAGCCAAGGCAGGCCCCAAGGGCGGTGCGAAGTCCGGCGGCAAGACCCCCCGGACCGCCCCCCTGCAGGGCGAGTTCGCGATGCCGAAGACGGTCGAGCCGGCGCTGCCGCCGGTGGAGGCGTTCTCCGAGCTCGACCTGCCCCGTGAGCTGGTGACGACGATGACCGACCTGGGGGTGACGGAGCCCTTCCCGATCCAGGCGGCCACGCTCCCCAACTCCCTGGCCGGCCGGGACATCCTCGGCCGCGGGCGGACCGGCTCCGGCAAGACCCTGGCCTTCGGCCTGGCCCTGCTGGCCCGTACCGCGGGCCGCAAGGCCGACCCGAAGCGCCCGCTGGCGCTGGTCCTCGTACCGACGCGCGAGCTGGCGCAGCAGGTGACCGAGGCGCTCACCCCGTACGCGCAGGCCCTGGACCTGCGGATGGCCACGGTGGTCGGCGGCCTGTCGATCGGCAGGCAGGTGAGCTCGCTGCGTACCGGCGCCGAGGTCGTGGTGGCCACCCCCGGGCGGCTCAGCGACCTGATCGGGCGGCGCGACGTCCACCTGGAGCGGGTGAAGATCACCGTTCTCGACGAGGCCGACCAGATGTGCGACATGGGCTTCATGCCGCAGGTCACGGAGATCCTGGACCAGGTGCACCACGCCGGGCAGCGGATGCTGTTCTCGGCCACCCTGGACCGCAACGTGGACCAGCTCGTGCGCAGCTACCTGAAGGACCCCGTCTCCCACACCGTGGACCCGTCGGCGGCCTCGGTGAGCACGATGGACCACCACGTGCTGCACATCCACTCCGCCGACAAGTACTCGGCCGCCACCGAGATCGCGGCGCGCGAGGGCCGGGTGCTGATGTTCCTGGACACCAAGCACGGCGTGGACCAGTTCGTGAAGCACCTGCGGGCCATGGGCGTACGCGCGGAAGGGCTGCACAGCGGCAAATCGCAGCCGCAGCGCACGCGGACGCTCGCCCAGTTCAAGACCGGGGCCGTCACGGTCCTCGTCGCGACGAACGTCGCCGCGCGCGGCATCCACGTCGACGACCTCGACCTCGTCGTGAACGTGGACCCGCCGGCCGACCACAAGGACTACCTGCACCGGGGCGGCCGTACCGCCCGCGCGGGCGAGTCCGGCAAGGTCGTCACCCTGGTCACCCCGAACCAGCGCCGGGACATGGTCCGGCTGATGGCCGAGGCCAAGATCCGGCCGACCACCACCCAGGTCCGCTCCGGCGAGGCCGCGCTGAGCCGGATCACCGGGGCCAAGCCCCCGTCCGGGGTGCCGCTGGCGGGCGCCGAGCCGACCGACGCGAAGGGCCGCCCCTCGGGCACGGACCTCGGCTTCCGCGGGATCGGTACGCGTCCGGGCCGGCCGGGGGCGGGCAAGGAGTCCCGCAAGACCTCGGAGGCCCGCAAGCTCGCCGAGGCGCGCCGCGCGGCCCGCGTCCGCAAGGGCGGCTGAGACCCGACGCCGTCGGTGCCGGTCCCCGGATCCGGGGGCCGGCACCGACGTGCGTACGCAGGCGGGAGGCGCGACCGGGGTCAGCCGCGGCGGCGCCGCCAGGACACGATCGCGCGGGTGATCACCGGCGGGAGCAGGTCCTTGGCCAGCCTGCGCCACGCGGTTCCGGCCCGCGGGCGGGGTCCGGGCTGGTGCACGGGCGGCACGACGGGCTCGGGCGCCGGACGCAGCGGCGCGGGCGGCGCGGGCGGGACGGCCCCTTCGTCACCGATGCGGACCAGGGACTGGCCGGCCACGACGTCCACCCCGTGCCACAGGTCCGTACGGCCTTCCAGCCAGCTGAGCAGCGCCGACCGGTAGGGCGCCGGGTCGTCCCAGGTCGCGTACAGCTTCGACGCGGACACGGCGATCAGGTGCAGCTCGTCGGTGGCCACCGCGCCCCACACGGCGGCGGCGACACCGGGGCAGTGCTCGGAGCGGTAGTCGTCGAAGACGACCACGGCCCCCGGAGCCGCGACGACGCGCGAGGACGCGATGTCCTGGACGACGTGCTCGTAGAGGTGCGAGGCGTCGATGTGGATGAAGCGGCAGCTCGCCGGGCGCACCCGGTCGGCGACCACGAAGGTCGGTGCCTGGATGACCGTGGGCAGGGCCTCGTGGAAGGCCAGGTAGTTCGTCTCGAACCCGCGGCGGGTGAGCGTGGGGTACGAGCCCTGCATCTCGGCGACGTTGGAGTCGTCCGGCGCGGGCGAGTCGAAGAGGTCACAGACGGTGAACTCCTCTCCCTCCCGCAGGTACCCCCCGAGGAAGATCGCGCTCTTCCCCATGAAAGCGCCGAGCTCGAGAAGATCGCCCGGCTTTGCCTCTTCGCCGTTCTGGCGCGTCAGGAACCAGTCGAAAAGCACCTGGTCATAGTCCGAGAACCAGCCCTTGACCTGGCTGTACGCGGTCGGAGCGGGCGGAGCAGGCTCGCCGTCGGGGGTGGTGACGGGAGCTTGGGAAACGTGCGACACGGAGAGCAGCCTCCAGTGAAACGGCATCGGATCAACGCTGATACCCGGCCAGGTAGGCAGACCATAAACCCCCGAACAGCCGTGTGACGAGACTCCGGTGCTCAGCGGGCGGAACCGCGGGCCCCGTTTTCCCATCTTGCTCCCGATTGCCCCTTTCTTCCCAGCCGCACCTCTTCTCGGCTGTGCCCGGAGGGCCTGGCAGGGCGGGTCCGCGGCCTCAGTCCGTGATGTTGCGGCGGTGCAGGCGCTGGGCGGCGGTGTTGCGCACGCGGCGGGTGCGGGCCGTGGCGGAGAGCAGGTCGAGGGCCTCGTACGAGGGCAGCGACTGGGCGGCGGTGCGCTGGCACCAGTCGGAGGCGGCGGTGAGCTCGGCCGGCGACCACGGCTCACCGTCGGTGATCGCCTTGAGCAGGTTCCACTCGCGCAGCCGGCGGGCCGGGAAGGCGCGGGCGCCGATCGCGGTGTCCATGGCCCGGGCCCAGCCGGGGAAACCCGGGTCGGTCAGCAGGTGTGCGGCGCGGCGGTCGAGGTGGGTGACCACCGCGCTCTCGGCCATCACCGGGTCGCGATCGCGCAGCACGGCGGCCACGGCGTCCGCCTCGGCCCCGACCGTCGCACCGGCCGCGGCGGCCAGGGCGACGAGGTGGCGGGCGTAGCGCCAGTGGTCGGGCGCGGTGGTGGCCGAGCCCTCGGCGCGGTGCGCCGGGCCGCCCCCCTCGCGTATCTGGTTCTTGCTCATCCCCATGCCGCCCATTCCACACGACCGCCGTGAACGACCGGTGCGCAGGGGTGCCTCCGCGAGGCCGTCGCACCCGAGGGCGGCCGGGCCGTCCGGGAGCGCCTCGAGGGTGCGGCCCGTGCCCGTCAGACCTGCTCGAAGGAGAACGCCTTGATGAAGCAGTCGCGGGGCTGGCCGATGGCGAAGAAGATGCAGTCCACCAGCGACTGGGCGGTGAGCGGGTCCTTGACCGTGCGCGGGGCGCTCTCCCATTCCGGGGACAGCGGGTCGTGGTTGTCGAAGTCCGGCGGGTAGAGGGAGATGACGCGGACGCCCTGGTCGCGCAGCCGACGCGAGAGGATCTCGGTGAAGCCGGCCTGGGCGGACTTGGCGGCGTAGAACGCGTCGTGCGCGTCGGAGCGGTGGTGTCCGGTTTCGCCGCAGCCGGAGACCATCGTCACGATGTCGGGCTTGTCCGAGTTCAGCAGCAGCGGGAGGAAGGCCTTGGTGGCGAGGACGGTGCCGGTGGCGCCCGAGGCGAGGGTGTCGACCACGTCCGCGTCGGATGCGGAGAGCAGGTCCGTGCCGTGCTGGTAGCGGGAGCCGTTGTTCACGAGCACGTCGATGCGGTCGGTGCGGGCGGCCACCGCGGCGGCGAACTCCCGTACGGAGGCCGGGTCCGTGAGGTCGCACGCGAAGGCGTGGACGCGGTCGGCGTCGTGGCCCTGCGCGAGGATCTCCTCGCGGACGCGTGCGGCGGCTTCGAGGGTGCGCGCGGAGAGGTGGACCTCGGCGCCCCGGGCGGCGAACCGGAGGGCGAGGGTGCGCCCGAAGTCGCGGCCGGCGGCGGTGATGACGACGCGGTGGTGTTCGAGGTTCATGTCAACGCTCCTGGTTCCGTGGTCGTTACACATGATCCCAGGCGCGCGTACGGCTGTCCGGGCGGGGCGGAGGCGGGAGGTAGGGGGCGGCCGGGCGGGCCGACGCCGTGCTCCGGCCCCCCGCCGGTTCGTCCGGGCTCAGCTGCCGTGGGCCTCGTACCCGCCCCGGCCCTGGTCCGAGTCGTGCCCCGGCTCGGGCAGCGGAGCCCCGGTCTCCAGCAGGGTCTTGAGGCTGGAGGCGAGCATCGGCCAGGCGCGGCTGCACATGCCGATCAGGGTGCCGCCGGGCTGGAAGCCCTCGTGGTGGATGGTCAGCCGTGCGAGCGTGTCCCCGACGGGCTCGATCTCGTACGTCACCTTCGTACGCCGCTCCTGCGCCAGCTCGGCCCGCAGCTCCTCGGCGACCCCGGCCGAGGCCGCCCACTGCGGGGTGAAGGTGTGCCAGGTGTAGGAGAGCCGGCGGTTCGGGACGCAGGCGAGGACCACCTGTTCGGGATCGCTCGTCCGGGCCCCGCGCTCCACCCAGTCCATCCTCGATCCCACCGCCCAGTCGGTCTCGAAGCTCAGCCCCCAGTACCGCCGGGTGAAGGCGGGCTCGGTCAGGGCCTGCCAGACCCGGTCGGGATCGGCCTGGACGTACAGGGTGTAGGTGATCGCGCTGTCGCTCATCCCCCCATGCTGCGGGACCGGAGCCCGCGGGCCCCGGATTTCCCAGGTCGCGGCGGGGGCGCCCGCCGTGTGCCGCCGCCGGATCCGGGTGCGGTTCGGGCGCGGCCCGGATCGTACGTGCTCGGCGGACATCCCGGGCCGGGGCCCCACACGTACGACGCGTACCTGGAGCGCCGGATCAGCGGCGTCCTACGATCCGCACGGGGTCGTCATCGCGCTCGACGGCGGCGGCCGGTGGATCGGCCTTTCGGCGATCTCCGACTGGCGGGCCGAGGGCTACGTGTTCAGCGAGATGACGGGTTCGAGAAACCCACCGCCGGCAGGGGGTCTCGCTCGCCATGAAGGTGCTCGGCGTCGGATGCGCCCGCTCCTGCGGGGTCGCGACGATCCGCACCGTCCACACCCGGCGAGCACCCGGGCCATCGCGATGAACCGCCGCCTCGGCTTCACCGACGCCGCATGGCCCCACCCCTGAGCCCGTGACGCCCCACCGGGCGGGTCAGTGGACGTGCAACGCGACGGCACGGAGCCCGCGCCCCGCAGCGGCGGCAGACCGCCAGACGCGGAGGGGGCCGTCGGTGACGGGCTCCTCGCGGGCGCCGTAGTCCAGCCGGTCCCGGTCGGCGACGCGGGCCCGTTCCCCGGCGGTGAAGGTCAGCGCCCGCTCCACGCCCGGCAGCGTCCGGCGCACCTCGGCGCGGCGAGGAGCACGTTGCCGCACCAGCCGGGCAGCAGGGAGGCCCGGTCCGGTCCGACGGCATGGAACAGGGCGGCGACCGCGTAGTCCTTGCGGTGCACGGAGACGATCGTGCCCGCCGGGTCCGGCTCGGGCTCCCAGAGGTCCTGCATGACAGGGAACTCCGGGTCGGTGATGCCGTTGCAGAGGTCGTCGACGCGCACGCCGGGGCGGGTCAGGTCCCAGAACGAGTCGATGGCCCCACTGAGTGCCCGGTCGGTGTGCCGGCTGCGGTGGTCCGGCAGCGGGGCGCCCCGCCAGGCTGCCCAGCGGTGGCGGGCCGCCGGGTTCGTACGGTCGGCTTCGAGGGCCGGCGCGAGGCGGGGCGCGAGCTCCGCGACGACGGAGTCGGGGTGGCTGCTGCCTGACAGGGTCCGGTGGTGTTACCAGCGGGTGCCCCGGTCGGGGAGTTCCGTGAGGGGGGTGCGGGGTGGGCGGGGAAGGGAGAGGCGGGCGCGGGCCGTGTGGACCGCGGCGAGTTCGGCGTGGCCCGCCGGACCCCAGTCGGCGAGTTCGCGGACCTGCTCGGGGGTGGCCAGCAGGCGCGCGTACGCCGGGTCCGCGGACGGGGGCAGGGAGGTGAGGCGGGCCGCGAAACGGGGATGGGCGGCTTCGTCGGCGTACCGGTGGCCGAGCGGGGTGGAGTCCGCCGTGGGCGGCGGGAGCTGGGCGGTGCCGGTGGTGCGGCAGATCAGCAGCACGACCCGGCCGTCGGGGGCGAACAGCCAGGCCGAGGGCTCCCGTACGGGCAGCGCCGCGGGGGCCGGGCCGGAGTGCCAGGTGCCGTGGTGCGGGGTGCGGCGGGTGCGCAGGACCCCGAGCCGGTCCAGGGTGGTCGGCGCGACGGGACGGCCGGCCTCCAGCAGGGCCGGGCCGCCGCCGTTGATGCGGGCGCGCAGCGCCGACAGGGCGCGACGGGCGTCGCCCGGGTCCATCAGGGCGGGCAGGTCGGCCGGTTCGGCGAAGTGGACGCCGGTGATCTCCTGGGCGGGGAGGCGGATCGCATCGATGCGGTCCGGGGTCCAGGTGCCGCCGTCGTACACGAACAGGACCTCTCCCGGGAAGCGCATCTCGGGCGGGAAGCCGGGGGTGTCCGCCGGGATCCAGTCCACGGCGAGGCCGTTCGGGTAGCTGCCGTCGACACCGAGTTCCTCCCGCACCTCGCGGGCCGCGGCGGCCGACGGAGCCTCGCCGGCGTCCACCGCGCCCCCGGGCAGCATCCGGTCGGCGCGGTAGTCGACGCTCTGGACGAGGATCCGGCCGTCGGTGTCGGTGACCAGGACGACGGCGCCGGTCCAGAGCGCGGCCCGCGAAGCCCCGTACTCCTGCGGGGTCATCCACGTGCCCGGCCCTCCGCCGTCCTCGTCGGTCACGGCCTCGTCGGTCAGCTGCGGCATCGGAACTCCGTTCACCGTGGATGGGCCCTCTCCCGTGCAACAGCCCGTACCGCCCGCGGGTTACGCCGCTCGCGCCGCCCCGGCCGGTGACCGCTGCTTTGCCGCCCCTATACCTCTTTATTACCTTGTTACGCCCTCGTTGGTACGTTCGCGTCGCGGACTGGCGGCCTGAAAACCGCCGGTCCGACCACGTCACCGGGCCGACGCCGAGGGTGGACACAGCCGTGCACTGCGCTTCCCGTACCGACCCGGGTACGGGCAACGGCACGGCCAACAGGGCCGCCACCGCACGGCGGTGGAGCGCACCGGCCGTCGCGGGATGGCCGCGCAGGGCCGCCGGGCGGTGTGGCCGGGCCCGCGCAGGGCCCACTCGTGTGGGTGACGGTGCGTAGGTTCCACCGCCTGTCGTACGGCAGGGTGGACGGATGCAGTTACGCCGGGTGGCTCTGCCCCTGCCCTTGATCCTCGCCGCCCTGGCGCTGACCGCCGGGTGCGTGACCGTACGGCCGGACGGACCGGCGGAACCGGCCCTGCCGGCTCCGCCGGTGGACCGGACCACGGCCCGGGAAACGGCGGTCGACGCCCTGCCCTTGGGCCGGCTCCCGGCGGCGGAGCCCCCGCCGGCCTCGCCGGCGGCCGAGCCCGATGCGGAGCCCGAGCCGGAGCCGCCCGCCGCGCAGCCCGAGGAGCACCGGCCGCCGCAGCACCGGACCGGCGGTCGCGCGGCTGCCCGGCCGGCGCGGCCCGAGCGCGCCGCCCCGGCGCCCAAGCCCCGCAAGCGGCCGCCCGTACGGCCGAAGCCCCGGCCCGCGCAGCCTCGCACGTACGACATGGCACCCCTGTGCGAGGCGGCGAAGGGCACGGTGTCCCCGTCGATCGTCGCCCTGTGCGGCTGAGCAGTCCGTTCCGGATCATCCGAGTAGCCCCGGCCCGGCTGCCGGATGTCGGCGGGCCGGTTCGCTTGGATGGGCGGCGCGGGTCCGACCGGAGGCCCGTAACGCCTCCATTCCCAGGGAGTCGCCATGGCGAAGATCGCCCTGTTCGGCGCGACCGGCACCATCGGAGCCCTAGTGCTGCGCGAAGCACTCGGTCGCGGCCACGAGGTCACGGCGGTCGTACGCGACCCCGCGAAGCTCGCGGATTCCGGCGCCGAAGTGCTGCACGGCGACGTCCTCGACCCGCACTCCGTCGCCGAGGCGGCCGCCGGCCGGGACGTGGTCGTCAGCGCGGTCGGCCCCGGGTCCGGGGATCCGGGCGTGCTCGTCACCGCCGCCAAGTCCCTGATCGGCGGCGTCTGCACGCTCGGCCCGGAGACCCCGCGGCCCCGTGTGATCGTCGTGGGCGGGGCGGGCTCGCTGCGCACCCCCGAGGGCCCGCTGGTCTGGGACGCCCCAGGCCTCCCGGAGCCGGTCCGCGCGCTCATGCACGCCCACGGGGAGGCGCTGGACTTCCTGCGCACCGTGCCCGTGGAGGAAGTGCGCTGGAGCTGCCTGAGCCCCGCCGCGCAGATCGGGCCGGGTGAGCGCACGGGCACCTACCGGCTGGCCCTCGACGATCTGATCGTGGACGAGGACGACCTCAGCAGCCACATCTCCGTCGAGGACTACGCGGTGGCGCTGGTCGACGAGATCGAGCGCGACGCGCATCCGGGCCGGCGGTTCACCATCGGCTACTGAACGGGTGGCACGCCCTGGACGTCCCCCGCGTACGTCGCCGTGAGCTCGGCGCCGATCCGGGCCAGCCACTGCCGTACCTCCGGCGGGTCCAGGACCTCGACCCCCGCCCCCAGACCGGCCAGGTGGCCGGCCAGCGCCTTGGGGGCCGGGCCGTCGACCCAGACCTCGGTCCAGCCGTCGGGCAGAGGGCCGCCGACGCGAACCCGGCCGCCGAGGAACCGTTGCAGCAGGGCCAGCGTGTCGGGATGGACGCGGGCCCGCGCGGTCACCGCGTACATGCCGTCCTGGAAGGCCCCGGACAGCTCCCGCCAGGCCGTGGCCAGGTCGAAGCCGGGCGGCCGGACAACGGGTTCGCCGGTCGGCTCGACGGAACGGACCCGGCTGAGCCGGAAGGTGCGCAGGCCCTTCTCCGTACCGGCGACGAGGTAGTCGACGCCCGCCTTGGCGACGAGCCCGAGGGGGTCGACCGTACGCTCGCCGGCCGGTTTGCCGACGCCCGCGTACCCGAGGCGGACGCGGATCCCGTCCACGACGGCGCCCTGGAGCGCGGAGCGGTGGACGGCATCGGCGGTGACGGCGTTGCGGGACCAGTCCGTGGCGTCGACGACTCCGGCGCGGGTGGCGGCCTCGGCTTCCGCCCGCAGGGTGGACGGCAGGGCCCGGACCAGCTTGCGCAGGGTGGTGCGCAGTTCGGGGGTGGCCGTCAGGGGCCCGGTGACGAGGAACAGTGCCCGGATCTCGTCGGCGGTCAGGCCGGTGAGGTTGGTCCGCGCGCCGCCGACGAGGGACCAGCCGCCGCCGCGGCCCCGCTGCGAGTAGACGGGGATGCCGGATGCGGCCAGGGCCTCCAGATCGCGACGCGCGGTGCGCTGGGACACCTCCAGTTCGGCGGCCACCTCGGGGACGGTGACGCGGCCGCGCTCCTGGAGGAACAGCAGGGTGGCCACCAGTCGGTCGGCTCTCATGTCCCTCTTCCCTGCCTGCGCTCCGGGCGTTTTCGTCGGTCCGTTCATTCTCCTCGGGAAACTGGCCAGAAGGTGGCCAGTTCAGCTTCCAGGATGAACACATGACCGAGATCACTCAGCTCACCGAGACCCCGTCCGCCTCCGTCGCCTTCGACCCGCGACTCGACCTCGCCGCCGCCGTCGAGCTGGCGGGCCGCACCCTTGCCGCAGTCCGGCCCGACCAGTACGACGCCCCCACCCCGTGCGACGAGTTCGACGTCCGACGGCTCTCGAGCCACCTCGTCGCCGTCGTCCGCCGGATCGCGGTGATCGGGCGCGGTGAGGACCCGTTCAGCGTCCCGTCCTTCGCCGACGAGCTCGCCGACGGCGCCTGGGCGGCGGCCTGGGAGCCGGGCGCCCGCGCGGTCGCCGAGGTGTGGGCCGACCCGGGCATCCTCGGCCGGGAGCTGCGCCTGCCGATCGGCGTCCTGCCGGGTGCGGCCGCCGCGGCCGTCTACACCCACGAACTCACCGTGCACACCTGGGACCTGGCCAGGGCGACCGGACAGCACCCGGAATGGGACGCTGCCCTGATCGAGCGGGTGATCGCCGTCGTACGCCGTGCGCTGCCGGCCGAAACCCGCGGCGGCCGGATCCCGTTCGCCGAGGTCGTGGCGGTGGAAGCCGGTGCCCCGGCCATCGACCGACTGGTGGCCTGGGCCGGGCGGCGGCCCTGACGCAGCGGGCGACCCCGCACGGGGGTTATTGATTGGATGCCCCGGCTCCGGATACCTAGAGTGACGACGCACCACGTCGTCGAGCAGGAGCCGGTCATGCGCACCCACTACCCCCGTACGCCGCATCTGCCCTGGTCCCCCGGGGCGGCGGCGGACGACGTGCGCGCCGCCGGGCTCGCGGGGCTGGCCGGGCGCGAGGTCGTCGTCACCGAGAAGCTCGACGGGGAGAACACCACCCTGTACGAGGACGGCCTGCACGCGCGCTCGCTCGACTCGGGCCACCACCCCTCGCGCGCCTGGGTCAAGGGCCTCCAGAGCCGGATCGGCGCCGGCATACCGGCCGGGTGGCGGGTGTGCGGGGAGAACCTGTACGCCCGCCACTCGATCCCCTACGAGGACCTGGACAGCTGGTTCTACGGCTTCTCGGTGTGGGACGGCGAGCACTGCCTGGACTGGGACCGGACCGTGCGCTTCCTGCACGGTCTCGGCGTGCCCACCCCGCGCGTGCTCTGGCGGGGCGTCTTCGACGAGCGCGTACTGCGCAAGCTGCGGCTCGACACCGCACGACAGGAGGGCTACGTCGTACGGACGGTGGCCGGCTTCGCGCGTGCGGACTTCGGGCGGTGCGTCGCCAAGTGGGTGCGCGGCGGCCATGTGCAGACCGACACGCACTGGATGTACGCGCAGGTGGTGCCGAACGGGCTCGGTCCGCAGGCTCCGCTGTGGGCGGTGCGCTCGGGCTCCGAGCCCGATGCGGCGCAGCTGGCGACCGCCGTCGGCCTGGATCCCGTACCCGATGCCGCACCCGATCCCGATGCCGCACCCGATCCCGTTGCCGCCGTCGCCCCGGTCGTCGCCGAGGTGGCGGGCCGGCTGGACGCGTCGGGCCGCACCGGTGAGGCCCGGCTGGCCGGCGTACTGGCCGCCGTACTGCACCGCACGCCGCGGGCCCGGATCGGGGCGCGGCTGGCGGCCGGGCCGCTCGGGATGCCGCTCGCCCGGCGGGTCGCCGACCTGGTCGGGCTGTACCCGTCGCTGCAGCGGCCGTTCCCGGACGAGGGGCGGCGGGCCGGGCTGGTCCGGATGGCCGTCGCCGCCGATCTCGGGGTGCTGCACGCGCTCGCCGGGGCGGCGGCGGGGGATGCCGGGGCGCGGGAGTGCGTGGAGTGGTCCGCGCTGTACGCCGAGGAGGCGGGGCTGCTCGGGCCCGATCCGCTGGGCCCGCTGCGCACCGGGCTGCGGGAGGCCCTCGGGGGGCTCGGCGCGGACGCGGCGGACCGGTGCTGGGCGGAGGCCCGGGAGGCGTTCGCGCGGGGTGGGATCTCCACCACCGAGGAGGCGGTGGCCGCGACGTGGCGGTGGCGCGACGGCGCCTTCCCGCGGCTGGTGCAGCTGTGCGGGCCGTCGGGCAGCGGGAAGAGCACGTACGCCCGGAACCTGCCGGGCGTGGCCGCGTACATCAGTCTCGACGATCTGCGCACCGCCCGGGGTTCCCGCGCCGACCAGCGGGCCAATGCGGACGTGCTGCGCGAGGGCCTGGACCGGCTGAACGCCGCGCTGGCGGCCGCGGCGGGCGCCGGCGGCACGGTGGTGTGGGACGCCACCTCCCTCACCGAGCAGCAGCGGGGTCTGGTGGGCGCGGTCGCGCAGCGCCGCGACGCGCTGGTCACCCAGGCCGTGGTGCTGGTCGAGGAGGAAGAGCTGGTCCGGCGCAACGCCGTGCGGCCCCATCCCGTACCGCCGCAGGTGCTGGCGACCCAGCTGCACCGGTTCGGCCCGCCGTACCCGGGTCATGGGCCGGGGCACCGCACCTGGTACGTCGGGGCGGGCGGGACCGTGGAGGACACGGCGGGAACCATCGGGGCGACGGCAGCGACGGCGACGGCGGCAGTTGCTGCGGCAGGGGGCGGGAACGGCTGATGCGTACCAGTGAGGAGCTCTACCACCAGGTCCGCTGGGACCCCCGGTTCGATCCGGCGCGCTTCGTGTTCGGGCTGCACCAGCGCGGCGCGCCGCCGAAGCGGATCCCGCTGCACTCCTTCGTGCCGGGCGGCGACATCCCCTGGCACCGGGTGCTGTTCGTCGAGGCGGACGGCGAGCTCGTCTGGGACCGGGCGAGCGGCTTGGACCGGATCGACGCCACCGAGGCCGGCCGGATCCGCGAACCACGGCTGCTGCGGGCCCCGTTCTTCACCGCCCGCACCCCGCACGCATGGGATCCGGCGGGCGGCGGGGCCTGGCGGCCGGCCGGCGTGGCTGCGTCGGTCGACCCGGGACCGCAGCAGGTGCGGCTGCTGACGTGGAACACCCTGTGGGACCGGTACGACGCCCCGCGCATCGACACCGCCCGGCGCAGGCCGATGCTGCTGGCCGACCTCGCGGCCGCCGACGCCGATGTGATCGCCCTCCAGGAGGTCGAACCCGCGCTGCTCGGCATGCTGCTGGCGGAGCCGTGGGTGCGGGCCGGATACACGGTGGGCACCGAGCCGCGCGGCAAGGACGTCGATGCCAGCGGGCTGCTGGTGCTGAGCCGGCTGCCCGTACGGGAGGCGGGGCTGCACCTGCTGGGGCCGCACAAGGCGGTCTCGGCAGTGACGGTGGACACCGCGAGCGGCCCCCTCGTCGTGGCCTGCGTGCACCTGACGAGCGATCACACGGAGAACGGCGCCGGGCGGCGCAGCATCGAACTGGCTCGGATCGCCGAGGGTTTGAACGGCATCGAGGCGGATGCCGTGCTGCTCGGCGACTTCAACGACGGCCGCTGCGGCCCGCAGGGGCCGGCGGCCGCACTCGGCATGCGGGACACCTGGAGCGAGGTGCACGGGGCCCGGGACGCCACGCCGACCTTCGATCCGGCGGCCAATCCGCTCGCCGCCGTGGGCACGCTGTCGGGACGGGCCGCCCGGCTGGACCGGGTCCTGCTGCGCTCGGCGGGGGCGCGGGTGCGGGAGGCCGTCCTGCGGGGCAACACCCCTGGTCCGGAAGGCCTGTTCATCTCCGACCACTTCGGGGTGGAGGCGGTGGTGGACTTCGCCGAGCGGGACGCCGGGCGCACGGTGGTCGACGTACGGGCGACCGCGCGGACGGCGGTGGCCTGGCTGCCGCCGTACATTCCGGCGGTCGAGGGGCTGCGCCGGGAGCACGATCCGGCGGTCCACCGCTGGCCGGCGCACGTGAACCTGCTGTTCGGCTTCGTACCGGAGTCCTCGTTCGAGGAGGCGTTGCCGCTGCTGGCCGAAGTGGCCGCGCAGACGCCGCCGTTCACGGCCCGCCTGGCCGGGGTGCACAGCTTCGGGCACCGCGAGGACGCCACGCTGTGGCTGGACCCGGCGGCGGCCGGCGACGCGCCGTGGCAGCAGCTGCGGCGGGCGCTCGCCGAGCGCTTCCCGGGGTGCCGCGGGCGCGACGGTTTCACCCCGCACCTGACGCTGGGGCGCAGCCGGGATCCGCAGCGGGCCCTGGCCGAGTTCGCGGCGCGACTCGGCGGATCCGGGACGGGGACGTCGGCCCGGGTCGGTGAGCTCGCGGTGCTGTCACGGCGCGGGGACGGGCCGATGCAGGTCAGGGCGACGGTGGACCTCGGCACCGGCAGCCGGCGGTGGGCGCAGGAACCGGAGCCCGGCCCGGAACAGGAACCGCAAGCACCGTCCGCACACGATGCGGAAGCCGAGTCCCTCACCGCGCGGATCGCGGCGGCGCTCGGCGACGGCGTGGTGCACCTCGCCGGATCCCGCCGCATGGGCTGCGCCCTGCACGGGGCCGACCTCGACCTGGTCGCGGCCCTGCCGGGCACGGTCGGGATCGCGGAGGTACGGGAGCGCGTCGCGACGGCCCTCCCGGAGGCCGAGGGGCTGCGGGAGGTGAAGGGCGCACGGGTGCCCGGGCTGCGGCTGCGTGCGGCCGGACTGGACGTGGACCTGGTGGTCGTCGCCACGGGCGCGGTGGACCCGGCGCAGGCGGTGGAACGCCGGGCGGAGCTCGGCGAGGCGGCCACGATCGCGCTGAGCGCGGTGAGCGACGCCGATGCGGTACGGGACTTCGCGGGCTCGGAGCGGCATGCGGCGTTCGCCCGGCTCGCGCGACAGGTGAAGGCGTGGGCCCGGGCCCACGGGCTGGACTCCGCGCCGTTCGGCGGGCTGCCGGGGGTGGCCTGGGCGGTACTGGCGGCGCGTACGGTGCGCGAGGCCGCCGACCTGTCCCCCGCGGGCCTGCTCCGGGAGTTCTTCGGAACCTGGGCGGCCTGGGATTGGCGCGACGCGATCGCCCTCACGCCCCTGACCCCGGACCCGCACGCGGACCCGCTTGTGCAACCGGACCCGCACCCGGACCCCGTCACCGTCCTCACCCCCTCCGCACCGGCCCGCAGCTGCACGACCCAGGTCGGCCCGGGGCTACGCGACCTGCTCGGCCGGGAGCTGTACCGGACGTGGGAACTCCTCGAGGCGGATACCCGCACCGGGGCCCTGCCCCCCGGGTCCCTGCCCCTCGGTACACCGCCGCTGCACCGCCGGCACGCGGCGTGGGCCGTGGTGACCGTACGGGCCGGTACGCCCCGGGAGTTCGAGGAGCACCTGGGCCGGGCGCGGGGCCGGATGCGCGCCCTGCTCGGTGCGCTGGCGGAGGCCGGTGTCCGGGACGTGCACGCCTGGCCGCGGCCCTTCGCGCTCTCCCCCGTGTCGGCCCGGTATGCGATCGGGCTCGGCGCGAGCCCGCCGGACGCGGCCGGTCTCGCCGTGGTCGCCGACCGCTGGTCCGCCGGCCTCACGGGCGCCGAGGTCACCTGGGCGGAGTGCGGGGCGGTCCCCCCGCTCGGGTGACGCGCCCGCCTCCCTGACGACAAGTAACGAACGCACGGCAGCACTCACCCTCCGGCCCGGGCCACTCTCCGAAGACGGCCGAGCTCTGTCCCGTCCCGGCGGACGTGGCGGGACAGAGAGGCCTGAAGTCTCAGTAGATTCCCGACACTTTTTTTCGTCAACACTTTTCACAAGGATTGAAGAAACTCCGAGTTCACAGGCCTCGGCGGCCATTGACACCCCCTCAAGCCTTCACTTCATGAACGCGGAAACCCTTGACGGCCCTCGTGGCGGGCAGTTCACTCACGCTTCGATCCCCACGGGGTCCACGACGTCAGGAGAGCCCCCCATGCCCCGCCTCTCGGACCATCCGCCGCGACTGACGGTCGCGGCTCTCGCCGCCGCGCTGGTCGCGGCCCTCCTCGTACTGCTGCCGGGTACCGCCGCCCAGGCCGCGCCCGTCCTCCTCTCCCAGGGCAGACCCGCCACCGCCTCCAGCCAGGAGAACGGCGGCACCCCCGCCTCCGCCGCCGTCGACGGCGACAACGCCACCCGCTGGTCGAGCCAGTTCGCGGACCCGCAGTGGATACAGGTCGACCTCGGCGCCCCCGCCCAGGTCAGCCAGGTGGTGCTGCGCTGGGAGGCCGCGTACGCGACGGCGTACCGGATCGAGCTGTCCGACGACGGCACGCACTGGAGCACCGCCTACTCCACGACCGCGGCCACCGGCGGGGTGCGGACCCACGACGTCACCGGAACCGCCCGCTTCGTCCGCGTACACGGCACGCAGCGCGCGACCCAGTGGGGCTACTCCCTCTACGAGTTCCAGGTCTTCGGAACCGCCGACGGAGGCCCCACCCTCCCCGGCGGCGGCGACCTCGGCCCCAACGTGATCGTCTTCGACCCGTCCACGCCGAACATCCAGGCCAGGCTCGACGAGGTGTTCCGGCAGCAGGAGTCGGCCCAGTTCGGCACCGGTCGCTACCAGTTCCTGTTCAAGCCGGGTACGTACAACGGCCTCAACGCCCAGATCGGCTTCTACACCTCCGTCTCGGGACTGGGCCTCAGCCCCGACGACACCACCATCAACGGTGACGTGACCGTCGACGCCGGCTGGTTCGGCGGCAACGCCACCCAGAACTTCTGGCGTTCGGCCGAGAACCTCGCGCTCAACCCCGTGAACGGCACCGACCGCTGGGCCGTCTCCCAGGCCGCGCCCTTCCGCCGCATGCACGTCAAGGGCGGCCTCAACCTCGCCCCCGACGGCTTCGGTTGGGCCTCCGGCGGCTACATCGCCGACTCGAAGATCGACGGCCAGATCGGCAACTACTCACAGCAGCAGTGGTACACGCGCGACAGTGCGATCGGCAGCTGGGGCAACGGCGTCTGGAACCAGGTCTTCTCCGGGGTCCAGGGCGCGCCCGCCCAGTCCTTCCCGAACCCGCCGTACACCACGCTCGACTCCACGCCCGTCTCCCGGGAGAAGCCCTTCCTCTACCTCGACGGGAGCGAGTACAAGGTCTTCGTCCCGGCCAAGCGGGTGAACGCCCGCGGCGCCTCTTGGGGCAACGGCGCGCCGCAGGGCACCTCGATCCCGCTGAGCCGCTTCTACGTGGTCAAGCCGGGCACCACCGCCGCGACGATGAACCAGGCGCTGGCCCAGGGCCTGCACCTGCTGTTCACGCCCGGCGTCTACCACGTCGACCAGACCGTCCGGGTGAACCGGGCGGACACGGTCGTCCTGGGCCTCGGCCTCGCGACGATCGTCCCGGACAACGGGGTGACGGCGATGAAGGTCGCCGACGTCGACGGGGTGAAGCTCGCCGGGTTCCTGATCGACGCCGGCCCGGTCAACTCGCCGAGCCTGCTGGAGGTCGGCCCGGCCGGCACGACCACGGACCACGGCGGCAACCCGACGACCGTGCAGGACGTGTTCGTCCGGGTCGGCGGCGCCGGCCCCGGCAAGGCCACCGTCGGCATGGTGATCAACAACCACGACACGATCGTCGACCACACCTGGATCTGGCGTGCCGACCACGGCGACGGGGTGGGTTGGGAGACCAACCGCGCCGACTACGGGTTCCGGGTGAACGGTGACGACGTCCTGGCCACCGGACTGTTCGTCGAGCACTTCAACAAGTACGACGTGGAGTGGAACGGCGAGCGCGGCCGCACGGTCTTCTTCCAGAACGAGAAGGCGTACGACGCCCCCAACCAGGCGGCGATCCAGAACGGCGCGATCAAGGGATATGCGGCGTACAAGGTGGCCGACTCGGTGACCACCCACGAGGGCTGGGGGCTGGGCAGCTACTGCTTCTACAACGTGGATCCGACGATCCGTCAGGACCACGGCTTCCAGGCGCCGGTGAAGCCGGGGGTGCGGTTCCACGACCTGCTCGTCGTCTCGCTCGGCGGCAAGGGCCAGTACGAGCACGTCATCAACACCACCGGCGCGCCGACCTCGGGTACGGCGACGACCCCGTCCACGGTCGTCTCCTTCCCCTGATCTGCCGAAGGCCCGGACGGTGGGGGGGGGGTCCTGGCCGCCCCGCACGCCGGCGCCGGGGGTGGCCGAGGCGCTGGAGGGGATCGGCACCCGGGCTTCCTCGCCCCGGAGCACCTGACGGGGGCTCCGATCACGTCGGCCGTCGACGCGTACGCGTTCGCGTTCGCGTTCGCGTTCGCGTTCGGGATGGTGCCGGGCCACGCGTGCGGGGCCGCGCCCTTCCCGACGGGAGCGGAAGTGGAGACGGCCCTGCAGCTCCTGCCCGCGGACCTGTCGGCGATCGTGTCGGCCTGTCTCTCCCCCGACCCGGCCGTCCGGCCGACCCCGGCGCAGATCCTGGCGCGCCTGGGCGGCGCGGAGGAGAAACCGGCCCGGGACCGGCTGCCCCCGGCCGTGCGGACGATGGTGAACCTGCACAACCTGCCGACCGTTGACTCGAACTGAGGGGGCCTCAGACCTCCAGGATGATCTTTCCGGCGGCGCGCCCGGTCTGGCTGAACTCGAAGGCCGCCGCCAGCTGCGAGAGCGGGAACGTCTTGGCGACGGTGACCGTGAGCTGCCCACTGTCGGCGAGCCGGGCCAGCTCGGCCAGGCCCTCGGCGTCGGGCCGGACCCACATCCACTGGCCGCCCTCACCGAGGACCGTGTGGTCGGCGATGGAGGCGTGCCGGCCGCCGTTCGCCAGGACCGCCTTGGTGACGTCGAGGACGCCGCCGACGAAGTCCGCGGCGACGGTGATCCCGTCGGGGGCGAGCGCGCGCACCCGGTCGACCAGCCCGTCCCCGTACTCGACGGGCTCGCAGCCGAGGTCGCGCAGCCGGTCGTGGTTGCGCGGGGAGGCGGTGCCGATGACCCGGGCGCCGAGTGCGCGGGCGATCTGCACGCCGAAGGACCCGACGCCGCCGGCGGCGCCGTGGATGAGGACGGTGTCGTCCTTGCCGGTGGCGAGCCGGGTGAGCAGCTGGTACGCGGTGAGTCCGGCCAGGGGCAGGCCCGCCGCCTCGTGCCAGCTGAGCGAGGCGGGCTTGGCCGCGGCGGCGCGGACGGGCACGCTGACGTACTCGGCGAACGTCCCTCCGTGCACGTAGTCCTTGCGGGCGTACGCCATGACCTCGTCGCCGACCGAGAACTCAGGTGTGTCGATGCCGACCCGCTCGACCGTGCCGGCGACGTCCCAGCCGGGGACGACGGGGTACACGACGTCCATCAGGGCGTCGAGCCCGCCCGACATGATCTTCCAGTCGACGGGGTTGACCGAGGCGCACTTGACCCGGACGAGGATCTCGCCCGGGGCGAGCTTGGGCATCGGCAGCCGGGTCTCGGAGAGCACCTCCGTCCCGCCGTACGTCTCGTACGCCATCGCCCGCATGGTGTCCTCGGACATCTACCCGACCTCTCCGTGAGCCGTCAGCCATGAGCCGTCGCTTCCCATCCCATCACGAAAGACCGGGCCCGCCCCGAGAAGCGGGGCGGGCCCGGCGCGGCGCGGGGACCCGTGGTCTCAGGACCTGCGGTCTCACAGGGCCCGGTGCGCGGCGATCACCTCGGCGTAGCGGCGGCCGCTGGTCTTGATCGTGCGGCGCTGGGTGGCGTAGTCGACGCGGACGAGGCCGAAGCGCTTGTCGTAGCCGTAGGCCCACTCGAAGTTGTCCAGCAGGGACCAGGCGTAGTACCCGGCCACCGGTGCGCCGCGGCGGGCGGCGCGGGCGCAGGCCGCCAGGTGCCCGGTCAGGTACGCGGCCCGCTCGGGGTCGTGGACGCTGCCGTCGGAGGCGACGGTGTCGTGGTACGAGGAACCGTTCTCGGTGACGTGGATGCGGCGGGCCCCGTACTCCTCGGTCAGCCGCATGAGCAGGGTCTCCAGGCCGCTCGCGTCGACCTCCCAGTCCATGCCGGTGCGCGGGACGCCGGGCCGGTCGATCTGTCGGGCGTACGGGGCGGGGCCGGCCGGGTCGTCGGTGACGGTCTGCGGGAAGTAGTAGTTCAGGCCGGTCCAGTCGAGCGGGGCGGCGATGGCCGCCGCGTCACCGGGGCGTTCGGGGAGGTCCACCGCGTAGACCTCGCGCATGTCGGCGGGGAAGCCACGGCCGTGGACGGGGTCGAGCCACCAGCGGTTGACGTGGCCGTCCATGCGCAGGGCCGCCGCCCGGTCGGCTTCGCCGTCGCCGGCGGGCTCGACGGTGGAGAGGTTGTTGACGATGCCGATCTGCGCGCCCGGGGCGGCGGCCCGTACGGCCTGGGTGGCGAGCCCGTGACCGAGCAGCAGGTGGTAGGAGGCGCGGACGGCGGCGGTCAGGTCGGTCCGGCCCGGGGCCATCCTGCCCTCCAGGTGGCCGATCCACGCCGAACACAGGGGCTCGTTGAGCGTGGCCCACTGGGTGACCCGGTCTCCGAGGCGGGCGGCGACGAGGTCGGCGTACGCGGCGAAGTGCTCGGCGGTCGCCCGCTCGGGCCAGCCCCCGCGGTCCTGGAGGGCCTGGGGCAGGTCCCAGTGGTAGAGGGTGACGGAGGGGGTGATCCCGGCCGCGAGCAGCCCGTCGACGAGCCGGTCGTAGAAGGCGAGGCCCTTCGGGTTTGCGGGGCCGTCTCCGCCGGGGACCACGCGTGGCCAGGCGACGGACATCCGGTAGGCGTTGGTGCCGAGCTCCCGCATCAGGGCGATGTCCTCGCGCCAGCGGTGGTAGTGGTCGCAGGCGGTGTCGCCGGTGTGGCCGCCGTCGACGGCGCCGGGGGTGTGGGAGAAGGTGTCCCAGATGGAGGGGGCGCGGCCGTCCTCGTCGACCGCTCCTTCGATCTGGTAGGCGGAGGTCGCGGTGCCCCAGGCGAAGTCGCGGGGCAGGGCGGCGAGGTCGATGCGGCCGGTCTCTGCGCCGGTGTCGGAACGGGCTTCGGAAAGGGCTTCGGAAAGGGTCACTTGACGGCTCCTGCCGAAAGGGTCATTTGACGGCTCCCGCCGTGAGGCCGGCCACCAGGTACCGCTGCAGCAGCAGGAATCCGGCGACGACGGGGATGCTGACGACGAGCGAGGCGGCCATGATCTGGTTCCAGTAGACGTCGTTCTGCGTGGAGTAGCCCTGCAGGCCGACGGCGAGGGTGCGGGTGGTGTCGTTCGTCATGACGGAGGCGAAGAGCACCTCTCCCCAGGCGGTCATGAAGGCGTACACGGCGACGGCGACGATGCCGGGGACGGCGGCCGGGACCACGACCCGCAAGAGCGCGCCGAGGGGGCCGCAGCCGTCGACGGTGGCCGCCTCGTCGAGGTCGCGGGGCACCGAGTCGAAGTAGCCGATGAGCATCCAGATGGAGAAGGGGAGGGAGAAGGTCAGGTACGTGAGGATCAGCTCGCCGCGGGAGCCGTAGAGGGCGATTCCGGTGGCGTTGCCGATGTTCACGAAGATCAGGAACAGCGGGAGGAGGAAGAGGATCCCGGGAAACATCTGGGTGGAGAGCACGGTGACGGTGAACAGGCGCTTGCCGCGGAAGCGGTGGCGGCTGACCGCGTAGGCCGCGAAGACGGCGATGACGACGGAGGCGGCGGTGGCCGCGCCCGCCACGATCAGGGAGTTCACGAAGTACCGGGCGAGCGGGACGGTGTGCCAGATGTCGATGTAGGGGCGGACGGTGAGCCCGGTGGGGATCCAGCGGAAGCGGCCCGCGACGTCCTCGAGGGGTTTGAGCGAGCTGGTGACCATCACGTAGACGGGCAGCAGGACGAAGCCGGTGAGCAGGGTGAGGAAGACGGCGCGGACCACCCGGAAGGAGGCGGGCGGGGCCAGCGGCGAGGTTCGGCGGCGGTCAGGCACGCTCGTTCCTCCGTCCGCGTGTCGTGGCGAGCAGGTAGCCGACCGTGACCAGCAGCAGGAAGAGCAGCAGGAGGACGGACATCGCCGATCCGGTGCCGAAGTTCCAGGTGACGAAGCTGGATTGGTAGATGTGGAGGGAGATCAGGTCGGCGGCCTCGGGGGCCGATCTGCCGAACAGCACGAACGGTGTGTTGAAGTCGTTGAAGGTCCACAGGAACAGCACCAGGATCAGCACCTGGTTGACCGCGCCGACCGAGGGCAGGGTGATCCGGCGGATCTGCTGCCAGATGCCGGCTCCGTCCAGCGCTGCGGCCTCGTACAGCTCCGCGGGGACGTTCTGCAGGGCGGCCATCACGATGAGGAAGGCGAACGGCCAGCCCTTCCAGACGGAGACGGTCAGCAGCGCCCAGAAGCTGTTGTCGCCCAGCAGCCAGAAGGTGTGCTCGGCGCCGCCGAGGCCGAGCTGGTCGTGGAGGACGTGGTTCACCAGGCCGTTGTCCCGCTGGAACATGAACGCCCAGGTGATGACGGCGGCGTACACGGGCAGGGCGTACGGGACGAGGAACAGGGCGCGCAGGACGCCGCGGCCGCGGAAGTTCTCCTGCATGAACACCGCCGCCGCGGTGCCCAGCAGCCAGCACAGGCCGACGGAGAGCAGGGTGAACAGGCAGGTGGTGAGGAAGGAGCGCAGGAGGGCCTCGCCGACGGGCCGGTTGACGTCGACGGCGAGTTCGTAGTTGGCCAGCCCCGTCCAGGGGGCCCGGGACCAGTCGCGGATGAAGAACTGGGTGAGCTGCCGGAAGCTCATCAGGATGCCCATCACCATGGGGACGAGGTGGATGAGCAGTTCGAGGAGCAGGGCGGGCAGGAGCAGGAGGTAGGGCAGCGCGCTGCGGCGCAGGCGGGCGGTCTTGGGGCTCATGCGGCTCTCGCTGCGTATGCGGCTCGTGTGGCTCGTGTCGCTCGTGGCGCTCATCGGGCGGGGCTCAGCTCGCCATCTGCTGTTGGGCCTTGGTGAGTTTGGCCTTGACCGACTCGGTGGTGACGGGTCGGCCCGCTGCCGCGTCGGCGAAGAGTTCCTTGACGGCGGTGCCGACGGCGGTCTCGAACTGGGACTCCTGCGGGACCTGCGGGAGCGGGGCGGCGCTGGTGCCGAGGGTGGTGCGGAGCACGGTGAGGTCCTCGGTGGCGAACGCGGGATCGCTCTGGGCGGCCTTGACCGGCGGGATGGAGCCGTACGTCTTGTTGAGGATCTTCTGTTCCTCGTCGCTGGTCATGAACTTCACGAACTTGAGGGAGCCGTCGGTGTTGTCGGTGTTCTTGAAGACGGCCAGGTTGATGCCGGCGACCATCGAGTTTGTGTTGCGGCCGCCGCCGGGCACGCCGCCGGCCGGCACCGGTACGGGGGCGACGCCCCAGTCGCCGTCCTTCATGCCGTGGCTCTTGAAGGAGGAGGCGGCGCTCTGCCACAGGACCATCGCGGTCTTGCCGCTCGCGAAGTCCTGGAGGGACTGGTTCTGTGCGTACTCGGCGTTGCCCGGCGCGATGATCTTGTCCTTGGCCATCAGGTCGACGTACTGCTTGACGGCGTCGACGGCGCCCGGGGAGTCGAAGGTGGGGGCGCCGGCCGCGTCGAAGAAGTCCGCGCCGTGCTGCTTGGCGAGGACGAAGGCCTGGTGGATGTTGTTCGCGAGGTTGCCCCCTTCGGCGCCGAGCGCCCACTTGCCGTCCTTGGACAGGCTCCGGCCGATCGTGACCATCTCGTCCCAGGTGGCCGGGGGCTTCGCTATGCCCGCCTCCTGGAACATCTTCTTGTTGTAGTAGAGCGCGTACGACATCGAGTAGAGCGGGACGGCGGCCGGGTCCTGGCCGGCGGCGCCCGCCGAGCCGATGGCCGACTCCACGAAGCGGTCCCTGCCGCCGATCGCCTCGAAGTTCTTCGCGTCCCACGGGAGCAGGGCTCCGGTGGCCTGGAGGGAGGCGGACCAGGTGTTGCCGATGTTGAGGACGTCGGGGCCCTGGCCGGAGGCGGTGGCGGCGAGGATCCGGTTGAGCAGGTCGGACCAGGGGACGACTTCGAGCTTGACCTTGATGCCGGTCTGCTCCTCGAACTTCTTCAGCTCCGGGGCAAGGGCCGCCTGGTCCGCCGCGAGGTCGGGGCCCTGGTTGGAGGCCCAGTAGGTGAGCTCCTTGGGGGCGGTGTTGGAGCCGCCGCCGTTGTCCGCGGTGCCGCCGCCGCAGGCGGTGGCCGTGGCGGCGAGCAGGCAGGTGGTGACGGCGGCAGCGGCGGCTCGGGTTCTGCGCATGGCGGATCGGCCCCTTTCGGCAGGGTCGGGGGAAGGCCGGCGGATGGTCTCGGCTCGGGCGCTTCGAGGGCGCCCACGGCGTCAAGGCCTTAATTCAGGACGTGAGTTAAGCCTCGTGAAAGGGTCGCGTCAAGGGGTCCCGCACGGGTATGTTGCGAGCGACGACAGGGCGGACGGCAGGACGGAAGGAGCCAGATGACCACAGGGCGTGGCGGCCGTACGGTGCGGGACCTGCGGCGCGGCAACCGCAGCGCCGTGCTCCAGCGGCTGTACTTCGGCGGGCCGATGAGCCGGCAGGAACTCGGGCCCGCAACCGGGCTGAGCTCCGGTTCCGTCAGCAACGTGGTCGGCGAACTCGTCGCGGACGGACTCCTGGAGGAGGCCGGCATCGTCGACTCGGACGGCGGCCGGCCCCGCACGCTGCTGCGGGTGGCTCCCGGCAGCGCCCACATGATCGGGGTCGACGTCGGCGAAACCCGGGTGCGCGTCGAGCTGTTCGACCTGGCCCTCACCGAACTGGCCCGGGCCGAGCTCCCGTTGCAGCCGCGCGGCTGCTACGACGTCGGCCCGATCGTGGACCACGTCCGGACCGGGATCGCCGCCGTCCTCGCCGAGGCGGGGGTCGGGACCGAGCGGCTGCTGGGCGTGGGCGTCGGCGTCCCCGGCATCGTGGACCGCGAGGCGCCGGGCGGAGCGGTCGTGCACGGGCAGACCATCGGCTGGGACGCGGTGCCGCTGGAGGCGCTGCTGCGCGCCACCGGGGCCCTGCCGGACGAGGTGCCGTACATCATCGACAACGGCGCGCGCACGCTCGGCCAGGCGGAGATGTGGTTCGGGGCGGGGCGCGGGGCCCGGGAGGCCGTCGTGGTCCTGTTCGGCTCGGGCGTGGGCGCCAGCCTGATCACGGACGGCTCACCCGACGGGGGCACGACGGAGGGCACCCCGCTGGAGTGGGGTCACCTCACGGTGTCGGTACGGGGGCGGCGCTGCCGGTGCGGGGCGCTGGGCTGCCTCGAGGCGTACACGGGGGCCGAGTCCCTGCTGGCGCGCTGGGCGGAGCGGGGCGGGGGCGCCGGCGACGCGCTGGACGAGGAGGAGGCCCTGTCGGCCCTGCTGGCGGCGGCGGTCGCGGCGGATCCGGTGGCCGTGGAGGTCCTGGAGGAGACCGCGGAGTACCTCGGCGCGGGCCTGTCGGACGTCGTCAACCTGTTCCGGCCGGAGCGCATCCTGATCGGCGGCTGGGCGGGCCTGCTGCTGGGCCCGCACATCCTGCCCGCCGTACGGGAGCACGCGACCCGGTACTCCCTGCGCCATCCCGCCGACCGCGTCACCATCGACCTGGGCTCGCTGGGCCCGGATGCGGTCACGGTCGGGGCGGCGACCCTCCCGCTGTCGGCCTTCTTCGCCACGGGCGGCCGCCGCACGCCCCCGAAGCCGCGGACGGAACCGCCGGGCTGGCGCACGGCCCTCGAGATCCGCGGCACACCGGCGGCCGACCGGGGCTGAGCCAGACGGCGTGGCGCGCGCGACCGGGTCCACGTGCTCGGCGGGGGTGGGCCCCGGCCCTCCGCTCCCGCTCGACGCAACCCGAAGCCGCGCATCACCGCCGCCTCCGGCGTGAGCGGCCAGACAGGTCAGACCGGAAAGGCGGCCTGGAAGGCCAGCCGCCGGTCGGCGCCGTCGGCGATCCGGCCGAGCAACTCGTCCAGATCGAGGAACACAGCCCACGGCTCGGTGCCCGCGGCCTCCGCGATCCGGCCGACCAGGAGGTCCTCCAGTTCGGGCACGCGCTTGCCCTTCCACACCTTGTCGGCGGTGCTCACCAGCAGCTCCTCGACGCTGATGCCGGGCGCCGCCCAGGCGGCATGGGTGGCGGCGAAGCGCGCCTGGTCCTCGGTGAACCCGTGCGCGAGGAGCAGTTCCCGCCCGGCGGCCTCGTGCGCGGAGCCGGGCCCGCTGAGCTCGGCGGTGTGCACGGCCTTGCCCACGTCGTGCGTGGCCGCACCGAACAGCACGGCTTCGCGGGCGAAGGGCAGGCCCGGGCAGTACGCCGCCAGCCAGTCGGCGAGTTGGCCCGCCACGTCGTGCACGAGCCGCAGATGCGCCGCCAGCCGGGGTGGCGCGGCCAGCGCGCGCAGCAACGCCGCCACGCCGGGCGGCAACGCGCGCAGCGGCCGGTCCGCGGGGGTGTCGAGGGCACGGGAGAGCTCGTCCGGTTCGGGCATCGGGCCAGGTTAACCGGGCCCTGCTGCACGCGCCGGGGTCACTCGTACTCCGTGCCTCCCTTGCGGGTCAGGTAGGCCGGGCTGACCGCCTTGGCGATGGCGCGGCCGCCGACCACCGGGCTGTAGCGTTCCGTCGCCGGGCGGATCACGACGCCCTCGCGCAGGTGCGCGGCCCGGCCGGACACCGTCTCCCGGCCGGTGGCCAGCTCCAGCACCGTGTCGAGCTCGTACGGGCCCTCGAACAGCCGTGGTACGAGGGGCAGTTCGCCGTCCGCGAGCAGCTCGTGCGCATCCAGCCAGTGCACCTGCCCGTCGATCTCGGCGGACACGTCGAAGACGGCGTACCCCGGCCCCGTGGCGGCCGTGCGCGCGTCGGTCCCGTACGCGAGGTCCTGGACGCCCGCGCCGTACACCTCGCCGAAGACGCCGATCCGGGTCGCGCCCAGCCGGGCGGCCAGCTTCGCCGCGACCTCGGCGACGCCGTGACCCCGTACGGCCCGCCAGTAGAGGTTGCGGTCCTCCTCCTTGAGCGCCAGCCCCTTGGACCCGAAGCCCTTGGAGGAGACCAGCACCCGGCCGCCCTCGACGACGTACGTCAACAGGCAGGCCGTGCCGTGCAGTTTCTCGGTGAGGACGACCGGCTCGCCGGGCTCGAAGAGGTGCGGGTAGCGCTGGAGGTTCTCGATGTCCACCCAGGGCAGCAGTTCGGGCGCGGCCTCCACGTCGCCGTTCATGGTCGTCGGGACGGGCGGCGCCCATTTCGTGATCCCGAGCAGCTCGGCGAAGTCCGTACCCTCGTCGGCCGCCCGCGCCAGGTCCACGTCGGCCAGCGCGCGCGGCCGGCACACCAGACCCTGCGAGAGCTCGCCGCGCAGCCGCACCGCCTTGACCCGGTCGGCGGAGCCGCCGGCGAGGCGGCCGGTCAGGCCGAGCTCCTCGATCAGCTCGGCGGGCAGCACGGCCTGTTCGGGTATGTAGACGGCGAACTCACCGGTGCGGTAGGCGCCCTTGGCGACGACGGCGCGGTAGAGGCCCACCTGGGCCAGCTCCAGCGCGTCGGCGTTCGGATGCTCGTGGACGGTCAGTTCTTCGGCGGTGACTCGCAGGGTCGACATGTGCGCAACTCCTCGGATGTGACGACGGAGTCCACTCTGCGGCCCGGCATTTTTGCTGGTCCAGCCGATATTGCGGTGCTAGCCTGACCCGCCCGCCGCCCCGGCGGCTCAGCCCCCGAAGGCCGCCCGGGTGGCCGGGCCGTAGACGCCCGGCTGGTCTCCCTTGATGTCCCGGTCGCGCTGGAGCTGGGCGACCCCACGCTTGGTCTGGCTGTCGTAGACGCCGTTGACGTCCACGTACGTGAACCCCTGCGCGTAGAGCCGCTCCTGCAGGGCGCTCACCTCGGGCCCGCGGTCGCCCATCCGCAGCGTCCCGGAAGGCCCCGCCGACTGCTGCCCGGCCGAGGCGCTCGGCGGGGGCGTCGTCTTCGGCGTCCGGCTCGTCGAGGGACCGGCCGACGCCGATGCGGCCGCCGGGGGCGCGGAGGCTCGTACGGACCCCGTGGGCGAGGGGTCGTCCCCTGCGCCGGGGCTGCGCGCCGGGAGCATCGGAACGGACAACTCCGGCGGCGTCACGGCCCGCTCGGGCCGCGGATCGGGGCCGCTCAGCAGGAGCACCAGCCCGCCGGCCGCCCCGAGGGCGAGCAGGGCGAGGACCGCCAGCGGGAGCGGGCTGCCGCGGTCCCGCCGGGCGGCGCGGGCATCGGCAGCGCCGGCGGCCTCGGCCGCCCGCTCGGGGTCGTCCCCGCGCCGCCCCTCGGGCGCGTGGAAGGAGACGGGAACGGGTCCGGTGTGCGGCCAGGCGGGCGTCGTCGCCCGGTACGGCCGCTCGGAGGGGGCGACGTACGGGGGTACGAGCCGGCGGTCCTCGGAGAGGGTTCCGCTCTCATCGGGATGGTGGGACACGGTTGTCTCCCGGCATGGGTGGGGACCGGCGCGGCGGTGCGGTGTCGGCCCCCACCCGGCCGGTCAGGCCCTGCGCCGCCGCGCGACCAGGACCCTGCCCGTAGGGGGTGTCTTGCCGATCGGGCCGGGCTCGCGGATCGGTGTGAACATGTGAGACGTCTCCGAAGTGCAGCTCATGCGGTGGTTCTTGAGTGCTTGATCGGCGCACTCTTTCCTCCCGGGATGGCCCGGGTCAAGCCGGCTGTCCGAACTGCCCCATCCGTCCGGTCTACCCGTCGGCCGCGGTAGCCCTCGGCATCCGGACCGTCACGGTGAGGCTGACCGTGACCGCGGCGACGAGCATCAGCGCGGCCCCGGTGAGCGGGGCCGCCGCGGCGCCGATCCCGTCGACCGCGAACCCGCCCGCCAGGGCGCCCGCCGCGATGGCCAGGTTGAACATGGCCACCATCAGCGAGGTGGCGGCCTCGGCCGCGCCCGGCGCCGCCTTGATCATCCAGCTCTGCAGGCTCACGGAGACACCCCCGTACGCGAGCCCCCAGGCGAGCAGCAGCGCAGTCCCGGCGGCCGCTCCCGGCAGGCTGGCGATCAGCCCGAGGACCACGGTCAGCGCGGTGCTGATCACGAGGACCGCACGGTACGCATCGCGCGCCCCGGCCAGGAAGTTGCCCGCGACGCCGGCCACCCCGTAGCCGAGGAGCAGGGTGCTCACGTACGCGGCGTCGATGCCGGACACGTCCTGCAGGACGGGCCGTACGAAGGTGTAGGCGGCGAACTGCCCGGTCACCACCAGGAAGGTGACGATCACCCCGGCCCGGACCCCGCGGTTCCCGCGCAGCAGGGCGGGGAGTTCGCGGAAGGTGACGTCCCGGGTCGGCGGCAGCGGGGGCAGCAGCAGGAGCAGCGCGGCCAGCGCGAGGAGGCCGAGGACGCCGACCGCGCCGAAGGCGGCCCGCCAGCCGCCGAGTTCGCCGAGCAGCGTGCCGGCGGGTACGCCGAGCACGGATGCGGTGGGGACGCCGCCGAAGACGAGCGCGGTCGCCCGCCCGACGTGGCGCTCCGGGACGAGCCGTACGGCGAGTCCGCCCGCCAGCGCCCAGAAGCCGCCGACGCCGACCCCGACGAGCAGGCGCGCGGCCAGCAGCACGGCGAAGCCCGGGGCGAGGGCGGCGGCGAGGTTGGCGGCCGCCATCAGGGCGATCAGCACGCACAGCACGAGCCGCCGGTCGAGCCGGCCGGCGCCGACGGTGACGAGCGGGGCGCAGAGTCCGGCGACGAGCCCGGGCACGGTCACCATCAGCCCGGCGGTGCCGTCGGAGACCCCGAGGGCGTCCCCGACGGGGGTGAGCAGGCCGACGGGCAGCAGTTCGGAGGTGATCAGGCAGAAGATCGCGAGCGCCACGGCGAGGACGGCCGCCCAGCCCTTCCAGGGCGCGGGGTGCGAGGTGGGTGGGGGCGGGGATGGGGATGGGGATGGGGGCGGGGGCGGGTCGGGAGTCGGTGCGGGGTCGCCGGGCGCGTCGGCTGCGGTCATGGATCGGTACTCCGTACGGTCCGTCGGGATGTGAGGGCAGGCAGCACGGCGCACCCGGGGGTCGCGCCTCCCCGGCGGTCGCACTGTCGTTCCCGTCCTCCGGCAGACTACGGAAATTCCTGGTCGGGGCAATCGTTTCGGCAGCCGGGCGGGCTTCCGGGCCTCGTCACCCGGACGCGTGAGCGCGGGGGCCGGCCGGCCGTGCGGTACGGCATGGTGGTCGGATGCAGTTACGCCGGGCCCTGCCCCTGTCCCTCGTCGCGCTGCTCGCGAGCAGCGGCTGCGTCTCCATCGCTTCGGACGCGGATCCGGCCCCGGCGCCCGGCACCTCTGCGCCGCTGGACGCGCGGGATCCGGCCGATGCGTCGCCCCCGACCGCTGGTCCCGGCCTGCCGCCGCCCGTCCCGGACTCCCGGCCCCTGCCGCTGGGGCGGCTCCCTGGGTCGGACCAGGAGCCGGACCCGGAGCGTCCGCCGGCCAGGCCCGCCCGGCCGCCCGCCGCGCGCAGCGCGAAGCCGCCGGCTGCGCCGCGCCGGGCGCACCCGCCCCAGCCCGCACCGCCGCACGGCCCGCGGCAGGGGGCCGCGCTGCCCCGGCCGGACGAGCTGTGCGCGGCCGCCGAGGGCGCCGTACCCCCGTCGATCGTGGACCTGTGCATCCGGCAGTATGGCCGCTGACCAGCAGTTGTCGCTCAGGACTTGACCCTCCCCCCGTGTCAGGGCCTGCACTGGAAGGCGTCATGTTCACCATCGGAGACTTCGCCAAACACGGCCGGGTATCGGTCCGCATGCTGCGTCACTACGACGCCATCGGGCTGCTGCGCCCGGCGCGTGTCGACCCCGCCAGCAGCTACCGCTACTACGAGGCCGAGCAGCTCGCCCGCCTCAACCGTGTCATCGCGCTCAAGGAGCTCGGCTTCAGCCTGGACCAGGTGGGGGCGATCCTCGACGAACGGGTGGGCGCGGAGGAGCTGCGCGGCATGCTGCGGCTGCGCCGGGCGGAACTGGAGTCGGCCATGGCCGCAGCGGCGGCCCGGCTGACGCAGGTCGAGGCGAGGCTCCGGACCATCGAGAGCGAGGGATCCATGTCCAGCGTCGACATCGTCGTGAAAAGCCTCCCGCCCGTCCGGCTCGTCGAACTGACCGGGGTCGCGGGGAGCTACCAGCCGGAGGACATCGGGCCGGTCATCGGCCCGCTGTACGAGGAGCTCTGCCGCCGGATCGAGGCCGCCGGGGTGGTCCCGACCGGCCCGGGGACCGCGTACTACGAGGACGCGCCGGGGACGGAAGCCGGGGCCGTCCTCGTCCACGCCGGACTGCCGGTGGGGGCCGCGGTCCGCGCCGAGGACCTCGGGGGCGCGGTCCGCGTGGTCGAACTGCCGGGAGTCGAGCGGGCCGCGACCGTGGTGCACCGCGGCTCGATGGACCGCGTCCTGCCCACCGCCCAGGCCCTTGCCCGGTGGATCGACGCCAACGGCCACCGCTCGGCGGGGTACGCGCGTGAGCTGACCCTCGCCTGCCCGGAGGACCGGGACCAGTGGGTCACGGAACTCCAGGAGCCGCTCGCCCCCGTCGTCTAGCCGACCGGCGGAGCGTCAGGCGACGCGGTCCCGGGAGACGGCGGCGGGGCGGCGGCGGGTGCGGAGCGCGGCGCAGTGGCGCGCCGTGTCCCGGCGGGCGGTGCGCAGTCGGCGCATCGTGGCGTGGCCGCGCCGACGCCACTCGGCCCGGGGCAGGCCCGCCCGCTGGCCGCCGTTGGTGATGAGGGCGTTGACGGGGGTGTGCGGGTCGGCGGCCATGCCCTTGGCCACCAGGACGCCGACCACGAGCGGGACCAGGGCCACGGCCAGGGCGGAACCGGCGGTGGTCACGTGCTGCATGCGGCGCGGGCGGGGCGCGGTGCGGGCGGCGGTGGCGTCGAAGGTCATGCCCCTATTCGATCAGCGGCGGGGCCTCGGGGAATCGGGGCGGATACTCAGGTCGTTGGGTGTGGGGTACTCAGACCGAGGGAGGGCGGTGGGTCATGACGGCATCCGGGCAGGGCTTCGAGCCCGCGACCGGCGACGGACCGGAACGGCCTGCCACGGCAGCGCGGGAGGCCGGCGTCCGTACGGCGTTCGAGGGCCTGCTGCAGATCCGCCGCCTGGTGAACGGCCCGGCGGGGACGGCGGTTCCCGCGCCGTGGGAGCTGCGGCAGATGCCGCGCGCGGTGGCCCTCGTACTGGAGGCGGCGGGCATCACGCCCTCGGCGGTGGACGCGGAGGGCCGGCGGACGCGGACGGGGTACCGGGTCGCGCCCGGCCCGCCGGAGTCCGGGGACGGGCGGGTCGAGGTGACCTGGGTCGGCCCGCCGGGCGGCGGCGCGGCCGCGGCGGAGCAGGAACGCCTGACGGCCTGCGCGGCCGCGCTGGAGCCCCTGGGCTGGGGCTGCCTGCTCTACCGGGGCCCGCGCCGCCGCCGCTTCCTGGAGGTCGAACCCCCGCGCTGACCGGCACGGCGCGTACCGCGCCCGAGAAAAGCGGTGTCCCGTACCCCGTCACGGCAGGCACACTCGCCCGATGGGCATGCTCGACGCGTTGGCGGACCGCATCAGCCGGGGCGAGACCGTGGAGTTCCGGCCGACCGGCGACTCGATGGTGCCGCTGATCCACAGCCGTGGGCGGGTCCGGGTCGCCCCGGTCGACCCGGCGCTCGTCGAACCCGGCGACATCGTCCTGGCCCGGGTCGCCGGGACGGTGTACCTGCACCTGGTCTCGGCCGTGGACGCCGCGCGGCGGCGCGTGCAGATCAGCAACAACCGGGGCCGTGTCAACGGCTGGGCCGGCCACGACCGGGTCTTCGGGATCTGCCTCGCCGTGGACGGCGTAACCCGCCCGGGCGCGGCAACAAAGGTCCGGCGGCCGCCGAACCGTACCGTCCGGGCCGGTCCACTCACCACGAGCCGGCTGGACCTGCTCCCCCTGCGCGTCGAGCACGCCGCGGAGATGGCCCGCGTACTGGGCGATCCCGCACTGCACGAGTTCATCGGCGGTGCCCCGCTCGCGGCCGATGCGCTGCGCGAACGCTACGCCCGGCTGGCGGCCGGGTCTCCCGACCCCGCGGTCGTGTGGTGCAACTGGGTACTGGGGCTGCGCGGGGACGAGCCGCTCGTGGGGACCGTCCAGGCCACCGTCACGCCCGGGCGGGACACGGCCGAACTGGCCTGGGTGATCGGAACCCCCTGGCAGGGCCGCGGCTTCGCGACCGAGGCGGCCCGCGCCGTCACCGCGTGGCTGGTGGACCTTCCCGTCGGGCGCCTGAGCGCCCACATCCACCCGGACCACCACGCCTCGGCGGCGGTCGCCGCGGCCTGCGGCTTGACCCCGACCCCCCACCGCGAGGACGGCGAGATCCGCTGGGAACACTGCCCGGCGCCCGGGCCGTCCCTGCCGGATCGCGCCTGACGCAGTCTCGCCCGATGCGCTCTCCGCTCTCGACGGACACGACGACGTCCGGATCTTTCCGTGCCCGTGCTGGCGCCGTCAGCCGTACCGCTCGGCGAGGGCGGCGACGGTGGCCGCCAGGGCCTGGCGGAGCTCCGGCGGGCCGAGGACCTCGGCCTCGGTGCCGAGCCTGAGCAGGTCGCCGACGGCGACGGCCGGGGATTCGACGTCGAGGTCGACGCGGACCCAGCCGTCCGGGTCTGCGGGGTCGGCCGGGACGGCGCCGGCCAGCGCCCGTACACCGGCGGCGCCGAACTGCATCGGCAGCAGCCGGCGGCCGCGCGGGGACAGCAGCAGCCGGGCGGTCCCCTGCCGGGTCGCCTCCTCCATCCGGCGGGCGGACTCCGCCCAGTACGCGGCGAGTTCGAAGCCCGCCGGACGCTCGAAACCCTCCTCCGTGGTGTCCACGGCGAGGAACCGCGAGACCCGGTAGCTGCGGACGCGCCCGTCGGCGGCCTGCGCCACCAGGTACCAGATGCCGCCCTTGAGGACGAGGCCGAGGGGGTGCAGCGGGCGCCCGGCCCGCTCCTCGCCGCTCCAGCGGCGGTAGTGCGTGAGCAGTACGCGCTGGTCCCAGACCGCCTGGGCGATCTGCGCGAGGTGCGGGACGGGGTCGGCGTCGCGGAACCAGGCCGGGGCGTCCAGGTGGAAGCGGTCCTGGAGCCGGCGGGCCCGTTCGGCGAGTGCGGCGGGCAGCGCGGCCTGGAGCTTGAGCTGGGCGGCGGCCAGATCGGCGCCGAGGCCCAGCTCCTGCGCGGGGCCGGGCGCACCGGCGAGGAAGAGGGAGCCGGCCTGGGCGTCGGTGAGGCCGGTGAGTCGGGTGCGGTATCCGTCCATGAGCCGGTAGCCGCCGGCGGGTCCGCGGTCGGCGTGGACGGGGACGCCGGAGGCGCCGAGGGCTTCGACGTCCCGGTAGACGGTGCGGACCGACACCTCGAGCTCGGCGGCCAGTTCGGGTGCGGTCATCCCGCCGCGGTTCTGCAGCAGGAGGAGCAGGGAGAGGAGCCGGTCGGCGCGCATGGGGACATTGTGTCGGGGATACCTGACAGAGGATGTCAGGTATCCCCGACAGGCTGTTCTCACGCCGGAGGGACCGAGCCCGCCCGGCCGTGAACCAGGAGGTCCGCCCATGTCCGCCCGTACCACCGCTCGTACCACCGGCCGTTTCACGTTCGCCGACTGGGAGGAGCAGTCGATCGGTTCGGCCGACTCCACCCCGCGGCTCGCCCGCTCCACGGTCGTCAACTCCTTCGCGGGCGGCATCGAGGCCGCGGCGACCAACGCCGGCTACACGTTCACGTACATCGAAGAGGGCTGCGGCTCCTACACCGGCATGGAGCTGCTGTCGGGCACCGTCGACGGCCTCAAGGGCACGTTCGTCATGGAGCAGCGCGGCACGTTCGACGCCGCCGGCACCCGGTGCACGTTCGAGGTGGTCCCGGGCTCCGCGACGGGCGAGCTGGCCGGGCTGTCGGGCTCCGGCTCGTTCACGTACCGCAAGGGCGACGCCTCCGTCCCGTACGAGTTCACCTACACGGTGGCCTAGCCGACGCGGGGCAGGGCCCGAACCACAGAGGGGGGGGGGGGGGGGGAAAACCCCCCCCCCCCCCCCCCCGCGAGGTCCCCCCCCCGCCCCCCCCCTGGCCCCGCCCCCCGACCCCCCCCCCCCCCCCCCCCCCCCCCCCCCCCCCCCCCCCCCCCCCCCCCCCCCCCCCTCTGCAGCGGGCGTCCCCGCCGGATCCCCTATGGCGCGCCGAAGGTCAGCGTCAGCTGCGGCGTCCCTTCGTTCGCCGTCGCCTCGGAGGACCACAGCCACAGCGCGTCCGTACCGGGGCTGGTCAGGGCCAGGCTGTAGCTGGTGCCGAGGGCGCCCGCGAGGGCGGCCGTGGACAGCCCGGTGGTGTGCACCGCCGAGCCGTCCGGGACGCCGGCGAAGCTGCCGAGGGCCGGAGTGCCGGTGGCGGGGCGGTTGTTGTAGGTGGTCCCGGCTTCGCTCCAGCTGCCGGTGACCGGGACCACCGAGACGGTGTCCGCCGTACCGGCACCGCTCATCGTGCTGGTCTTCACGCTGAGGGTGGCCGACTTGAGCACGGTGCCCGCGGGAGCGGCGGGCAGGTTGAAGCGGAGGTAGCTCGTGTACAGCGAGGTGCCCCGTACGGCGAGCGAGGAGGAGGTCCCGTAATTGCCGTCCGGGGCGCCCACGTTGGCGTACGTGTCCTCGGCGGCGGTCACCTGGACGACCGAGTCGGCCGGGGCGGTGGCCAGCGCGTAGTGGTTCTGGACCTGCGCCGCGCTCAGGACGCTCGGGTAAACGGCGGTCTCGTCGAGCTGGCCCGCCCAGAACTCGCTGGTCGGGCGGTCGGGCCAGCCGCCGAGGCTGTCGCCGCCGGCGTGCCAGTAGCCGGCGTAGTTCTCGTGCGTGGTGACCGCGAGAGCGCCCTTCTGGGCGCCGTCCACGTAGAGGACCATGCCGCCCGGCCCCTGGGTGGCGACGACGTGGTGCCACTTGTCGTCGTTGTACGCGGCGCCGGTGGTGACGGTGCGGGTGGCGCCGGTGTAGACGCCGAAGACGAGGCGCCCGTCATTGGTCATGTAGACGTGCTTGTCGTACTGGTTGCTGCCGCGCACCTGGTTGTTGCCGAAGCCGAGGAGCTTGCCGCCCCGGGTGGTGTTCGTCCTGAACCAGGTCTCGATGGTGTAGCTGCTGCCGATGTTCTGGCGCAGGTCCCCGTACACCCGGGTGTCCGTGCCGTTGAAGCCGATCGCCGTGCTCGCGCCCGAGACCGCGCCGGGCGTCCGGCGCAGGGCGGGGGAGTTGAGGTGGACGCCGTTCTGGTTGCCGCTGCCCGAGGAGTCGGCGACGTTCGGCAGGGCCGACTCGTCGTAGCGCCAGAACAGCTGGGCGCCGTCCGTGCGGACCTGGTTCGGGTACGCGTCGACCGACGTCGGGACGGTCACGCTCGCGGTCGCCGACAGGGCGCTGGTGTTGCCGGCCGCGTCGGTGGCCGTCACCCGGTACGTGTACGACTGGCCCGCGGTGACGGTGGTGTCGGTCCAGGAGGCCTGCGGGCGTTTGAAGAACAGCGAGTCCGCCGTGACGGTGGCGATCGGCGCGGCCGCGCCGTTGCGGTAGACCCGGTACGTCAGCGCGCTGTCGTCCAGGTCGAGGCTGGTGCGCCAGCGCACCTGCACCTCACCGGGTTTGAAGCTCGCCGCGGTCGCGACGGGGACGGTGGGCGCGCCCGTGTCCCCGGTGGACGCGAACCGGGTCAGGCTCTGCTGCGCGGACCCGTTGACGGTGGTGAACTCGCCGCCGACCCACAGGTACCGGACGCCGCCCTTGGAGCCGACCGCCATCACCCGCGGGCCGATGCCCTCGCCGATGCCGTCGTTGGTGTCGGGGGCCCAGCCCAGTTTGCCGACGCTGGTGGTCGGCTGCGCGAGCAGGTGGTGGCGCTGGCCGTCCGGGTACTCGCCCACGCTCGAGCAGTCGTGCGCGTGCGAGGCGCTGTACAGCACGTTCTGGTACGGGAGCACGGCCTGGGTGGCGCCGAGGCAGGTGTCGCGCCATCGCTGGTTGAAATCGCCCAGGTTGAGCGCGATCCGGCCGTCGAAGACGCCACCACCGGTGCCTTCGTTGGCGGTGTAGAAGCCGGTCGCGTCGGTCGCGATGTCCTTGACCACGGAGTTGGTGTCGATGAAGCCGGGGTACGTCTTGGTGAGCGCGCCGCTGGTCGCGTCGACGACGGCCAGCGCGTGCGTGTTCGTACCGTTGACGGTGAAGAAGTCGCCGCCGAGCACGACGTTGTTGCCGTCGGGGGTGACCTCGACGGCGCGGCCCGGCTCGTCGGCGTCGGCCGTGAAGGGCCGCAGCGCGCCGTCGGCCGCGTCGACGGCGGCGAAGCGCTCGCGCGGCTGGCCGGCGACGGTGAGGAAGTCGCCGCCGGCGTAGACGGTGTCGTCCGTGACGGCCAGGGCGCGCACGGTGGCCGCGAAGGCCGGCCGGAAAGAGGGCTTGATGGTGCAGGTCGCCACGTCGACGGCGGCGAGGCTGGAGACCGGGGTGCCGTTGACGGCCCCGAAGTAGCCCCCCGCGTACAGGGTCTTCTTGTCCGGCGAGAGGGTGAGGGCGCGGACGGTGGCGGTGCCCCCGCCGACCGTGAAGGAGAGGGTGCAGGAGGTCGGGGCGCCGGTCGCGGCGTCGAGCGCGGCGAAGTTCACCGCCGGCTGCTCGCTGCCGCCGGCGCCGTCGGGAGGTCGTACGGCGGAGAACGTGCCGCCGACGAACACCGTGCCGCCCGCCTCGGCGAGGGCCCAGACGACGCCGTTGGGCTGCCAGGTGGACAGCGCGTCGGCGGTGAAGGCCACGGGCGGGGTGATGGCCGCCGCCTGCGGGACGAGGCCGAGGCCGATCCCTGCGGCGGTGCCGGCCAGGGACAGGGCGAGAGCGCCCGCCAGCCCTCTGGTTCTACGCATGAGCCCCCCAGTTCGGTTCACTGTGCGGTGGTGGCCGAAAACAGCCGTACAGCCGTTCGCGACCGTGCGTACGGGCGCACCCTAGGCCCCTTTGGGCACCCGTTCAGCACACTTGACGCATCGGATGCCAAATTCCCGGATCCGGGGTCTGACGGCCCGCCTATCCTTCCTCCATGATCACTTCCACCGAGCCGTTCGAGCTCGTCATATTCGACTGCGACGGGGTCCTCGTCGACACCGAGCGGATCGCGACCCGAGTGAACGTCGCCCTCGGCGCGGAATTCGGCTGGCCGCTCACCGAGGACGAGGCGATCAGCCTGTTCATCGGCCGCTCCAGCGCCTCGAACCGGGAGTTGGTCGCCGACCGTCTGGGCGCGGAGGCCGCCCGGGAGTGGGAGGAGCGCTTCGCGCAGATGCACACGGAAGCGGTGGACGCCGGGCTCACCCCGGTCGACGGCCTGCCCGAGGCGCTCGCCGCGATCACCCTGCCGACCTGCGTGGCCTCCAGCGGAAGCCACGAGAAGATGCGGCACACCCTCGGCCGCACCGGCCTCTACGAGCGCTTCGCCGGCCGCATCCACAGCGCCACCGAGGTCGCCCGCGGCAAGCCCGCCCCGGACGTCTTCCTGTACGCCGCGCAGCGCATGGGCGTCGCCCCCTCGGCCTGCGCGGTGGTCGAGGACAGCCGCCCGGGCGTCGAGGCGGCGCGCGCGGCGGGCATGCGCTCGTTCGGCTACGCGGGCGGCCTGACGCCGGCGTCCCACCTCGCCGGCCCGGGCACGGTCGTCTTCACCGACATGCGCGACCTCCCGGGCCTGCTCGCCGGCGCCGAGGTCGCCGCCGACGCCGCTCGCTGACGCCGGTCGCCGACTGGGGACGCCGACGTCGCCGACCTCGTGGACGGACGGGTCAGGCGGACGGCAGGGGGCGGCACAGGAGCGCCGCCGGGCCCGGGCGGGAGGCCGCACGGGTGGTGAAGGCGATGCCCGCCGCGTACTCGGTGGGCAGGCACTGGCCCTTGTAGTCGCCGTACGCGAACTCGCCTCCGGGGGCGCCCGGCGGACGGTTGTCGCCGCGGTCGAACCAGAGCGTGCGCCCGCCCGCGGGCAGGGCCGTCCGGGACGGCGCGCACAGGGCGGCCGAGACCCGCTCGCCGCGCAGGCTGTACCCGATCAGGAACTGGCCGCCCGGACACTGGAACTTCGTGTATCCGCTCGCCCAGTCACCGCCCGCCGGGACGTACGACTCGTCGCGGACCACGGTGTGCCCGCCCGTCGCGGCCCGCAGGTCGGAGGTGGTGCACAGGCCGCGGCCGCCCGTGTGCCCGAGTCCGGCCAGGCGGGCGCCGTCGGGGCACACCGCCTTGCGGGCCCCGCTGTCCCAGTCGCCGGTGGCCCGCGTGCGCAGCGAGGCGTTGTGGTCGCGGTGGTCCGTGTTCAGCTGGTACCAGGAGGGGGCGGCGGGGACCTGCCCGGTGCGCCCGGGCGTGGCGGCGAGGGCGTTCCACGGCTGCGTACGCCAGTCGGCCGCGTCCAGCACACCGGACCGGCGGCCGGAGGAGTCGTAGCGGAGCATCGCCCACGTGTCGCCGCCGGGGGCGCCCTGGGCCGTCGTGCTCCAGCCGACGAGCGGCCAGTACGCGAAGTCGGCGTCGGCGGCGGTCAGATGGCCGGTGAGGTTCTGGAACCAGGCGCGCGGAAGGGCGCCCGTCTCGTCGGCGCCCGTGCCGAACTCGCTGATCCAGACGGGGGCGGTGAAGTGGGTGCCGGTCTCGGCGGATACGTAGAAGGCCTGGTCGTAGAGGGTCTGTTCGAGCTGGGCCCGGCTCATGTCCTGGTAGCGCAGGTCGTGGGTCTCGCCCATGCCGGTCGCGCCGCTGTGCCGGGGGCCGGTGTACCCGTAGAAGTGGGCGGAGTACACGAGCTTGTCGGACACGACGAGCGTGTGGGACAGGGTGCGTACGGGGGTGAGGGTGGGGCGGCCGTGCGGGAGGCCGTCCAGGGGGATGCCGGTCCAGTTGATGCCCTCGACCACGATGAGTAGGTTCGGGTTGGCCTCGGCGAGGATCCGGTCGCCGGCCTCCTGGGCGGCCGCCTGCCAGTCGTGGCCGTCGCCGAGGCCCCAGTTGGGGTCGTCGAGGAAGTCGCGGCGGACCTCGTTGTAGAGGTCGGCGCCGACCACGCGCGGGTTGTCGCGGTAGCGGCGGGCCAGGAACACCCAGTCGTCGGCCCACTGGGCGGTGGACCGGCCGCTGTTCCAGCGTTCGTTGCCGTCGAGTCCGCAGCACCAGCGGGTGGTGACGGTGTGGTTGTTGAGGATGACGGCGAAGCCGGCCTCGGTGAGCGCCGTGACGACGGCGTCGTAGACCTGCAGCGGGGTACGGCCGCGCAGCGCCGGGTTGGCGGCGACGGCCGCGTCCGGGACGGGGGCGGTGGTGCGGAGCATCTCGTTGGAGAAGGGCAGCCGGATGCTGTTGAGGCCGAGCGCGCGGAAGTCGGCCAGCAGGGTGGGCAGCGGTACCCGGTCGAGTCCGATCGGGATCCCGTGGGAGTCCTGGCCGCTGTGGTGGGTGGCGGGGTCGTTCCGGTCGCCGGAGCCGCCCCAGGAGCCCTGGGCTCCGTCCCAGTTGCCGGAGCGGAGGCGGAACCGGTTGCCGTTCGCGTCGACGATGTAGCGGCCGCGGGTGGACAGCGGCGGGGTCCACGCCTCCCCCGCGGGCGCGGCCGGCGCGGCCGCGGCGGGCACCGGAGCGGCCACCGCCGGCAGGGCTCCCACCAGCAGCAGGAGGGCTGCGAACAGCGGGCGGACGAGGCTCTTCATGTCGCTCCTGCCGGGGTCGGGCCGTCCGGGCCGGTCGGGCAACGGACGGATGCCGCGGCCAAGTTACCGGCCGGTCGCCGAGCAGGGAACCCGAACGGGGGCCGACTTTCCGGCCGACGCCCTATCGACTCCGACGCCGGTCGCAAGGCCGGGGCGGGCGGTGGTGCGAGGCGGCCCCTTCCGTGCGGTCACCCTGGCGAAACCGCCCCGCGCGGCGTCCTCAGCGCCTACCGTGCCCCTGAGGGGGACGGGAACGCACGGGAGGGTGGGGCAGATGGACGATGAAGAGGACCTGCGGCTGGCGAGGATGACGCCGGAGATCTCCCGCCGCACCCTCACCATGCTGCGCGGTCTCGCCGGGCTCGAGCCACCCGAACAGGTTCCCGAGGACGCGATGATCGTCGCCGACGCGATCCTGGCCGAGCACGGCACGGACGGGCTGCGCGTCCTGGTCATGACACTGGCGGCCTGGGCCACGGCGCAGATCGAGAACGTGGCGGAGCTGAGCCAGCGCAGCCACGAGGCGGTCCTCGACGCAATGGAGCTGGCCTGCCTGGAGGCCAACGCCGAGGACTGACCCTGCTCGGGAACCGGCCCGGGAACCGGCGCAGGGACTGCGCGCCGGGCCGGCCGGCCGGTCCGCGCCCCCAGTCCTGCCCCGGTGGGACTTCGGGGGGGCGTCGGCGCCGCCCCGCGTCCGGCGTGTGCAGGACCGCCTGTGGGGCACCCGGACAACCGGGTGATGCGCCGGGGCCCTCATTCGTACGGGTGTCGGCGACACTGGGGGTAGCGGGGGGCCCTGATCGGAGGCCGTCGTGAGCACACCTTCCCCCATCCGAATCGCCGCCGTCCTCTCCGCCGAGCACCGCGGACGGCTGATGTCACAGGCCCGCGAGGTCAACTTCCCCGAAGGCGCGACGATCTTCGAGGAGGGCGGTCGCACCGAGGCCTTCTGGATCGTGCGATCCGGCACGGTGACGCTCCAGATCCCCCTGGCCGGCCGCCGGCCCGCCCCCGTCGAGAACCTCGGCCCCGGCGAACTGGTGGGCTGGTCCTGGCTCTTCCCGCCGTACGTGTGGCAGCTGAGCGCGGAGGCGATGACCCCCGTGCGCTCGTACGAGTTCGACGCGACCGCCGTACGGATGCTGATGGACGCCGACCCCGCCTTCGGCTCCGCCATCGGCCACTGGGTCGGACGCGTGCTCGCGCTCCGGCTCCAGCAGACCCGCACCCGGCTCATCGACCTCTACGCCCCGCGCATCGCGACGGGCCGCTAGGACGCCGAAACCGCCCCCCGGGGGCCGGTCCCGACCCGCCCCCGGAATGTTTCAGCGCGTGTGTTCGGCCGATTCGGCGGCCCGCTCCCCCACAGGTCAGCGCCTCCCCCGTGGCTGCGGTCTGCATACATTCGCTTACGATCGGTGACGAGAAATGGCCATACGAACGGGCGTTCACGGTCCGTGTCGGCAAGACTCCTGTCCGCTATCCGAAGCAACCACTCAAGGGAGTTCGAAATGCGGTCCATCGCAAAGGGTCTCGGCCTCGGTTCCGCCGCCATGGCGCTCACCGCTCTCACGGCCCTGGCCTGGCCCGGAGCTGCCGACGCCGCCCCGTCCGGTGCGGAGAGCCTGTACGCGCCGTCCGCCCTCGTCCTGAGCATCACGGCCGGGGAGGACACCGCGCACGGCACGGTGCTGCGCGCGGTGACGCTCGTCTGTGCGCCGACGCCGGGCGGGACGCACCCGGCCCCTGCCGCCGCGTGTGCCGAACTGCGGGCGAACTCGCACGAGTTGGACGCGGTCGCGGCACCGGGCGCCGGCGTCGACTGCACCAGGGAGTGGAACCCGATGACGGTCACCGCCGTCGGGGTGTGGCAGGGCCGGCGGCTGAACTACTCGTACACCTTCGGCAACCCCTGCGGCCTGCGGCACACCAGCGGCGCCCTGTTCGGATTCTGACCCGGCACGACGCGACCGGCCGGGCGGCGTCGTGCGACCGCCGTCCGGCATCCCGCTTCGCGCCCGCCCTCATGTCCACCCCACCCCCGGCGCCCCATCGGTCCGTCGGCCCGTCAGCCCAGTTCGAGGCTCGCCACCCCGTACATCCCGGCCACCTCGACCTCCGGGGCCGGGCCGGTGTACATCCGGGCGGCCTCGAAGGAGGGAGCCAGCCCCAGCCCGGACAACAGGGCGGTGGCCGCCGGATTGGCGTCGGGCACGTCCACGGCGACCGCCCCGTCGGGGGTGTGCTCCGCGAGCCGGTACAGCAGCGCGGCCGCGATCGCCGGGGTGGAGGCGTACAGCGGGCCGATCCGGGCGGCCCCGCTGCACGGGCGGATCACGCCGAGACCCTCGATCCGCCCCTCGCGGACGGCGGCGAGGGCGGTACGGCCGGGCAGGCCGGTCCAGGCGGACAGGAAGGCGTCGCGGGACGCGGGGAAGAACCGGCGGTCGTAGGCGGCCAGCTGCCCGAAGGGGAGCGAGGCGGCGTCGACCACCTCGACCCCGACCCCCTCGGCGCCCGGGCCCGAACCGTTCGCTCGGGGGACGCCCTCGTACCGGACGTTGTTCCAGGCCGAACGGAACCCGGACTTGCGGTAGTTGTCCTGCTGGTCGACCACCCCGTCCAGGCCGATGAGCCGCCCGTCGAGCCGCTCCATCCCGGCGTGCCACAGCCGGATCCCGTAACCCTGCCCGCGGACGGCAGGGCGGGCCATGTAGAAGCCGATGAACCCGAAGGCGGACCCGTACCGCACGGCCGAGATGCAGGCCACCGGTTCACCGTCGATCCGGCCGACGAGGAAGCCGGCCGGATCGGCGACCGCGAACGCGAACCGGTCGGAGTCGCCCGGGTTCCACCCTTCCTCGTCGGCCCAGGTACGGATCATTTCCATGTCGGCGGCGCTCGCGCCGGTGATCTCGAATCCCGTCATGTCCGGTGTTGTACCAGACGGCGTACGGGCGGTCAGCCCGCGCAGATCACGTCGTCGAGCTTGATCGGCCGGGAGTCGAGCCGCACGTACGCGGTGAACGTGTCGGTGCTGTCCGCGCCCCAGTGGGTGGTGACGGTGGCCCAGCCGACACCGGCCGACTGGGCGACGGTGACCGCGCCGATGGCGATGTCCCAGGGCTCGTTCTGGGCGCAGAGCAGCACGTCGGAGTACGGGTGGTGCGCCTGCTTGTCCTTCAGCTGCTGAGAGACGCGCTGCTCGCGGTCGTGCGGGGAGGGGCCGTGGTGGCCGTAGAAGGAGGCGAGGAAGGTGCTGATCTCGGCGGCATTGTGCCGCTGGCGGGCGACGACCGGGGCGGGGTCGGCGACGGCGGGGGTCGGGGCCGGCAGCGCGAGCAAGGGCAGCAGCAGGGCACCGAGGCTGAACGGCATGGTCTTCATGCGGGATGTGTAACCACCGGGGGTCTCCGCGGCCAGGGGTGGACCGCGGATCTCACTCCTGTGGCGGGAGGGATTCACCGCAGAAACGACCCTCTCGGAGGAAGCTAATCCAGTCGCACGCCCGTACCGGACGTACGTAGGGTCGGGGCATGGGGAAGCCGCTTGTCGCAGTGTTCAGTGGGGCCGGGATGTCCACCGACTCCGGGATTCCGGACTACCGGGGGCCGCAGGGGTTGTGGCGCCGGGATCCGGAGGCCGAGAAGGTCGTGACGTACGAGTACTACATGGCGGATCCGGAGATCCGGCGCCGCTCCTGGCGGATGCGAGCCGAGGTCGGCGCCCTCGGGGCGCGGCCGAATGCCGCGCATCTGGCCGTGGCCGCGCTGGAGCGCGGCGGGACCCCGGTACGGGTGATCACGCAGAACGTGGACGGGCTGCACCAGCTCGCCGGAATGCCGCCGCGCAAGGTGTTCGAGTTGCACGGCACCGCGCGGGCGGTGGTCTGCACGGCCTGCGGTGCCCGGTCGGGGATGGACGAGGCGCTGGCCCGGGTCGCCGCCGGGGAGCCGGATCCGGCCTGTCTGGTCTGCGGCGGGATCCTCAAGTCGGCGACCGTGATGTTCGGCGAGCGGCTCGACCCCGAGGTGCTGCGGCAGGCCGTGGCCGTGGCCCAGGGCTGTCAGGTCTTCATCGCCGTCGGGAGCACGCTCCAGGTGCAGCCCGCCGCCTCGCTGGCCGGCATGGCCGCCGAGGCGGGGGCCCGCCTGATCATCGTGAACGCCGAGGAGACCCCGTACGATCCGCTCGCCGACGAGGTGATCCGCGAGCCGATCGGGACGGCCCTGCCGGCACTGCTGGCCCGGATCGGCGACCTCGGCCCGGCAGCCTAGACCTCGCATCGAGCACGCCGGAAGCCTGTTACGCCGCGTCGGCTGCCCGGCGGAGCTCGGCGAGGTCCAGCCTCTTCATCTTCATCATGGCCGCCATGGCGCGGGCCGCCCGCTCCGGGTCGGGGTCGGCGACCAGTTCGGTGAACCCGGCCGGGATGACCTGCCAGGACACCCCGAACTTGTCCTTGACCCAGCCGCAGGCGGATTCCTCGCCGCCGTCCTTCGTCAGTGCGTCGTAGTAGTGGTCGGCCTCGGCCTGGTCGTCGCAGTCGATCTGGAAGGAGATCGCCTCGCTGAAGGTGAACTGGGGGCCTCCGTTGAGGCCGACGAACCTCTGGCCGTTGATCTCGAACTCGACGGTCATCACCGCACCCGTCTGGCCCGGCCCGGTCTCGGGGTAGCGGGCGACCCGGCCGAGCTTGCCGTCCTTGAACAGCGACACGTAGTAGTCGGCGGCGGCCTCCGCCGCGCCGTCGAACCACAGGCACGTGGTGAAACCGTTGCTCGTCATGACTGCCTCCAGGCGTGTGCCGGTCGAAGCGGGAAGGCGGTTCACCCTCCCGCTCCCATACAGACCGGCCCCGGGCCCGAAATTCATCGGTGGGCCCGGGGCCGGTCTGCAACGCGTCCTGAATGCACCCGAACGGCTTACACCGCGGGCTTGGCCGCCATCCCGAGCATCCGGTCGACGACGCGCTCGGCGGCGCCGCCGTCGTCCAGGTCGCAGAACTCGGCGCGGAACGCGGCCCGCGCCTCCTTGTACTCCGCACCGACCGCGTCCACGTTGCGCACGGCCTCGATCAGGCTCGCCGAGTCCGCCAGCAGCGGGCCGGGGGCCTTCTCCACCAGGTCGAAGTTGAAGCCGCGCAGCGTGGTCCGGTAGTGCTCCAGGTCGTACGTGAAGAGCAGGATCGGCCGGTCGGTGAGCGCGAAGTCGAACAGCGCCGAGGAGTAGTCCGAGATCAGCACGTCCGCGACGAGCAGCAGGTCCGTCGCGTCGGGCCAGCGGGACACGTCCACGACGAAGCCGTCGCGCGCGTTGTCGCGGACCTGCTCGGTCACGTGGTGGTGGCCGCGGACCAGCAGGACGTGGTCCTCGCCGAGCTCGCGCCGCGCGGCGTCCAGGTCGATCTGCAGGTCGAGCTTGTAGCCGCCCGACCAGCCCTCGCGGTTCTCGCGCCAGGTCGGCATGTAGAGGACGACCTTCTTGCCCTCGGGCAGGCCGAGCCGGCGGCGGACCTCGGCGATCCGCTGCGCGTCGGGCTTGACGAGCGCGTCCGTACGCGGGCTGCCGGACTCGATGACCTCGCCCTGGTAGCCGAGGGCGCGCTTGAGCAGGGGCGTCGCGTACGAGCTCGGGGAGGCGAGCAGCGACCACTGGGCGCTGTCGTGCTCCAGCGCCTCGAGGATCTCGGGGCTCGTGTAGTAGTCGTGGATGAAGTCGTGGCCGATCTCCTTGATCGGCGTCCCGTGCCAGGTCTGGACGACGATCTGGCCGGCGCGGCGCTGGAAGCGGTGCGGCACGCTGTCGTTCACGACGTAGTAGCGGGCCCGGGCCAGGACCTCCCACGCCTCGACGCTGTCGTACTGGACGGCGCGGGCGGTCGCGGGAACCTCGGCGCGACCGTCGCGGACGAGCCAGACGTGGTCCAGCTTCTCGCCGCGCCGCACCAACTCCTCGTGGATGGCGCGGGGCGAGTCGCCCGCGCCGTTCCCCTGGTGGGTGTCGTAGACGACCATGTCCTTGACCGGCAGGGCGCGCTGCGCCGGGTAGGTCTCGTACCGGGTGACGCGCTGGGCGTACCGGGAGCGGTCGTGCGGGCTGAGCAGCGGGTCGGCGACGAGCACCATGCGGTCGTAGAAGCGGGCCTCGACCCGCATCCGGCGGCCCTGCACGGTGAGGGCGTGCGGTCCCGCGTGCAGGGCGGTGGGCGCGAACTGCACCGGGGCGCCGCGGTCGACGCCGAGCAGGCCCGCGGTGGTGCCGCCCTGGGCGAGCGGGCGCAGGGTGGGCCACCAGCGGCCCTCCGGCAGCGTGGTGCGGCCGGCGTAGGCCTCGGGGAGCATGGGCTCGAAGGTGGACTCGAAGCGGTCGCCGTCCCGGGTGACGGGGTAGCTGAACTCGGTGCCGTGCGCGTTGTGCAGGACCAGCTCGTACGGCTCGTCGGTGGGCGCGACGAACCGGCCCTTCACGGTGAGGGTGCCGTTCTGCACGGAGACCGAGTCGACCAGCGGCGGCGAGGGCTGCACCGAGAGGGTCAGGTGTCCGGTGTTGCCGCGCTTGGCGAAGAGTGCGCGGCCGGCGTCCCCGCCGGTCAGGGGCACGACGAGGCCGGCGAAGCCGCCGCGCTCGTCGTGCACGAGGCGGTGCTCGGAGCCGTCGGCGCCGACCACGGTCAGGCCCCACGGCTCGGGGGTCCACTCGCCGGGCTCGCATTCCGCGTCCGGTACGGCGGCCAGCTCGGCCAGCGGCACGCGCACGGTGAACGGGATCCGCCCGGCGACGCCGGCCGCGGCGGCCTCGATCGGGAAGGTGAGGACGGTGGCGGTGGAGACGTGCTCGGCGCGCAGGGTCGCGCCGGCGCCGATCTCGGCGGCGAGCTCGCCGACGACCTCGACGGCGTCTTCACCGGACGGGCGGACGTCGAGGGCGCGGGCCCGGACGGTCTCGATCTGGATGGTGAGGGCGCCGGTGGCATTGGGGATGATGCGCACGTCCGGTGCGACCCAGTGGGCGGGCGGGTTCTGGCCGCTGTCGGACTCGCCGCCCTTGAGGCGGGCGCGGTGCAGGCCGCCGGCGCCGGTGACGGCGACGGACGTGGTCCATGTGCCGTCGATCCACTTGCCGCCCGACTGGAAGGCGGTGGGGTCGACGACGGCGGTGAAGCCGGCCCAGTCGGCGTGCCGCAGGGCCAGGTGCGGGGCGTTCACGGTGGCCATCGGGGAGGCGACCGTACGGGTCCCGGCGACGGTGCGGCGGCCCTTGCCCCCCTCACGGAAGACGAGCACCTTGCGCGAGCCGAGGCGGCTCTCCGCGCCGAGGTGGCCGGGCAGCGCGTAGCCGCGCAGCAGCAGCTTGCCGTCGCTCCAGACGGCCTGCTCGAGGCGGCTGACGACGCGGCGCTCGCGCGGGCCGAGGGTGAGGATCTTGGCGGGGACCGGCGGGCGGCCGTGCAGGAAGGGGTAGTCGGCCTGCAGGCGGGCCAGTCCCTTGACGGGGACGCTGTAGGAGTAGTCGCTCTGGTGCTGCGTGAGGGCGATGAAGTCCTCGACGCGGCCCTCGCGGGCCAGGTACGCCTTGAGGCGGTCGGCGACGGTCAGGGCGGACCAGGGGCCGGTGCCGATCTCGCGGACGAGCCCGCCGACCTCCTTGACGAAGGCGGCTCGGAAGTCGGCGCCGCCCTCTCCGACGTACTTGTAGATGAGCGGGAGCTCCTCGCTCAGCACGTTGTAGTCGTAGTCGCGCAGGTAGCGGACGTACTTGGCGCCCTCCTTGGCCTTGAGGGCCTCGCGGACCAGGCGGACGGAGGTGACGCGGTCGATCAGGGAGACCGGGTCGGTGGAGCGCTGGGTGATGGAGCGCTCGCCGGTCTCGCGGACGCGCCAGTGGTAGACGCAGTCGCTGATGATGTCGACGCTGGAGGCGAAGTAGTGCGCGGGGATGCTGACGGGGGCGTCCTCGTAGAGGATGCCCTCCGGGTACTGGAAGCCGTGCTCGTCCCAGAAGCTGCGCCGGTAGACCTTGTTCCACGCGGTGCGGTCGGTGACCAGCGCCGGGAACTTGGAGATGTGGGTCTTCAGCTGGGTCTTGGCGAACGCGGCCCGGTGGCCCCAGGACTGCTGCATGCCCACGGAGCGGAAACGCTTCACGTTGCCGCCGGCGAAGTCCGAGCCGGTCTCGTCGAGGGCCGCGATCATGCGCTCGTACGCGTAGTCCGGCATCGTGTCGTCACTGTCGACGAAGGCCAGGTACTCGCTGTCCTTGGAGGCGTGGCGGGCACCCACGTTGCGGGCGGCACCGAGTCCGGCGTTCTCCTGCATGACGACACGGAAGCGCTTGTCCCGCGCGGCGAAGGCCTTGGCGATGACGGCACTGGTGTCGGTGGAGCCGTCGTCGACGAGGATGCACTCGAAGTCGTCGAACGTCTGGGCGGCTATGGACTCCAGGCACTCGTCGAGATAGAGCTCGACGTTGTAGACGGGGACGACGATGCTCAGGCGCGGGGGCATAGGTGGCGGGTTCTCCAGCGTTTTAAGCTTTTTCGATGATCAGGTGATGACAGCATCCTACTCGGTAACAGGATGATAAAGTCCCCCCATCCTGGACATAAGGCCCCTGTCCCCCTTGGCGGACGGCAAAGAATTCAGCCGCCCGCCACCTCGGCGTCGAGGTCGGACCGAACGTCTGCTCAGACTTCGAGCTCGGCTTCGATCTTCTTGAGCTGGTGCCGGGCCATCGCGAGGTTGGCCCGGCCGCGGTCGAGCGCGAGGTAGAGGAAGAAGCCCTTGCTCCCCCGCCCCTTCAGCAACCGGATCAGGTGGTACTGGCTGCCGAGGGTGATGAGGATGTCCTCGATCTCCTCCTTGAGGCCGAGCATGTCCATGGTGCGGACCTTGGCGCGGACCACGTCGGTGTTGCCCGCGGCGGCCACCTGGAGGTCGAGCTCCTTGCCGCCGCCGATGGTGCCGAGGGCCATGCCGCTGTCGTAGTCGACCAGGGCGGCGCCGATCGCGCCGTCGATGGTCGCGGTGCATTCCTTGAGTGCGGTCTCCACGTTGGCCATGAGGGGCCCTCCTTCTTCTTCTACCGTTTCTACGGTGTCTGCGGTTTCTGCGGTCTGGCGGTGGTTGGTACGGGGGTGGTGCGGCAGCGCGCGGGACGGCTCAGGGCGACGGGATCTCGGGGCCGCGGCGCCCGAGGACGTGGTCGATGAGCTCCGCTATCCGGACGCTGGAGCGGCGGGCCTCCAGATGGAGCCGGCCGACGTTGACGCGGGGTTCCGCGATCAGGGTGAGGACGGCCGCGTCCCCGGCCGCGTAGGTGGCCACGTATCCGTGTTCGCCGCGAATCAGCAGCTCGCGGAATCCGCCCTGGCCCGTGCTGTCGCTGAGCCGCTGGGCCACGCCGAGGGCGGCCGCGGTCAGTGCCGCGACGGACTCCACCTCGGTGGCGGCGCTGTCCTGCGCGAGAACCAGGCCGTCGGCGCTGCCGGCGAGGGCGCCGGTGAGCTGGGGGACCCGGGCGCGCAGCCTGCGGAGCTCGGCGAGTATGTCGGCCTCGGCCTCGGGGGGCACCATCGCCGTGCTCATGTCGGCCTTTCTCCTTTCGGGCTGCCTCCGCTCGGAGCGGTCGGCGCGCTCGGAGCGCAGAGCCGGTCGCAGCGGGAGCCTCACAGGCTTGCCTCCAGTGCGTCGCGTAACCGGCGAAGCAGCGCCACGTCCGGGGATTGGGTCTGGGTCATCCAGTCGGGCAGGGGTGTTTCGACCGGTGTCAGGACCGGCGCGTGCGGGGTCTCGACCAGTCCGGCCGCCGCGAGGCGCCGTACGTCGAGCAGCGTGTGGAACGCCGGCCGGCCCAGCACCCACGCGAGGTCCGCGGGGGTCCGTACGCCGTCCGCCTGGGCCAGCAGGATCCGCTGGCGCGCGGTGACGGTCTGGCCGGGGGCGGCGGCCCGCGGCACCACGGGGGAGGTGTCCAGCAGGGGGTACGGCCACACGGCGTCGAGCAGCTCCCGCCGGCGCCGGGTCTCCCGCTCGACGGCGGCGGCCGCGACCGAGCGGACGGACCCGATCCAGTGGGTGGCTCCGCGGCGGAACCGGGAGGGGCCGGTGCCCGGGGACAGGGCGAAGAAGGCGGCGTCGAATATCGCGGCGAGATGGCAGATCTCCAGTTCGCCGCCGGCGAGGCCCCCGCTGTCGACGAGGAAGCGGGCGACCTGGCGGCGGGCGCCGGCCCGGTCCACCGCCTCGCGCCAGCGCTCGGGGGCGAGGCCGCCGCCGGTGGTGAGGAGGACGTCGAGGCCGGGGGTGGCCGGGCTCTCGGCGTGCACGATGCGGCCCTCCTCCAGGAAGAGGGTGCCGCGGTCGCGGAGCAGGGCGCCGGTGGCGCGCTCGGCGGCGAGCCGGGTGAGCAGCGGGGAGACGGCGACGGCGGCGAGGCCGCCCACCTGCGTGCCGGTCATCTGAGGACCAGCCCCTCGGCGAGGACGCGGAGTCTGTGCCGGGCGAGGGCGAGGTTGCCGTCGGTCCGGTCCAGCCACAGGTGGAGGAAGACGCTGCTGTCGAAGCTCGTCTCGACGAAGCGCAGGACGTGGTAGCCGGTCCGGGTGGTGACGATCAGGTCCTCCACGGGCTGGCCCGCGGCCTCACCCTGCGCGGAGTCCGGTGCCGGCTGGGCAAAGGACTCGTACTCGGCGGCCGCCCGGGCCAGCTCGGCGGTCTCGGCGGCGGTGGTCTCGTGGTCGCCGACCGGCGAGTCCCCGGCGGTGCCGAGGGCCAGTCCGCTGCTCCAGTCGACCAGCGCGGCCCCCCGCGCACCAGGCAGGGCCATGGCTTCGAGCAGGCATTCGTCGATCCCGGGCACGCGGGCTCCCCTCCCGGCCAGACGTGCGAAGTGCACGGTCTACGGCGCGACAGGAGGGAACTTACTCACGTTCCACAGCGCGGAAGGGGCTTCTGGCATTTTCCGCGGGAACATGCACAGAACCACGCGACAGCTTGGCCGGAACCCATCGACTTCTGATCACGAATGTTGATCACCGCCGACGTTCGCGCAAGGGCGCACGGGGGCTCACGAAGCAAGCGGAAGATGCTCCGCGAGCCGGAACGCGCCGCCCTCGCGCTCCACGTATCCCTCGTGGGTGAGGGTGCGCAGCAGGTGGTACACGGTGGGCAGCGGAATGCCGGTGACCCGGGCGAGCCGTTTCGCCGTCGCCCCGCCCTCGGCGTACATCGCCTCGACGAGGCGCAGCGCGCGCTGCACGGAACCGATCAGGGTGGGTGCGCTTTCCTTCTGGCTGCCGTCAGTGCCCATGAATACTCCCCCTGCTCCGGTACGAGTCCTGGCACCCCCATAAAAGTCTCTTACCGCCCGCAATCCCAGCTGACTCGCGCACTTCCGGGCATAAGATCACCACGCTTCGGGTCCGCTCCCCCCACACTCGCGCAAAACACCGCACTCCGTCCCCGGTTCGGGCCAGTTCCCGCCGCCCCCGTCCCGGCGGCCGCGGGCTACCGGGTGCACGTCACGAAGGCCGGGAGGGGGGTGTCCTCGATCAGGTGGCGGGGCAGGGACAGGGCGAAGCGGTGTTCGAGGACGGCGAGGGTGCGGCGGTCCCGGTCCGCGCAGGGGTCGTCCTCGGGGCGGGCGTGGGTGCCGTCCGGGGCGAGGATCCCCGCCGCGACCAGTTCCGGGAGCAGGAAGTCCGGCCGGTGGCCGCCGCGCCAGCCCTCCTCGCCGAGGCCGAAGCAGCACACGATCTCGCCGTCCCGGGCGTACGCGAACTGTTTGGGCGGGTGGTCCGGCTGCGGGTCGAGGTGGACGGCCTCGACGCCGGACCGGGAGACCTCGGCCAGCCGCTCCGCGCCGGCCGGCATGCCGTGTTCGACGGCGAAGGACCAGCCGCCCCAGCTGCCGACGCGGGCCACGCCGTCGCCGTCCATCGTCTCGGTCACCATGCTCCAGGCGTCCGTCGCGCCCAGCGGGCCGGGCCGGATGCCCGGCAGCGCGCCGAGGCGCAGCGCGAGTTCGCCGGGCGCCATGCCGCGGGCGAAGGTGAGGCCGGCGTACCAGCCGTCCCAGTCCGCCAGCCACCGGATGCCGCCGCCCGAGCCCCCGGTCATCTCCACGGTCCCCTCCGCGCGTCGTGCCGGTTCCCCCACCGGCACGATAGTCAGTGCGCGCGGCACTCCGGGAGGAGGCGCTCGACCATCGTCTCGATGTGAGCCCCTGCTCCGGATACGGCTCGAGCAGCGCTGCGCGGCGTGCGGATCACGGCCCCGTGGCCACTGCGCATGCAGTGATTCGGACACGCAGGCGAACGCGGCACGGTCCCGGCCCTCCCCTCCGACCCCTCCCACGTGTCACTCTGCCGGTCATGGAGCGGATCATCGAGGAGATACGAGAGGACCTGTCGCGCCGGATAGCGGTGACGGCGGACCGGCTCGCCGACCGGACGCTGGCCGAGGACCCCGCGTACGCCGCCCTGCTCGGCCGGGCCGAGCTGCGCGAGCGCATCCACCACAACCTGCGGCAGTCCGTCGAGGGGTTGGTCCTCGGCATCCGCGGGCTGCCCGTGGAACTCGCCGACGCGCGCGCCACCGGTACGCTCCGCGCCGAACTGGGCCTGCCGCTCGCCTCGCTGCTGCGCACCTACCGGCGCGGCGGCCGACTGGTGTGGCAGGCCCTCACCGAGGCCGTGGCCGCGCACGACCCGGAGGCGCTGCCCCGGCTGCTGCCGGCCGCGGCCGTGCTGTGGGACGTGCTGGACCAGCTGACGGACGCGGTGGCCGACGCGTACCGCCGTACGGAGGCCGCGCGCAGCGATCGCGACCGGGAGCGCCGGGCGGCCCTCCTGGACGCGCTGCTCGACGGCGCGGGTCCGTCCGACGGGCCCGCGGTCTCGGAGGCGGCGGCCCAGCTGGGGCTTCCCGAGCGCGGCCGGTTCGCGGTCGTCGTGCTCGGCTCGGGCGACTCCGGCGGCTCCGCCGCCTTCGGCAGCTCGAGCAGCTCAGGCACCTTGAGCAGCTCCGCCGATCCGGGCGCGAGCGGTCTGCGCGTGCTGTGGCGGATCCGCGCCGACGGGGAGACCGGCCTGGTGGAGCTGGGCCACCATCCGCTGGAGTCCGTACGGGAGCTGCTCGGCCCGTTCAGGACCCGGGCCGGGGTCAGTCCGGTCGTGGAGACCCCCGGCGACCTGGCCCGGGCGCGCTGGCTGGCCGCGCTGGCGCTGCGCACGGTCCCGGCGTCCGGTGGTCCGTGCACCGCCCTGCTGGACGAGCGGCTGCCGACGGCGCTGGTCGCCTCCCAGGCCGAACTCGCGGGCCGGCTGCGGCAGGTGGTGCTGGGGCCGGTGCTGGCGCTGCCCGCGGAGGACCGCCGGGTGCTGCTGACCACGCTGGGCACCTGGCTGACCTGCCAGGGCTCGACGACGTACGCCGCCCAGCGGCTGTACTGCCACCGCAACACGGTCTCGAACCGGCTGCGGCGCCTCGAGCAGCTGACCGGCCGCACGCTCTCCGACCCGGCGCACGTGGTGGAGCTGGCGCTGGCCCATGCGGCGGTGCTCCAGCGGGCCGCGGGCGAGCCGGCCGCGGCGGGCCCGAAGCCGGCCGGCCGCACGCCGCGCCGCGGCAACTGACCTCAGGCCCTCGTCGACTCCGCCGGCTCGTGCGGTGCGGCCGGCCGGGCCGACTCGAGCAGGTACGGTACGTCGATCACCGCGACGCCCGGGGTGAACAGCAGCCTCGCCTTCAGCCGGAACGCGTTCTGGTTGTGCAGGGGCTGCTCCCACCAGTGCCCCACCACGTACTCGGGGATCACCACGGACAGGATGTCCGTCCCCTCGGCGGCGGCCAGCTCCTGGATGTGCGCGAGCACCGGCCCGACGACCTCGCGGTACGGGGAGTGCAGGATCTTCAGCGCGACGCCCGGGTCGTGCTCCGCCCATGCCTCGCGCAGCCGGCGCGCGTCCTCCTCGTCGGCGGCGACGGTGACGGCCGTCAGGGTGTCCGGCCGCAGCGCCTGTGCGTAGCCGAGCGCCTTCAGCGTCGGGGCGTGCACGTTGGCGACCAGCACCAGCACGTGGTGGCGGGAGGGTTTGCGCGGTTTGACCCCGGGGGCGACGGCGACCTGCGCCGAGACCCGGTCGTAGTGCCGGCGGACCCCCTTCATGCCCAGGAACAGCAGCGGCATCGCGATGACGACCAGCCAGGCGCCGTGCGTGAACTTGGTGACCAGGACGATGACCAGGACCACGGCGGTCAGCGTGGCGCCGACCGCGTTGATCGCCCGTCGGCGGTGGATGTGGATCCGCTGCTCCCGGGGCGTGGCCGGGGAGGCGAGCTCCCGCCGCCAGTGCCGGACCATGCCCGCCTGGGAGAGGGTGAAGGAGACGAAGACGCCGATGATGTAGAGCTGGATCAGGCGGGTCAGCTGGGCGTCGAAGGCGACGATGAGGACGACTGCGGCGAGCGCGAGCAGCACGATGCCGTTGGAGTAGACGAGCCGGTCGCCGCGGTTGAAGAGCTGGCGCGGTGCGTACCGGTCCTTGGCCAGGATCGAGGCGAGCATCGGGAAGCCGTTGAAGGCGGTGTTGGCCGCGAGGATCAGTACGCCCGCGGTGACGGCCTGGAGCAGGTAGAAGAGGAAGTGCCAGCTCCCGAAGGTGGCACGGCCGATCTGGGCGAGCGCGGTGGACATCGGCGTGCCGGGCGGCAGGCCCAGTTCCGTCGGGTCGGCGGCGACGTGCACGTCGTACACCATGGCCAGGATGGTGATGCCGACGAACATGGTCACCGACAGGGCGCCCATCGCGGCCAGCGTGTTGGCGGCGTTGCGGCTCTTGGGCCTCTGGAAGGCGGGTACGCCGTTGCTGATCGCCTCGACACCGGTGAGGGCCGTACAGCCGGAGGCGAAGGCCCGCATCGCGAGGAGCACCAGGCCCAGTCCGGTGAACGTGCCCTCGGCGGTGATCGGGAGGTCGGCCGACTCGGCGCGAATGGTCGCGCCGGTCGCGATCCGCACCGCCGCCACGGCGAACATGGCGTAGATGACGAGGACGAACCCGTACGTCGGGATGGCGAAGATGCGTCCCGACTCCCGTACGCCGCGCAGGTTCATCAGCATCAGCAGCACCACGAACCCCACCGACAGGCCGACTTCGTGGTCGCTGAGCGAGGGGATCGCGGAGGTGATGGCGTCGACGCCGGAGACCACGGAGACGGCGACGGTCATGACGTAGTCGACGAGCAGCGCGCTGGCGGCCGTCAGGGCAGCGGTCTGGCCGAGGTTCTCCGAGCTGACGATGTACGCACCGCCGCCGCCGGGATAGGCGTAGCAGGTCTGCCGGTAGGAGGCGACGACCACGATCATCAGGAAGACGATGGCGGCGGCCGCGTACCAGGCGAGGTGCAGCAGGGCGACACCGCCGAGGGCGAGGATGAGCAGGATCTCCTCGGTGGCGTAGGCCACGGAGGAGAGCGGGTCGCTGCAGAAGATCGGCAGCGCGAGCCGTTTCGGCAGCAGGGTCTCGCCCAGTCGCGCGGTGTCGAGCGGTTCACCCACCAGCACGCGCTTCAGATTGATACGCCTCATCTCGGCATGATCGTGCATATTTCATGCGCTATGCCCCTTATTGGGGCTGTGTCCTGCCCCGAACCCGGCCAGTTCCTCGGCCCGGTGAGCCAGCCACAGGTCGTAGCGGGCGCTGGGCGACCGCAGCAGCGAGCGCTCCAGGAGCGCCTCGATCCGGGTCAGCCGTTTGCGCGTCCCCGGTACCGAGATGCCGAGCGCGGCGGCGGCCGGAACCAGGTGCGCGTCGTGCCGCAGCCAGGCCCGTACGGTCTCCCGGGCGCCGGGCGGGGCGTCCCGTCCGGTCAGGGGCGCCAGGTGCGCGCGGGCCCAGGCCGCCAGGTCGGGGTGGCGCAGGACGCCGTCCAGATCGGCGGGAGCTCCGGCCATGCCGCCTGGGGCAGCCCCCGCGTCGCCTCCCGGGGCAACCCCCGCCCCGCCCGGGGTCAGCCGCAGGGCGAGCGAGAGCGCCGCCTGCTCGGGGAGCTGCGCGAGCTCCACGCCGAGCACCGACTCGATCAGGCGCAGCCGGGTGGCCAGGGTGTTGCGGTGGATCTTCAGCAGCCGCGTCGCGTGCGAGCAGAAGTTCAGCCAGGCGTGGGCCGTGGCCCGCAGCTCCTGCGCGCCGGGGTCCTGGGGGCGCCGGGGCACGTACGTGTGCAGGGGCGCGAGCAGGGCCTCGGCCCAGCCGGTCCCGGCCGCGTGGGCGGCCAGCTCCAGTTCGGGCCCGGGGCCGAAGCGGGCGTGCCGTCCGCCGCGGCCGCGGGCGACGGCCAGCGCGTGGAAGGCCTGGGTGTAGGCGGCCGGGGCGTCGCGCAGCCGCAGTTCCGCGCTCACCCCGACCGTGCAGTCGCGGGCCACTGCCGCCAGCGCCTCGGCGAGCGGATCGTGCTCGGCCGAGCGCGCCGCGAGGTCGCCGGGGACCAGGACGATGAGGTGGCGCACGTACACCGGGCAGCGCACGATCCAGGCCCGGCCGCCCGTCAGCTCCTCGCAGAGCCGGGCCACCTCGCCGCGCTCCCCGGCCCGGCACTCCACGACGTACATCCGCATCGGCTCGGGCAGCGAGGGGCAGAGCGCCTCGGCGATCTGGTGGGCGGTGGAGAGCCGGCCGTTCATCAGCAGGTGCAGGACGGCCTCGCGGGCCCGTGATTCGGCGAGTTCGGCCCGTTCCTCGCGCCGCTCGGCCTCCTCGGCGCGCAGGACGAGGGCCAGTACGGCGGCGGCGTCCGCGAGCAGCGCGGAGGCTCCCGGGCGGTGCGGCAGGTCCAGTACGGCGGCCAGCGCGCGGCTCCCGTCCAGCGCGAACAGCAGCGCGGCCGAACGCTCGCCGTGCAGGACGGCCGAGCGCACGCCCCGGGCCCGTAACTCCGCGGCCCCGCGGACGGCGAGCTCCGGACCGGCGGCTCCGTCGGCGTCCACCACCCCGGTCCAGCCGCCCAGTCGGGCGGCGAGCCACTCCAACAGGGCGGCCGAGCCGCCGGAACGGGCGAGCCGGTGCAGCTTGAGGATGTCCTCGGACCGGCTGCGGGACCGGTCCGCGGGCGTTTGCGGGAGGGGCGGGTGCGAAATGAGGGGTTCCCTTCGGTCCGGGTCGCGCTGTCGCCGTCGACCACCCGGCGTATCACTGTGCTCAGTGATACCCGCCCCGGCCGCTCACTGTGCAGGGCGGACCCTGCGAACCGGCCACCGGCGGCCTAGGTTTGACCCCGAGCGGTCGGGCCCCGGGATCGACGGGGGAGTCCCCGGGGCCCTCTCGCTCGCCTCTGTACCTAAGGCATCCGGGCGGCCGCGCTGCGGATGGCCTCCCGGATGCGGAAGTAGGTGCCGCAGCGGCAGATGTTGGCGATGGCGTCGATGTCCTCGTCCGTGGGCGTCCCGGTCCGCTTCAGCAGCGCGACGGCGGCCATGATCTGACCGGGCTGGCAGAAACCGCACTGGGAGACGTCCTGTTCGAGCCAGGCCTCCTGCACCGGGTGCAGCTCGTCCCCGTTCGCCAGCCCCTCGATGGTGGTCACCGTCTTCCCGGCGCACGCCGAGACCGGCACCACGCACGGGCGGATGTCCGCCCCGTCGAGATGGCTGGTGCAGGCCTTGCAGACGTCCACGCCGCAGCCGTACTTCGGGCCGCGTACGCCCAGCATGTCGCGGAGCACCCACAGCAGGGGCAGATCGTCGGGCGCGTCCACGGTGACGCTCCGCCCGTTGACGGTGAAGGTGTGCGAGGGCACGGCGGACTCTCCTGAACTGACGGGCTGTGCTAGCGGGGGTACGGGGTGAAGTCGACGTCGAAGTCGAGGGGGAAGCTGCGCGGCTTGTTGCCGGTGGCCCGGGCCCAGGCGTTGGCGATGGCCCCCACCGCGGCGGGTACGCCGAGCTCGCCCGCGCCGCCCGGCTCCTCCCCGGTGGCCGGCAGCACGAAGACCCGTACGTCCTGCGGGGTGTCGCGCTGCCGGGCCCAGTGGAACTGACTGTAACTGCCCTCCAGCGGCAGCCCCTTGTCCAGGTGCAGCCCGGCCTTCAGGGTGGTGGAGATCGCGTCGGTGAGGCCGCCGATCATCTGGGCCTCCAGTCCGCGCGGGTTGACGGGCAGGCCCACGTCGACCGCGATGACGGCCTTGGTGACGCGGACGCGCTCCGGGTCGCGGGCGTCGATCTCGACCAGGCAGGCGGTACGGGACTTGTACTCGTCGTGGAAGGCGATGCCCTGCGCGCAGCCCGCCGGCATGGGCCGTCCCCACTCCCCCTCCGTCGCCGCCTTGTCGAGCACCGCGCGCTGGGCCGCGGTCTTCAGGAAGGTGCGCCGGAACTGGTACGGGTCCTTGCCGGTCCGCGCCGCGAGCTCGTCGACGACGATCTCCTCGGCGCCCCGGGTGTTGGCGGAGTACACCGAGCGCCAGGAGCCGGTCGGGATGCCGGTGGGCACCTCGCTGAGCCCGTGCGTGGTGAGCCCGAAGTGGTACGGGGACTTGATCGTGGTGTGGAACAGGGTCTGCGCCAGGGTCGCGTTGCCGATGCCGAGCGGCAGGCTGGCTGCGGTGGCGGTGATGATCTCGCCGAGCCCGTGCCGGAAGTCGGTCTCGGCGGCGGCCACCCGGTGCTCGAAGCTGAGCACCTCGCCCAGCAGGTGGGTGGCGCGGATCTTGTGGTGGGTGGCGGGGCGCATCCGGCCGTGCCGGGTGTCGTCGACGCGGGTCCACATCAGCCGGACGGGACGGCGGCAGGCCTTGGAGACGCGGGCGGCCTCCAGGGCGGCGTCGAAGAAGAGCCGCCGCCCGAAGGAGCCGCCGGCCTGGACCACGTGCACGGTGACCTTGTCGAGCGGAAGGCCGAGGTCTGCGGCGATGGTCTCGCGGGCCACGATCGGGGACTTCAGCCCGGACCAGATCTCGGCGCGGTCGTCCCGCACGTCGGCCACGGCGGAGTTGGTCTCCATGGCCGCGTGGCTGACGAAGGCGAAGTCGAACTCGGCGTCCACGTACGGGGTGAGCAGCGGCGGCACCAGCAGCGGCGGGGTGGCGGCGCGCAGCTTGGCGCGGATCTGCGCGTCCGAGAGCTGGTCGGCGGGGCCGGGACCCCAGGTGACCTGGAGGGCGGCCTTGGCGTCGAGGGCCTGGCCGAAGGTCTCGGCGACGACGGCGACCCCGGTCGGGACGGTGACCACGTGCAGCACGCCGGGCATGGCGCGGACGGCGGCGAGGTTGGCGACGGCCTTGACGCTGCCGCCGAGGGAGGGCGGGCGGCGCACGACGCAGGGCTTGGCGCCGGGCACGTCGAGGTCGAGGGTGTACTGCTGGGCGCCGGTCACCATCGCGCGGGCGTCGATCCGGCCGGTGGGTCTGCCGACGAGGGAGTGCTTCGCCGCGTTCTTCGGGGTGGCGCCGAGGACGATCAGGGCGGGGTCGGCGGCCGCCGCGGAGAGGCTGCCGTAGTCGGCGGTGCGTCCGTCGGGGGCCCGTACGGCGCCGTTCGCGGTGGTCAGCGAGGACGCGGCGAGGCCCCACCGGCGGGCGGCCGCGGCGACCAGGCGGGCCCGGGCGGTGGCGGCGGCCTGCCGGACCGGCCCGTAGAGCGAGCGGATGGAGTTGGAGCTGCCGGTGAGCTGGTTGAACAGCAGCTCGGGACGCGCGTCGTCCAGTTCCACGCGGACGGCGGCCAGCGGCGCGTCGAGCTCCTCCGCGACGAGCATGGCCACGGCGGTGGTGAGCCCCTGCCCGACCTCCTCGCGCGGCAGCCGGAAGCGGATGGTCCCGTCCGCCTCCACGGAGAGCGCCAGCAGGGCGGAGGTGGGGGCGCCGGCCAGGATGAACAGGTCGCCGAGGTCCACCAGATCGGCCGGGGCGGGCAGGCTCGGGACCACGGCGTGGGCGGGCTGCGGGGCGAGCACGTCGGCCCCGGCGCGGGTGACGAGGGCGAGCGTCGGCGCCGCCACGAGGTACGTGAGGAAGGAGCGGCGGCTCTGCCCGGTCATGTCGCTGTGTCCCCAACCCCTGCGCGGGCCCGCGTTCGCGGACCTCCCCCGGCTCGTTACCGACACGTAGGGTAGCGATCACCGGGTGGGCAGGGAAGCCGGGCGACAGGATGGGCCGCTCGGGGAGGGGGTCCTTCGTTCGGGGGGTACTCCCGCGGAGGCGTTGATCCCGCTCGGGTACGGGTTCTACCGCACCGAGGCCTCGCACATCTCGTCCGTACGATCGATCCGCCTCTCCCGGAGGGCCGGTTTCCGGCCGCGGGGGGACGATGGAAGGAGATAGGGCTGCACTCGCAAAGACACGTGAGGAGGTGTGCGGCGGTGGCGATGTACATGGATGTCCACCACGGCATGAAGGGCATCACGGAAGCCGAGCTGATGGCCGCCCACAAGGCGGACCTGGCGATCGAGGGCGACGAGAAGGTGCACTTCGAGCGCGCCTGGGCCGACCCGGAATCCGGCACGGTGTACTGCCTGTCCGAGGCGCCGTCCGCGGAGGCCGTGCAGCGGATCCACGAGCGCACGGGGCACCCGGCCAACGAGATCCACCCGGTGCCGCTCGTCGTGTGAGACCCGAGGCGGCCCGGAACCGCCGACGGGGTGCCGGCAGGGGCTGACCGGAAACGTTCGTACACGCGAAGGGGGGGCCGGGAGGCCCTTGGCATATGCCAGAAGCAACGACATTACGGATGTTGCCAAACGCCTTACGGGCCGTCGCCGCCTGTGCAACAGTCGTAACCGGTCCTTCCTTCAGACTTGGCCGTGCCGCGCCGCCTGTATCGGAGTTCTCATGCCGTCCCACCTCTTCGCGGACCGTCCCGCGCAGCCGCCCGAGCCCGGTTCGGTGGACGCCCTGATCTCTCAGACCCGGCGGCTGCGCGGCGAAGTGGCCGCGGTGCGCCGCGACACCGTCGTCGACGACGACGACGCCCAGGGCCGCTGGCAGCGCGCCCTGTGCGACCTCGCCGTCCACCACCTCGACGACCTGCGCGAGCACCTGGGACAGCTCAAGGAAGGCCTGCCGCCCGCCCCCGAACTCGGTGAACTCCCCGAAGGGGCGCCCTCGCCCGGGACCGAGCCCCAGCAGACCCGCGTGGGCAGCGCCGAGTGGAACCTGCTCACCGACGAGGTCAACTGGTCCGAGGAGCTGTTCCAGATCTTCGGGCGCTCGCCCGAGGCGGGCCCGCTCCCCCTCGACGAACTCGGCTCCACCCTCTTCTCCGAGGACCAGCCGCTGCTCACCTCGATGGTGACGGCCTGTCTGGTCGACGGCAAACCGATCGACGGCGAGTTCCGCATCGTCCGGGCCGACGGCCGCGTCCGGACGCTGCACATGCGAGGCGAGCCGGTACTCGACTCCGACGGCTGCACCGCCTCCATGTGGGCCGTGCTCCGGGACGTGAGTGAGCTGCGCCGAAGCCAGCGCGCCGTGCGCGAGTCCCGTGACTCGCTGCAGCGCCGGCGGGAGATCGCGCAGACCGAGCACCGGCTTGCGGTCGAGCTGCAGGAAGCCGTGCTCCCCCCGTGGCGCGGCTCCCTGCGGTTCCCGCACCACACCACCGGCGCGCTCGACGTCGCCGCGCACTACCTGCCCTCCGCGACGAGCGCCCTGATCGGCGGCGACTGGTACGACGCACTCGAACTACCGGACGGGCGCTCACTGTTGACGGTCGGCGACCTGACCGGGCACGGGGTGACCGCCACCTCCGGGATGGCGATGATGCTGGGCGCCCTGCGCGGCATGGCCATGGCAGGGATCGAGCCGGGCCCGCTGATGGGCTGGCTCAACCAGCTCCTGGAGACCTCCGTACAGCCGGCGCTCGGCTCGGCCGTCTGCTGCCGCTACGATCCCGCGCGCCGCGTGCTCTCCTGGGCTCAGGCCGGCCATCCCGCGCCGCTGTTGTTCCGCGGCAGCTCGGGCCGTGCCCTGCAGCCGCCGGAGGGCGTACTGCTGGGCGCGACCTCCGGGGCGGCGTACGGGCAGGCCGAGGAACGGCTGCAGGTCGGCGACGTACTCGTCCTGCACACGGACGGACTGACGCCGCGCAGCATCGAGTTCAGCCGGGCGGACGGCACCGAGCGGCTGCTGGCGCTCGCGCCGCGGTTCACGGCGGCGCGGTCGGCGCAGGACTGCGTGCGGATGGTGGTCGAGGAATTCGGCGAGAGCGAACGCGAGGACGACGCCTGCGTCCTGGTGGCCAGGGTAGGGGGCTGAGCGCCGACGACGGGCCGACGGGTACGACGTCTCAGGGCCGCGCCGGAAGGCGCGGCCTTTCTCGTCTCCGTACGGGTACCGCCGGCGGTGCCGGTGCACGCACCGGCGCGGGATGCCCGCGCAAGGCCTAGACGGTGCGCTGCGTCGGGCTGTTCGGCAGGGCCATTTCGATCTCCGCGCGCAGGTCCTCGATGCGCGCGTACCCCGCGTACTGGCCGGTGAGCCGGTACATCTCGCGCAGCCGGTCCCAGGTCCGGTGCGAGGAGGTCTCGTTCATCGAGACCAGCGCGAGCCGGGCGTAGCGGTCGGCCTGCTCCGGGTCGTCGGCGATGAAGCAGGCCGAGGCCATGGAGATGTAGTCGAAGATCTGCGAGCGCTGGTGGCCGCCGGACCGCAGTCGCAGCGCCTCGCGGGCGTGCCGCTGGGCGATCGGCGCGACGGAAGGGTCGTGTTCGGCGAGGGTGCGGAACGCCAGGGCCTGCATGCCGTGCAGGTCCGCCTCGTCGAAGTTCTGCATCCACGACGGCGGCGGCACGTCGCCCTTGTCCGACACGAACAGGTCCTCGGCCTCGCCGAGGGTGCGGCGCATGGCCTGGCCCTTGCCCATGGCGGCCTGGGCCCAGGCCTCGATGGTGTGCAGCATGGCGCGGGTACGGGGCAGGGTCTGCTCGCCGGAGCCCGACTGCGCCAGCTTCATGAGGTCGAGGGCCTCGTGCGGCTTGCCCAGGTGGACCATCTGGCGCGCGGCCCGGGACAGCGCTTCGCCGGCCCGCGGCCGGTCCCCGCCCTCCCGGGCGGCGTGCGCGGCGATGACGAAGTACTTCTGCGCGGTGGGTTCGAGGCCCACGTCGTGGGACATCCAGCCCGCCAGGACGGCGAGGTTGGCCGCCACGCCCCACAGCCGCCGCTGCAGGTGGTCGGGGTGGTGGTACGCGAGCATGCCGCCGACCTCGTTGAGCTGGCCGACCACGGCTTTGCGCTGCAGTCCGCCCCCTCGGGAGGCGTCCCAGGCGCGGAAGACCTCCACGGAGCGCTCCAGGGCCTCGATCTCCTGGGAGCCGATGGGGGCGGCCTCGTAGCGGTCGTAGCCGGCCGGGTCGGCCTGGAAGGAGTCGCCGAAGGTCTGTGGGGTCTTGGCGGGGACGGGATCGGTGTGGAGCCAGTCGTTCATGGCGTGGGTGAGGGCGGAGCCTGCGGTGAGCGCGACACCCGCGCCCATCAGACCGCGTCGGTTGAGCATGAGGTCCATTCCCGTGAATTCGGTGAGGACCGCGGCTGTGCGTTCGGGCGCCCAGGGCATTCCGTCGGGGTCCTTCGCCCCGTCCGGCTGCCGTTTGGAGGTGCGCCGCTGCCGTACGAACCCGAGGTCCTCGATGGTCACGACACGACCGAGCCGCTCGGTGAACAGGGCTGCCAGTACGGTGGGCACCGGTTCGCGCGGGGTCTCCCCCATGTCGATCCAGCGCCGTACCCGCGAGGTGTCGGTGGCCAGTTGGTGGTGGCCCATGGCCGCCGCCTGCCGGTTGACCATCCTCGCCAGCTCACCCTTCGACCAGCCGGCCAGGCCGAACAAGTCGTTCAGGCGGGTGTTTGGTCCTTTGCTCACGTCAAGCCCCCAGGTTCTCGGCTGATTTGACAGTAGCCCGCCGTCAGATGCCCAGCGACTATTCGCCAGGCTTCGCCAGGGCACGCAAGATGGTCCGCCACCCACGGCCGGGTGTCAGGTAGGAATGCGCCTCCCCGACCCGGTCTCCGGGCGGAACTCCCCAGGGTGAAGTACGGGACCGGCGGGGTGGCGTACGCAACTCGTCGGCGCACGAAGGGATCCGTAAACGCCATGTACGCAGCAACGTCCTCCGTGTCCGCCCCGGTCCGGCCGCACCGCACGCTCCAGGCGGGCGGCGGCCCCTACCTCGATCCCAGCCGTCAGGCGTCGCCGGTACAGGGCGCCGTACGGGCGCGGCGGATGCCGGGGGCCGGATCGCAGCCGCTCAGCGGAAGAATCGACCTCTCGGGGCCGCAGGGTGCGCAGCTGCGCACCGCGCTCGCCTCGGTGCAGCGCATCTGTCCCGAGTTCGCTCCCGTGCAGGTGCTGCGGCGCAGCGGCCGGTCGGTCCTCCTGGTCGGGACGACGGGCCGGATGACCGCCGTCGCCAAGGTTTTACTGGACCACTCGCCGGAATGGCGCGAGCGGTACCGGCACGAAATAGCGACGTACCGGGCGTTCGTCCGACACCGCCCGCCGGTCCGGGTGCCGCGGCTGATCGCCGCGGACCCCGAGAACTGCACGCTGGTGGTCGAACGGATGGCGGGCCGGGTCGCAGCATTGCAGCGGCACCCCGTGGAGGCCCCGCCGCGGGCCGACGTACGGGCCGCCCTGGGCGCGGTCTGCCGGGTGAACCAGTGGCGCCCGCCGACCGATCTGTTCGGGGACCCGCTGAACTACCCGCAGCGGGTGGCGCGGTACCACGAACTGGGACTGCTCACCGACCGGGACCTGGGTGATCTGCAGAAGCTGCTGTGCGGGCTGAAACTGGCCGGCGTGCAGCGGCAGTTCAACCACGGTGACGCGCTCCTGTCGAACCTGCTGCTGTCCCCGGCCGGGCCGGTGCTGCTCGACTGGGAGCACGCGGGCTGGTACCTGCCCGGCTACGACCTGGCCACGCTGTGGACGGTGCTGGGCGACGCCCCGGCCGCCCGCAGCCAGATCAGCCGGCTCGCCCAGTCGGCCGGTCCGGCCTCGCGGGACGCCTTCCTGGTCAACCTGATGCTGGTGCTGACCCGGGAGATCCGGATGTGCGAGACGGCGGTCCAGCGCTCCATGCTGGCGACCGCCCCCACCCAGCCCCTGCCGGCGGGCGCCCTGTCCTCAGGCGAGGAGCAGCGGCTGCTGCTGCGCCGTCTGCACGACGACTGCGGCATGGCCCGCAGGGCGGTACGCGCGGCGGTCGGAACCCGCTGATCCCGGCGGCCCGCACCCCGTACGAAAATCCCGTGGTGTACGCACTCGATGTGCGTACCACGGGATTTCGTGCGTTCGGGGACGTCTCGGCCCGTCTCGCCACCCCTGCGCATGTCTTGACATCACATGATCCCCCGAACACCTTTTCTGACTCAGCATCAGACGTGCTGGAGCCGCCTTCCCGCCCTCCCCACTCCGCTGGAGCCCGCCCATGTCCGCAAGCGCCGGTCCCGTACGCCCTGGTCCCGTACGCCCTGATCCCGCGAGCCCCGGTCCCGCGAGCCCCGGTCCCGTGCCGGCCGGTCCCGCGAGCCCTGTGCTCCCCTCCCGCCGGACGGTCCTCGCCGGGGCCGGGGCGGGGGTGGTCGCGGCCGCCGTGCTGCCGTCGGCGCTCGCGCGGGCCGCCGACGGGGTTCCGCTCGGCGAGTACGACGTCGTCGTGGTCGGGTCCGGGGCCTCCGGGATGACCGCCGCGCTCACCGCCGCCAAGCGGGGTCTGAGCGTGCTGGTGATCGAGAAGGCGCCGACCTTCGGCGGTTCGGCGGCGCGCTCGGGGGCCGGGATCTGGCTGCCGAACAATTCGGTGATCCTGGCCGCGGGGGTGCCGGACACCCCGCAGAAGGCGGCCGCGTACCTGGCGGCGGTCGTCGGCGACGGCTCGCCGGCGGACCGGCAGGCGGCCTTCCTCGCCGCCGGTCCGCGGATGCTGGACTTCGTGATGGCCAACAGCCCGCTGCGCTTCCGGTACATGGAGGGGTACAGCGACTACTACCCGAACCTCCCGGGCGGGCTGCCGAACGGCCGGTCCATCGAGCCCGACCAGATCGACGGCCATCTCCTGGGCGACGAACTGGCCCGGCTGAACCCGGCGTACATGCCGGTCCCCGCCGGGATGGTGGTGTTCAGCCAGGACTACAAGTGGCTGAACCTGGCGGCCGTGAACGCCAAGGGCCTGGCGGTGTCCACCGAGTGCCTGGCGCGGGGCACCAAGGCCGCGCTGTGCGGGCAGAAGCCGCTCACGATGGGCCAGGCACTGGCGGCCGGCCTGCGGATCGGGCTGATGCAGGCGGGGGTGCCGGTCTGGCTGAACAGCCCGCTGGTCGACCTGGTGCAGGAGGCGGGCGCGGTCACCGGTGTGGTGGTGGAGAAGGAGGGCGTACGGGGGGTCGTACGGGCCCGCAAGGGCGTGGTCGTCGGCTCCGGCGGGTTCGAGCACCACGCGCAGATGCGGGCGCAGTACCAGCAGCAGCCGATCGGCACCCAGTGGTCGGTGGGCGCCAAGGAGAACACGGGCGACGGGATCCGGGCCGGGCAGCGGGCGGGTGCGGCGCTGGCGCTGATGGAGGACGCGTGGTGGGGTCCGTCGATCCCGCTGCCGGGCGAGCCGTACTTCTGTCTCGCCGAACGGACCCTGCCGGGCGGGCTGATGGTGAACGGGGCGGGGGCGCGGTTCGTCAACGAGGCGGCGCCGTACAGCGACGTGGTGCACGTGATGTACGAGAAGGACCGGGGCGCGGTCGGCTCCCACATCCCGGCGTGGCTGATCGTGGATCAGAACTACCGCAGCAAGTACCTGTTCAAGGACATCCTGCCGACGATCGTCTTCCCGGATTCGTGGTACCAGGCGGGCGCGGCGAAGAAGGCGTGGACCTGGGACGCGCTGGCCGGGCAGATCGGGGTCCCGGCGGGAGCGCTCCGGGCGACCCTCAACCGGTTCAACGCGCAGGCGTGGAACGGGACCGACCCCGACTTCCACCGCGGCGACACGGCGTACGACCACTACTACACGGACCCGGGGGTCCAGCCGAACTCGTGCCTGGCCCCGATCTGGGCACCGCCGTTCTACGCCTTCAAGATCGTGCCGGGTGACCTGGGCACGAAGGGCGGCATCGTCACGGACGCGCGGGCGCGGGCGCTGCGCCCGGACGGCTCGGTGATCCGGGGCCTGTGGGCGGCGGGCAACGCGAGCGCGGCGGTGATGGGGCACAGCTACGCGGGGGCGGGGTCGACGATCGGCCCCGCGATGACGTTCGGCTATGTGGCGGCGAACGACATCGCGGACGCGTAGGGGGTGACCGTCATCCCTGCTGGAAGAGCTCGGCGGGGAGCGGCTTCAGGAGGGCGTACAGGTCGTCGGTGATGGGCCGGTCCCAGCTCGCGATGGTGACGAGCACGTTGTCGCTGCGGTCGAACTGCACGCAGCTGATCCGGCCCTCGGAGAGCTTGATCTTCCGGACGATGAGGAGGTTGTCGCCCTGCATGACGGGGCAGTCCTCGGTGCCGGTGACCTCGACGTCCTCGTCGTTCTCGAGGGCGTCGAGGAGCTGGGCCACCTCGAAGGGGACCTGGCCCTCGGTGAGCTCCCGGGCCGGGGAGCCCTCGGGGAGGTTGCCGATGATCATTGCGGGGCCGCGTCCGCCGAACAGGTCGTAGCGGAGAAAGACGCCCTGGCAGCTGCCGTCGGGCGCGGGCAGCAGCCCGGCCCCGAGATTGCCCGGCCAGTCCCCCGGATCCATGGCCAGGACGTCGAAGTCCGGGCCGGCGGGTGTGGCGGCGCGGTTGCGGCGGAGGAAGGACATGCCGCCATGGTACGTGCCCGCCCACGTTTTCCGGCCCCGGGCCCCGCCCGTCCGCCGGAGGGCGCGCCTCCGGACCGTCCCCCGTCGCGGGGTCCGGGGCGGAGCCCCGGTTTCGGGAAGGCGCGGGGTGGGGACGGGCTCCGCGCAGCAGTCAGACCGGGGGGACCAGGGTGAAGTAGTGCGGCAGCAGGTCCGCGTCCCCGGTGACCGCCAGGCCGGTGGAAGGGATCCGCCGCCAGAGGAACAGCATCAGGTCCGACGCCGTTCCCGCGGCCTCGACGTCCACCGGGTCCGTGACCCCGTACTCCACCAGGACCCGCTCCCCCGAGAACGTGACCGTCCAGGACTCGGGCCCGTCCGTCCGCCGGAAGCGGTACCGCTCCCCCGCCCCGGCCGGGGCCCCGGCCATGGCCCGCCGGAACGGGGCCATCGTTGCGAAGGTCTGCGGGACCGCGTCCACCGCGATCTCCGCGTCGATCGGCCCCGGCGCCCCGGTCGCGGACTCCGCGTCCCACCGGTGCACCGCCAGCTCGATGGTCTGCATCCGCAGCCAGAAGCCACTCGTGTGCTCCGCGGGCTCCCCGGCATCCGTCGACCACGTCCACACCGGCACGTCCGGGCCCAGCTCCCGGAACAGGCCCGCCAGCTGCCGTGCGCCCTGCGCGAACCACTCCGTCAGCGCCTCCGGCACCGGCCCCCGGTTCGGCTCGGTCTCCGGTTTCGGCCAGGCCGCCCGTACCGCCGGGTCCTGCGGGATCTCGAAGATCGTGAGATCGGTGGGGTCCGGGGCCTCGGCCAGGCGGTCGCTCAGGATGCGGCCCACGAACCGGTGCACCCCGCCCAGGTGCGCGACGAGGTCGGCGACCGACCAGCCGGGGCAGGACGGCACCATCGGGGCCGGTCCGTCGCCGGCTTCGGCGATCGCGCGCCGGATCGCCTTCTCGAAGGCCGACGTCTCGTTGCGGAAGTGGGAGAGCCTCTGACCGTGCTCGATGACGTCCATGACGGCACCCTGCCCCGCCGGCTCCCGCCCTGTCACCTCGGGCTCCGGGCGAACACCTCCAGCGCCTCCGCGAGCCCGGACCGGTCCGTGCCCAGCTTCCGGTAGAGCGGGGACAGGTCCCGGCCCCGCGCCGCCGGGTCGTCCCGTACGGCCATTTCCGCCACGCAGAATTCCTCGTCCGTCAGCCCGACCTCCCGGACCGCACCAGTCGTCGCCGCACCGCCCGTCTCCGCACCCCCGGTCGCCGCACCGCCCGTCTCCGCACGCCCGGTCGCCGCACCGCCCGTCTCCGCACCCCCGGTCGCCGCACCACCCAGGCTCGCCACCAGCCCGTCCGCCCCGCACTCCCGCGCCGTCGCCACCGCCCGCGCCAGCAGTTCCGCGTCCCCGAGCTCCGTGCCCAGCGCAGCCAGCGCGCACGCCAGCTCGTACCCGGCCGGTGAGGCCGACAGCAGCTCGACCGCCTCCGTCAGCAGCCCCGCCCGCTCCTCCGGGGCCGCCACCTCGGCCGCCACCCGCAGTGCCTGCCCCGCACCGGACGGGGCCCCGAAGGCGCGGGCCCGCCGCACCGCATCGGCGGCGAGGGCGCGCGCCCTGGCCGGGTCCTCCGCCGCCACCGCCCGGGCCAGGTGCAGCTGCCACGGGCACCAGGACGGGTTCTGGATCCCGCGCGGGCTCAGCCTGCGGTCCACGGCCTCGAGTTCGGCCGCCGCCGCCTTCGTCCGGCCGCGGGCCAGCAGCAGTTCGGCGTACACGGTCTGCGGGTCGGGGAAGACCACGGCCGCCGGGACGGACTCGCCGAACGCGTGCTCCCGCGCCAGCTCCCAGGCCTCGTCCACCCGTCCCCGCGCGAGCAGGGTCGTGGCGAGGATCGCGATGCTGTACCAGTGCACGGGCGTACCGCGCCCCACGCGCTCGGCGAGCCGCAGCCCGGCCCGGGCCAGTTCCTCGGCCTCCGCGAGGCGCCCGCGCCGGTAGCGGATGTACGCGCGCAGGCTGTACGCGAAGGACAGGTGGGCCCCGCGCCAGCCCTGCCGTTCGAACTCGGCGGTGCCGGCCTCGAACAGCTCCTCCGCCCGGCCGGGCCGGTCGGCGTACATGTGGACCATGGCGGCGAGCACCGGCACCTCGAAGCCGCGGTCCTCGTGGGCCCAGCTGAACTCCGTGCCCAGGGCGCGTACGGCGTGGTGCAGGACCACGTCCACCGGTTCGCCGCGCAGGCAGGCGTCCCAGGCGCGCAGCCCGATGATGTACCGCTCGGTGAGGTCGCGGCCGGGCAGCCGGTCGGCGAGCCGGGCCAGCCGGCGCGAGCGCGCCGGGGAGTCGGGCTCGACGGCGTCGAAGGCGTCCCACATGAACTGCTCGGACTGCAGGCGCAGTCGGGTCCGGGCGTCCGGGGTGTACGGGATCTCCCGCGCGAGCGAGTCCGAGGCCTCGGCGAGGCGGTCGCTGTGGGCGAGGACCTGGGCGAGCCGGATGACGATGCCCTGGCGCAGCGCGGGGTCGTCGAAGGGTTCGGCGAGCGCGGCCCGCAGGTGGTTCACGGTGTTCGCGGGTTCGGTGAGCAGGGAGGCGCAGCCGAGCTCGTACAGCACGGCGGCGCGCTCGCCGAAGTCCGGGGGCTCGCGCAGGGCGCGGGCGAGCTGGCGGCGGGCGGCCTCGGGGGCGCCGGCCCGCAGGTTCTCGGCAGCGGCCTCGCGCAGGGTCCGCACCACCCAGGGGTCGTTCTCGGGGTGGCTCTCCAGCAGGTGGCGGGCGGCGTTGGAGGCGCCGAGTCCGGCGTCGACGGCGGCCACGGCGGCCTGTCCGTGGAGGGCGACCCGCAGGGCGTCGGGGATGGCCCGGTACAGGGCGGTGGCGATGAGCGGGTGCACGAACTCCAGCCCGGCGTCGGGCTCTTCGCCGGGCCCGGACAGGATGCGGGCCTCCCGCAGCCGCCCGGTGGCGTCGGCGGCCTCCTCGGAGCCGAGGCCGGCGACCCGGGCTGCGAGCTCCTGCGGGATGGCGGTGCCCAGGACGGCGCAGGCCCAGCCGAAGCGGACGGTGGACGGCCCGAGGCGTTCGAGGCGGGCGACGAGGCCGCTGCCGCGCTGGGCGGCTGCGAGGTCGCGCAGCAGCGGGGCGCTGGCCGAGGTGGGGGCGAGGCCCTTGTCGCGGACCTTGGCGCTGAGCTCGACGGCTTCGAAGGGGTTGCCGGTGGTGACGGCCCAGGCCTCGCGGCAGAAGGCGTCGTCGGCGTGGTCGCCGACGGTCTCGCGGACCAGGGTGGAGACGGCGGCCTCGGTGAGTGGTGCGAGGGCCAGCGGGCGGTGTCCGGCGCGGCCGGGCAGCGTACGGAAGGCCTCGGCGTGCGCGGGCAGTTCCTCGGGGCGGTACGCGACGACGAGGAGCAGCGGGAGGTGTTCGGCGCGCGGGGCGAAGGCGGCGAGCCAGGAGAGGGATTCGGGGTCGGCCCAGTGGGCGTCGTCGAGGACGAGGGCGACGGGGGCGCGCTGGACGGCGAGGTGGGTGAGGACCCAGTCGAGACCGTCGCGCAGGCCCTGGGGGTCGGGCGGGGCGCCCTGTTCGGGGGCGCACAGGCCGAGCGCGGGGCCGACGATGGCGTACCAGCTGCCGAGGGCGGCGCGCAGTTCCACCTCGGAGCGGCCGGCCAGCTGGGGCTGGATGAGCTGGCGGGCGACGTGGAAGGGCTGGCTCTGCTCCTGTTCGCCGCCGCGGGCGGCCAGCAGGGTGCAGTTGCGGGCGAGGGCGCGGCGGCGCACCTCGGTGAGGAGGGTGGTCTTGCCGAGGCCGGCGGGGCCGGAGAAGGCCAGCAGCGCGCCGCCCGCGCCGGGGCCTGCGCCGGTGTCCGTGCGGCCGTCGGGGCCGGAGCCGGTGAGCTGCTCCAGGGCTTCGTCCACGATGGCGAGTTCCGCCTCGCGTTCGAACATGCTGCGCCGTGTGCGGGACCGGCGTTCCGTCATGGCTGGTACCCCCCGGGCCTGTTCGGGGCATCAGCGTACGCCCGCGCACGCGTGGTGGAAGGCCCTCTGCCGGGAAAGATCGGAATCTTTGGTATCAGGCCGTTGCAGGCCTCTACGGGTGTCCCTCTTGAGCCGAACGGGTTGCCAGTTGCTCCAGTACCGCGACGGCCTCGGCCGCCCGTTCGGCGGGGACGAAGAGGTGGTCGTGGTGGTACCCGGCGATGACGTTGCAGCTGAGTCCGTGCGCGGCGAGCTCGGCGGCGAAGGCGCCGGTGAGACCGACGGCGTCGAGGGCGGAGTGGATGCGCAGGGTGATCCACCCGCAGGTGTAGTCGTAGGCGAGGCCGGCGGCGTCGGCGTCCTCCCGGCGCAGGACCAGGGTGAGCCCCTCGGCCTCCAGCACGGTGGCGACGGGCGTGGTTCCGGCGGGCGGCGCCGTGGCTCCGGGGACGGTGCAGAAGACGTACCGCCCCTCGTGCAGCTCGGGGCGCATGCCGCTCAGCAGTTTCCTCAGGTCGCTCTCGCCGCTCATGCGGCCACCCTACCTATCATCCCGTTATGACCGATTCCGCGCCGGCAGCGTCGGCGCCCGCGGAGGGCGAACGGCACGCCTCCTGGCTGGAGCTGTTCTTCGATCTGACGGCGGTGGCGGGCGTCGCCCAGCTGGCGCACCTGCTGCACGGCAGCCCCGGCGGCGCCGACGTGGCGCTGTACGCGGTGATGTTCCTGGCCTTCTGGACGGGCTGGATGCTGTTCACGGTGTACGGGAACGTCAGCGGCGAGGAGGCCCGCACGTGGACGGTCCTGGCCGGGATGTTCGGCATGGCGGTGATGGCGGCCTCGGTGCACGGCGTGCGGGAGGAGCGGGCGGGGGCGTTCGCGCTGGCCTACATCCTCGTGCGGTCGCTGGCCGGCAAGGCGTGGGAGCGGCGCGGGGAGTACGTGCCGGAGCTGCCGATCACGCAGCTGGGGCTGGGGCTGACGCCGTGGGTCGTGTCGATGTGGTTCGACGGGACGGCGCGGTACGCGCTGTGGGCGCTGGGGCTGGCCATCGACCTGGCGGTGATGTTCTCGGTGTCCGGCACGAGGCTGGCCGCCCGGGTGGACGCGCGGTACGCGCAGGAGGCGGCGCGCAGGAGGCGGGCCGCGCCCAAGCCGGTGGCGGCGCTGATGGACGCGCCGCATCTCGGGGAGCGGCTGGGCCTGTTCCAGCTGATCGTGCTGGGCGAGGCGGTGGCCCAGGTGGTGGCCGCCACCTCGCAGGTGGAGTGGGACGCGGCGCTGTACGGGGTCGGCATCGGCGCGTTCCTGCTGTTGCTCCTGCTGTGGTCGCTGTCGCTGCGCCACGGGGCGGACGGGGTGCCGCTGCTGGCGTGGGACGTCCTTCCGGTACGGCTGGTCCTGCCGCTGCACTGCTTCGTCGCGGGCTCGGTGGCGGCGCTGGCTGCGGCGCTCGGCAACGCGGTGGAGTACACGGACCGCCCGGTTCCGGAGTCGGTGCGGTGGCTGCTGTGCGGGAGCCTCGCGGTGTACCTGGCGATCGCGGGGGTGGCGGCGGGAGCCTCGGGCCGCGGGATGCGGGAGGTCCTGCTGCTGGTGGGGCCGTCGCTGGCCGTCGTGCTGGGGGCGGGGGCCGTGGCCCGGGAAGCCGCGGCCGTACAACTGGTGTGGCTGCTGGTGCCGGCGGCGGCGTGGCCCCGGGTGATCCTGGAACGCCTCCCGCCGAGGCCGGCACCGGCTCGACCGACGATCCCGTAGCCCCTGGGGCGCCGCCCGGGTCAGGTGTGCTCGTAGATCCGGCGGTGCCACCAGGCGTACGGGACGCCACGCCACCCGGCCCAGTCATCGACGTACTCGATCCAGTCGGCCCAGTGGCCGGGTGGCGGATCCGGGTCGGGGAGGGTGCGGCGCCGGAACTCCGCGTCCAGGGCGCGCAGTACGCGGCCCAGCGCCGTGCGGGCCTGCGGCGGCAGCCTCCGGTAGACCTCGCCCAGCTCGTCCCGGACCGCGGCCACGTCGTCGAGCGCGCAGCACGGGCAGGCCGGCACCAGCGAGGCGACCAGCCGCAACCGGCCGCCGGGCCGCTTCAGGAAACCGCGGTACCGGCGCAAGAGGTACGCGAGATCGGCAGAACTCGCGCTCTGCTCGTGCAGGACCCATTGGGCGCCGGCACTCGCGGTCGGCGACAACCGGTCCACGGGGGGCAGTTCCCGCGCCCAGGCGGGCGGGCGGCGCCCTTCGAACGGTCCTTGCAGGGCGCGCAGCGCGCCGGGCCGTCTACGCGGCATCGCCCTTTCGGCGGATGATCGTCATACCGGCCACCCTCGCACATCCGGGCGGCCTCGTCAGGCGGATTTTCGCGGCGGCGCCACCGGCGCGGGCGGGTCCGCGTCCGGTGGTGCGCCGCCTCGGGCCGTACCGACTACGTCAGGTCGAACTCCCCGCCCCGCGCGTTCATGACGAACTTGCGCCACTCGTCCGGCGCGAAGATCAGCGAGGGGCTCTCGGGGCGGTCGCCGTTGCGCATTGCGATGAACCCCTCGACGAAGGCGATCTGGACGTCGCCCGCTCCCCGGCTGCTCGACTGCCAGTCCGCCCCGCTGAGATCGAGGTCCGGCTTGCCCCAGCCGGCCAGAGGCTGCGAAATCATGCTTTCGGCCACGTGCGTGCTCCTCCCGGTACGTCGTCCGGGGGCCAGAGTAACCATCGCAGCGGGTGCCGCACAGGCCACGGTGAGTCACCCGTGGCGTGTGCGGCACCAGCCGCGCGCCTCCCAGGAGGAGCAACTGCGTTCAGGAAGTCGGGGCCTGCGCCCCCACCAGCCACATCGCGAAGAACTGCGCGCCGCCGCCGTACGCATGCCCCAGGGCCCGTCGGGCGCCCGGCACCTGGTGCTCACCGGCCTGCCCGCGGACCTGGAGGGCCGCTTCCGCGAAGCGGATCATGCCGGAGGCGCCGATCGGGTTGGTGGACAGCACCCCGCCCGAGGGGTTCACCGGAAGGTCGCCGTCGAGCTCGGTGACCCCGGCCTCGGTGAGCTTCCAGCCCTCACCCTCCTCGGCGAAGCCGAGGTTCTCCAGCCACATCGGCTCGTACCAGGAGAACGGCACGTACATCTCCACCGCGTCGATCTCCCGGCGCGGATCGGTGATCCCGGCCTGCCGGTAGACGTCGGCCGCGCAGTCCTTGCCGGCCTGCGGCGAGACGAAGTCCTTGCCCGCGAAGAGGGTCGGCTCGCTGCGCATCGCCCCGCCGTGCACCCAGGCGGCGGGCTTCGGCGAACGGGCCGCGCCCGCCCGGTCGGTGAGGATCATCGCGCAGGCGCCGTCGGAGGACGGGCAGGTCTCGGAGTACCTGATCGGGTCCCACAGCATCGGCGAGGCCTGGACCTTCTCCAGGGTGATGTCGTGCTCGTGCAGGTGCGCGTACGGGTTCTTCAGCGCGTTGCGGCGGTCCTTGTACGCGACCAGCGAGCCGACCGAGTCGGGCGCGCCGGTGCGCCGCATGTACGCGCGCACGTGCGGGGCGAAGAACCCGCCGGCGCCCGCCAGCAGCGGCTGCTGGAAGGGGACGGGCAGCGACAGGCCCCACATGGCGTTGGACTCGGACTGCTTCTCGAACGCGAGGGTCAGGACGGTCCGGTGGACCCGCGCCGCGACCAGGTTGGAGGCGACGAGCGCGGTGGATCCGCCGACCGAACCGGCGGTGTGGACGCGGAGCATGGGCTTGCCGACCGCGCCGAGGGCGTCCGCCAGGTACAGCTCCGGCATCATCACGCCCTCGAAGAAGTCGGGGGCCTTGCCGATGACGACCGCGTCGATGTCCGCCCAGCTCAGCTCGGCGTCGGCGAGGGCGCGCGCGGCGGCCTCGCGGACCAGTCCGGCGATGGAGACGTCGTGGCGGGCGGCGACGTGCTTGGTCTGCCCGATCCCGACGATCGCGACCGGCTCCTTGCCCGACGTGCTCATGCGGGGTCCCCTTCCAGGACGGCGACCAGGTTCTGCTGGAGGCAGGGGCCGGAGGTGGCGTGCGCGACGGCCCGGTCGGACTCGCCGCGGTGGATCCGGGCGGCCGCCTCGCCGATCCGGATCAGGCCGGCGGCCATGACCGGATGGGCGGCGAGGGCCCCGCCGGACGGGTTGACGACGACGTCCTCGCCGAGGCCGAGCGCCTTGCGGAGGATCACCTCCTGGGAGGAGAACGGCGCGTGCAGTTCGGCCGTGTCCACCGGGCGTTCGAAGACTCCGGCCTGCTCGGCGGCGATCCGGGTCGACGGGGAGTCGGTGAGGTCGCGCAGCCCCAGTCCGTGCGCCTCGATGCGGTGGTCGATGCCGGTGATCCAGGCGGGCCGTTCGCACAGCCGCCGCGCCACGTCGCCCGCGGCGAGGATGACGGCGGCCACCCCGTCACCGATGGGCGGGCAGTCGCCGGTGCGCAGCGGCCGGACCTGGTAGTCGCCCTGCGGGACGGCGCCGCTGAGCTGGGCGTGCGGGTTGGCCTCGGCGGCGGCCCGGCTGCGGGCGCCGATGGCGGCGAGGGCGGGCTCGTCGGTCTCCCCCGCGTCGATGAGCGCCTGGGCCTGGAGTGCGGCGAGGGCCACCGCGTCGGGCCAGAGCGGAGCCAGGTAGTAGGGGTCGAGCTGGCGGGTGAGGACGTCGCGTACGGATCCCGGGGAGGACTTCCCGTACGAGTAGACGAGCGCGGTGTCGGCCTCGCCGGTCTGGATCTTGACCCAGGCCTCGTAGAGGGCCCAGGCGCCGTCCATCTCGACGTGGGACTCGGAGATCGGCGGCCAGGCGCCGACCCCGTCGAGCGTCATGGTGAAGGAGAAGGCCCGGCCGGCGAGGTAGTCGCTGGAGCCGGAGCAGGTGAAGCCGATCTCGGTGGCCTTCAGGCCGGTCTGCGCCAGCACCTGGTGCAGGACGGGCATGACCATCTCGACTTCGCTGGACTCGTCGGTGCGGCGCAGGTGGTCGCTCTGCGCGAACGCGACGACGGCCACCTCGCGTGCGTGCCTGCTCGTCCTGGGCATCAGATGAGCTCCTTGTACGCGTCGTAGTCCGCGTCCGGCTCGCCGGTGGGGCGGTAGTGGTCGGGGTAGCGGCCGCCCTCGCTCCACACCGGCTCGACGCGCAGTCCCATGCGGACCTGGTCGTACGGGATCCCGCCGATGCGGCCGTGGAGGGCGAGTCCGGCGCCGTCGAGGGCGATGTGGGCGTAGACGTACGGCACTTCGATGTCGAGGTTGCGTGCCTTGATGTTGACGATGCAGAAGGTGGTGACGGTGCCGGCGGGTCCGACCTCGACGTGGTCGGTGGTGGCGACACCGCAGGTGGGGCAGGCGCCGCGCGGGGGGACGTACACCTTGTGGCAGGAGGGGCAGCGCTCGCCGACGGTCTTCTGCTCGGAGAGGGCGTTGATGTACGCGGTCTGGGCGCGGCCGGGGCTGTACGTGTAGTCCAGGCGGGCCTCGGCGACGATGCCGGTGACGGGGTCGGCGAAGGCGCCGTCGTGCGGGGCGGCTTCACCGGCGGCCGGGCCCTCGTACGGTTCGAAGCAGGCGATGTCGGTGATGGCGCCGGTGCGCTGCTCGGCCCAGCGGATCCGGACCCGCATGCCGGTGTGGACGGCCTCGGGGCCGGGCGCGTCGAGGGCGTGCAGGATCGCGGTGTCCGCACCGTCGAGGCGGACGAGGGCCCAGGCGAAGGGGGTGGACAGGGGTTGCTGGGGGCGCGGGGTGCCGTTCCAGGCCCAGGTGGTGACGGTGCCGGTGGCGCCGACCTCGACGAGCTCGCGGATCTCCTCGGCGGTGACGGGGTCGTACTCGACGGGCGGCACCATCACCCTGCCGTCGGTGGTCTTCACGCCGAGGACGACGCCTTCGCGCAGCCCGGTGAGGAAGGCGCTCTGCACCGGCCCGAGGGAGCGGGTGAAGGGGAACTCGACGACGAGGGGCGCGCGAAGCACTTCGGGAGGGGACGCGGCTGCTGTCATGAGCGGCACTCCGATGTTCGAAACGGTCAACAACACGTGCGAGTCGGGGACCAGGACCGGCTACTCCCGCCGGTACACCGCGGGCCGCTTCTCCGCGAACGCCCGCGCCCCCTCCTTGGCGTCCGCGGTGTCGAAGATCGGCCAGCCGCGCAGCAGCTCCGAGGCCAGGCCTTCGGTCTCCGTCAGTTCGGCGGTCTCGTAGACCGAGGCCTTCACGGCCTCGACGGCCAGCGGCCCGCACGCATTGATCTGCTCCGCGATCTCCAGGGCCTTGGCCAGCGCGGTCCCCTCGGGGACGACCGACCCGACCAGCCCGATCCGTTCGGCTTCGGCGGCGGAGTACGGCCGGCCGGTCAGCAGCATCTCCAGCGCGTGCGTCCGCGCGATCTGCCGCGGCAGCCGTACCGTCGAGCCGCCGATCGGGAACAGGCCCCGCTTGACCTCGAACAGCCCGAAGGTGGCGCCCGCGCCGGCGACGCGGATGTCCGTGCCCTGCAGGATCTCGGTCCCGCCCGCCACGCAGTAGCCCTCCACCGCCGCGATCACCGGCTTGCGCGGCCGGTGGTGGCGGAGCATCGCCTTCCAGTGCAGGTCGGGGTCGGCCTTCAGGCGGTCCCGGTAGTGGTCGCCCGCCATCCCCTTCCCGGCCAGCGCCTTGAGGTCCATCCCGGCGCAGAAGTCCCCGCCCGCGCCCGTCAGGACGACCGAGCGGATCGTGTCGTCGGCGTCCGCCTCCAGCCAGCCGTCGTACAGCCCCACCAGCAGCGGCAGCGAGAGCGCGTTCTTCGCCTCGGGCCTGTTCATGGTGAGCACCAGCGTGGCGCCGTGGCGCTCCACGGTCAGGTGTTCGGTCCCACCCATTGCCGTCCTCCCGTCTCAAGACCTAGAACAGGTTGCAGGAGGGCCGGGTGCAGTTCAATAGTTTTCTGACACACAGTCAGATTTCTTGGGCCGCGCCCTTCCCACTTGGGCTGAGCGGCGCTCTAATGACCGCCGCGGGCAGCACAGCCATGGGCCCGGCAACGGGCAACCTCGGGGGTGAGGAGGAACGGTGGAGTACAACCTTGCCGACCTGTTCGAGTCGGTCGTCGACGTGGTCCCGGACCGCGAGGCCCTCGTGTACGTGGACCACCCGGGGACCGGCGCCGAGCGCCGCCTCACGTACGCGGAGCTGGACGCGGCGGCGAACCGCATCGCGCACCACCTGCTGGACAGCGGCTTGACGGCCGGCGAGCACCTGGGCCTGCACCTCTACAACGGCATCGAGTACCTGCAGACCGTCCTGGCCTGCCTCAAGGCCCGCCTCGTGCCGGTGAACGTCAACTACCGGTACGTGGAGGAGGAGCTCGTCTACCTCTACAACGACGCCGACCTCGCCGCGCTCGTCTTCGAGGGCGAGTTCACCGAGCGGGTGGCCGCCGCCCTCCCGCAGACGACGAAGCTGCGCCACCTGATCCGCGTCGGCCCGGTCCCCGAAGGCGCTCCGGAGCCAACGATCGCGCCGGTCCCGTACGAGGCCGCCGAGGCGGCCGGCTCGCCCGCGCGCGGCTTCGCGCCCCGCTCCCCCGACGACCTGTTCATCATCTACACGGGCGGCACCACCGGCATGCCCAAGGGCGTCATGTGGCGCGCGGAGGACCTGTTCTTCGCGGGGCTCTTCGGCGGCGAACCCTCGGGCGAGCCGGTGAAGCGGCCCGAGGAACTCGCCGAACGGGTCGCGTCGAAGGGCGCCGGGCTCACCTTCTTCCCCGCGCCCCCGCTGATGCACGGCACGTCGACGCTGACCTCGTTCATCGCCTTCAACTACGGCCAGCGGGTGGTAATCCACCGCAAGTACGCGCCGGAGGAGGTGCTCCGCACGATCGAGAAGGAGAAGGTGTCGAGCGTCTCACTGGTCGGCGACGCGATGCTCCGGCCTCTCGTCGACGCGCTGAAGGGCCCGCTCGAGGGGACCGACCTGTCCTCGTTGTTCAGCGTCTCCTCGTCCGGGGCGATCATGTCGGAGACGGTACGGGCCGAGTTCCAGCGGCTGGTGCCGAACGTGCTGCTCCTGAACAACTTCGGGTCCTCGGAATCCGGGTCCAACGGCCGGGCGGCCGAAGACTCGAGCCCCGAGAAGGGCTTCCGCCTCGTCGTCAACGACCGTACGCAGGTGGTGGACCCGGTGACGCACGAGCCGGTGCCGGTGGGCGTACCGGGGCGGCTCGCCCAGCGCGGCCACGTCCCGCTCGGCTACTACAACGACGCGGCGAAGACGGCCGAGACCTTCTTCCAGAAGGGTTCCGAGCGGTGGGTGCTGCTCGGGGACATGGCGACGGTGGACGAGGAGGGCATCGTCACGGTCCTCGGGCGCGGCTCGCAGTGCATCAACACGGGCGGCGAGAAGGTCTACCCGGAGGAGGTCGAGCAGGCGCTGAAGTCCCATCCGGACGTGTACGACGCCTTGGTCGCCGGGGTGCCGGACGCGAAGTGGGGCAATCACGTGGCTGCGGTGGTCCAGGTCCGGACGGGCGCCCCGGAGCCGAGCCTGGAGGAGATCCAGAGCCACTGCCGGACCCGGCTCGCGGGGTACAAGATCCCGCGCCAGCTGGTCGTCACGCCGGCCATCCAGCGCTCGCCGAGCGGCAAGGCGGACTACCGCTGGGCGAAGTCGGTGGCGACGGAGGCGGACGCCGGAGCGGGCGCGGACCAGGCGCACTGATCCGGCCCGGCGCCGCGGCGACAGGTGGGCCGACTGGCCCCGCAGGGCGCGCCCGCAGGGCCCGTCTACAGCTGGCTGCGCAGTTCGGCCGCCAGGGCGCGGGTCCAGGCCGCGAGCTCGTCGCGGTCCGTGCCCTGGCCCAGTACGTCGGCCTGCTCGTCGGAGAGCCGCACCGGGCCGGGGTGTTCCAGCAGGAGGGCCACCTCGGCCAGCAGCCCGACCAGGCGGCGGGCGCCGGCGGCGCCGAGCCGTACCGATACCGCGGGGTCGATGACGGACATCGCCGCCGCCTCCCTTCACGCCTCCTCCGGCGGGGGCATCTCCTTCGACCGTACGCCGACGGCCGGGGGGCCGCCTGCCGCCCGGCCCTCCTGTCGGTCCGGCCGTCCGCTCGGTCCGGCCGTCCGCTCGGTCCGGCCGTCCGCTCGGTCCGGCCGTCCGCTCGGTCCGGCCCTCCGCTCGGGCCCGGCGCTCAGGCCCCTTCGGCCAGGAAGCGCTCCACCCGGGCCGCGAACCACTGCGGGTCGTCCAGCCACGGGAAGTGCGCGCCGCCCGCCTGGACGTCGACGGCGCCGCGCGGGAAGAGCCCCGCGAGTTCGGCGGCGAGGGCGGCGGTGGGGTTGCTGTCCAGTGCCCCGGCCAGCACCAGCACCTCGCCGGCGACACGGCGGAGCCCGGCCCGGGTGGCGGGCGGGTCGAAGGCGCCGGGGCCGGCGTAGGCGGCGCCCGCCGCCGCGTTCTTCTCGCGGTCGCTCGCCTCGACGTGGGCGCGCGCCTCCTCGTCCCAGCGCCCGTAGGCGAGCGGCATCGTCCGGCGCCAGTCCGCCGGGGTGGGGGTGCCGCCGGCCGCCAGGATGCCGAGGATGCGCTCATAGGTGGCGATGGCCGCGTCGTAGGGCTCGCCGCCCGCCCGCTTCCGGACCACCTCCAGGCGCTGCTCCGGGGTCGAGTCGAGGCCCACGGCCCAGCAGGTCGGGGTGACCAGGACCAGGCGACGGACCCGCTCGGGGTGCGCGGCCGCGTACAGCTGGGCGAGGTTGCCGCCGGCCGAGTGCGCCAGCACGTCCATGCGTTCCAGGCCGAGGTGGGTGCGGAGCGCCTCGACGTCGGCGACCTGGTGGTCGACCCGGTACGTGGACTCGTCGGCCGGTATCGCCGAGTCGCCCGTGCCCCGCAGGTCGAGGAGGATCAGCCGGCGTCCGGCGGTCAGCCCGCCGAGATCGCCCAGGTAGGCGGAGGCCCGCATGGCGCCGCCCGGCAGGCAGACGAGCGGCTCGCCCTCGCCCAGGACGTGGTAGGCGAGTTCGGTTCCGTCGTAGGTGTTGAAGATCGGCATGGGCCCATCCCATCATGCGATCACTCGTTCGAGTCATTGATTTAGTCGCCGAGCTGGGGCAATCTACCGAATGATCGGTCGGTTGGCTCGGCTCTCGATGAGGTGACGGCATGACGGCGTCTGCGGATGTCCACGACGACAGTGAGCGGCTGAGCAGCGACGAGCTCGCCGCGCTCCAGCTGAAGCGGCTGCGCACCACGCTGAGCCGTGCCTACGAGCGGGTGCCCCACTACCGGCAGGCGTTCGACAAGGCCGGTGTGCACCCCGACGACTGCCGCTCCCTCGCCGATCTCTCCCTCTTCCCCTTCACCACCAAGGCCGACCTGCGCGAGCAGTACCCCTTCGGCATGTTCGCCGTGCCCCGCTCCGAGGTGCGCCGCATCCACGCCTCCAGCGGCACCACCGGCCGCCCCACCGTCGTCGGGTACACCGACGGGGACCTCTCCACCTGGGCGGACGTGGTGGCCCGGTCCATCCGGGCGGCGGGCGGCAGACCGGGCCAGATCGTGCACATCGCGTACGGGTACGGCCTGTTCACCGGCGGCCTCGGCGCGCACTACGGCGCGGAGCGGCTCGGCTGTACGGTCGTCCCGGCGTCCGGCGGGATGACCGACCGCCAGGTCCGGCTGATCCAGGACTTCCGGCCGGAGGTGATCATGGTGACGCCCTCGTACATGCTCACGCTGCTGGACGAGATGGAGCGTCAGGGCATCGATCCGCGCAGCACCTCGCTCCGTACGGGCATCTTCGGCGCGGAGCCGTGGACCGAGGAGATGCGCCGGGAGATCGAGCAGCGGCTCGACATCGACGCGGTGGACATATACGGCCTGTCCGAGGTGATCGGCCCGGGCGTGGCGCAGGAGTGCGTGGAGACCAAGGACGGCCTGCACATCTGGGAGGACCACTTCTACCCGGAGGTCGTCGACCCGTTCACCGGTGAGGTGCTGCCGGAGGGCGAGTCCGGGGAGCTGGTGTTCACCTCCCTCACCAAGGAGGCCATGCCGATCATCCGCTACCGGACCCGCGACCTGACCCGGCTGCTGCCCGGCACGGCGCGGCCGGCCTTCCGTCGGATGGAGAAGATCACGGGCCGCAGCGACGACATGATCATCCTGCGCGGGGTGAACCTCTACCCGACGCAGATCGAGGAGATCCTGCTGCGCACGCCCGGCCTGGCCCCGCACTTCCAGCTGCGGCTGACCCGGGAGGGCCGGATGGACGCGCTGACCGTACGGGTGGAGGCGCGCCGGGAGGCGGATGCCGCCCGGCGGGAGTCCGCGGCCGCCGCCGTGGTCCGGGCGGTCAAGGAGGGCGTCGGGGTCTCCGTGCGGGTCGAGGTGGTCGACCCGGAGACCCTGGAGCGCTCGGTGGGCAAGATCAAGCGGCTGGTGGACCTCCGCGAGGCGCAGTAGGCGGCCCGGGAGGGCCGGGGCGGAGGCCGAGCCCGGCTCGCACCGCGAAACCACCCCTTCGGGCCTACTTCGGGGGAGCCTCCGAGAGCCGGCGGGTCCGCCCGGGTAGTCCATGAGGCGTGACCTCGATCTTCCGACAGCTCCACGACCGGCTCCAGGCCTCCCCGGCCGGGCTGGCGTGGAGCCGGGGGCGGGAGATGGAGCTGATGCACCGGGCCATGGGCTTCGCCGCCCTCGGCTTCCTGACCCTGGTGCCGCTGCTGGTGGTCGTCGCGGCCGCCGCCCCCGGCAGCGGCTCCGGCTTCGGCCGCTGGCTCGGCCAGGCCCTCGGGGTCACCGAGTCCTCGCGGGCCCGGGTCGAGATGCTGTTCGGCGCGGCCGATCTGGCGCTCGAGCGGACCACGGCCTTCGGCCTCGCGGCCCTCGCCGTCTTCGGCCTGACCTTCGGCTCGGCCGTGCAGACCGGGTACGAGAAGGTCTGGGACCTGCCCACCGCCCGCTGGCACACCATGTGGCGGCACGTCGTCTGGCTCGCCCTGCTGGTCTGCTACCTCGGGCTGCTCGTCGGGATCCCCGCGCCGTCGAACGACGCCCCCGGCACGATCCTCGGCACCACCGGCGATCTTCTCGGCACCATCCTCTTCTTCTGGGGCTCGCAGCGGCTGCTGCTCGGCGGCCGCGTCCGCTGGCGGGCCCTGTTCCCGGGGGCGGTGGCGACCAGCCTGGGCCTGCTCGGCCTGCGCGTCTTCTCCCAGCTGGTGTTCTCCCCGCTGATCGCGTCGAACGCCGTCACCTACGGCCCCTTCGGCACCCTGCTGGTCGTGCAGTCCTGGCTGGTCGGCGTCGGCTTCGTCGTCTACGGCGGCGCCCTGGTCGGCCGCCTGGTCCACGAACACCTCACCGTCCGCCGCCTCCAGGACACGGGGCCGGTGCCCGAATGAGGCCCAGGGCGGGCGATGACCACGGCAGGAAACCGTGCCTGCCGAACCACGTCAACGGTCTGACGGGTCCTGCCGGTGCTCCTGTCCGAACCGGTCACGGAGTTCGCGCTTGAGGATCTTGCCGCTGGCGTTGCGCGGGAGGGCGTCCACGAAGAGGACCCGCTTCGGGGCCTTGAAGCCGGCCAGCCTCTCCCGGGCGTACGCGAGCAGCTCCGCCTCCGTCACCTCGCCGCGCGGCACCACGACCGCCGTGACGGCCTCGATCCACCGCTCGTCGGGCAGGCCCACCACGGCCGCCTCGGCCACCCCCGGATGGGTGTACAGCGCGTCCTCGACCTGCCGGGAGGCCACCAGCACGCCGCCGGAGTTGATGACGTCCTTCACCCGGTCGACGACCGTGAAGTAGCCTTCCGCATCCCGTACCGCGAGGTCCCCGGAGCGGAACCAGCCGTCCCGGAAGGCCTTCTTCGTCGCTTCCGGGTCGTTCCAGTAGCCCAGGCACAGCTGGGGCGAGCGGTACACCACCTCACCCGCCGTGCCGTCCGGCACGTCCGCGCCGTGCTCGTCGACGACCTTCGCCTCGACGTGGCGGACCGGCCGGCCGCAGGAGTCCATCCGCCCCTCGTGCTCGTCCGGTCCGAGGACGGTGGCCAGCGGTCCGATCTCGCTCTGCCCGAAGCAGTTGTAGAAGCCGAGCCCGGGCAGCCGAGCCCGCAGCCGCTCCAGTACGGGCACCGGCATGATCGAGGCCCCGTAGTACGCCTTGCGCAGCGCGCCCAGCTCGCGCCGCTCGAACTCCGGGTGGTTGGCGAGGCCGATCCACACCGTGGGCGGCGCGAACAGGCTGTCCGCCCGGCCCGCCTCCACCAGGCCGAAGACCTCCTCGGCGACCGGCGCGTCCAGGATCGTGTTCTGCGCGCCCACCGCCAGGTACGGCAGCAGGAAGACGTGCATCTGCGCCGAATGGTAGAGCGGCAGCGAGTGCACCGGCCGGTCCCCTTCGGCGAGGTCCAGCGCCTCGATCGCGCTCTCGTACTCGTGGACCAGCGCCTTGTGCGTCATCATCGCGCCCTTGGGCAGCGCCGTGGTCCCCGAGGTGTAGAGCAGCTGCACCACCTTGTCCGGGTCGCGGTCCGCCGCGAAGGGCAGCGGAGCGGCGAGCTCCGCCAGGAAGGAGCCGGGAGCGTCGCGCAGCGGCCGTACGGCGTGGCCCCCGGGGATCCGCGCGGCGAGGTCCGGGTCGGCGAGGACCAGCGCGCTCGTGCAGTCGTCCAGGATGTGGGCGAGGTCCTCGCCGGTGAGGTTCTGGTTGACCGGGACGTGGGTGAGCCCGGCCCGGGCGCAGGCGAGGAAGGCGAGCAGGTAGGCGTCGGAGTTGTGGGCGAAGGTCGCGACCCGGTCGCCGGCGGCCAGCCCGTACCGCTCCCGCAGGACCGCGGCGCCGGTGGAGACGGCGGCGTCGAGCTCCGCGTACGTCCAGGTCCGCTCGCGGTAGCGGACGGCCACCCGGTCGGGGGCCCGCAGCGCGCTGTCGCGCACCAGCCCGTCGACCGTGTTCTGCCGTACCGGCTCCCCGGCCTGCCCTGCCTGCACCGTCTGCGCTGCCGTCATGGCGTGATCCTCGTCTCCGCCGACGGCCAAGGTCAAGAACCGGCGCAACCGGGATACCAAACGGGATGTTGACAGATCATCAGGCCGCCTGCATGAGTGTGGGGGCACGCAAGCACCGCCTGTTCCACGGGCAACCACGCCCATCCGCAGGCTACTTGGGAGGCACGTTGCGCTTTCTTGATGGATACGGCCGCACCCGCCCGCTGCTCCGGCGCGCCGCGCTTACCGGCGCCGCCCTGCTCGCCGTCACGGCCTCGGGGCCGCAGGCCTCGGCCGCGACGGCCGCCGCCGACCGCGGGCCGTCCGGCGGCGGCCTGTCCGCCGTCATCCGGTACACCGAGAACGGGGTCCCGCACATCCTGGCCCAGGACTACGCGCACCTCGGCTTCGGCACCGGCTGGGCCCAGGCCGCCGACCAGGTCTGTGTCCTGGCAGACGGGTTCGTGACCGTGGCCGGCGAACGCTCGCGCTGGTTCGGCGCCGACGCGGCGCCCGACGGCTCGCTCTCCTCCGCGGCCCGGAACCTGTCCAGCGACTTGTACTTCAAGGGGGTGCGGGAGTCCGGCACCGTCGAGAAGCTGCTCGCCGCGCCCGCCCCGGCCGGCCCCACCCGGGACCTCAAGGAGCTGATGCGCGGCTGGGCCGCCGGGTACAACGCCTGGCTCGCCCAGAACAAGATCACCGACCCGGCCTGCAAGGGCGCCGCCTGGGTGCGCCCGGTCACCGTCCTCGACGTGGCCTCCCGGGGCTTCGCCGTCTCCGTGCTCGGCGGCCAGGGGCGAGCCGTCGACGACATCGCCGCGGCGCAGCCGCCGGGCCGGCCGGCGTCCGGCGGCGCCGCGGCGCGTACGGAGCCCGCGGCCGGCGGGGTCGCCCGTACGGATCCTGCGGCCGACACCGACCCTGCGGCAGCCGCCGAGGCCGCGCGGGCCTTCTTCGACACGGGCCGCTACGACATGGGCTCCAACGCGGTGGCCTTCAGCGGCTCCACCACCGCGAGCGGCCGCGGCCTGCTGCTCGGGAACCCGCACTACCCCTGGCAGGGCGGCCGCCGGTTCTGGCAGTCGCAGCAGACCATACCCGGCGAGCTGAACGTCTCCGGCGGCTCCCTGCTGGGCACCGCCGTGGTCAACATCGGCTTCAACGAGAAGGTGGCCTGGAGCCACACCGTGGCCACCGGCACCCCCGTCAACCTGCACCAGCTGACCCTGGACCCGGCCGACCCGACAGCCTATCTGGTCGACGGCAAGCCGGAGAAGATGACGCAGCGGACGGTCAGCGTCCAGGTGGCGGGCGGCGAACCCGTCACCCGCACCCAGTGGTGGACCCGCTACGGGCCCGTGCTCACCGGCCTCGGCCCGGGCCTGCCGCTGCCCTGGACGGCCGGCACGGCGTACGCCCTGAACGACCCGAACGCCGCGAACCTGCGCGGCTCCGACACCGCCCTCGCCATGGGCAAGGCCCGCACGGTCGCCGGGATCCAGGACGCGCTGAAGCGCACACAGGGCCTGCCCTGGGTCAACACGATCGCCGCGGACTCGGCCGGCGGCACCCTGTTCACCCAGTCCCAGGTGCTCCCCCGGATCACCGACGAGCTCGCCGCCCGCTGCTCCACGCCGCTCGGCAGGGCCACGTACCCGGCGTCCGGGCTCGCGGTCCTCGACGGCGCGCGCGGCGACTGCGCGCTCGGCTCGGACCCGGACGCGGTGCAGCCCGGGGTGTTCGGCCCGGGGAAGGCGCCGACGCTGCGCGACGCCCCGTACGCCGAGAACTCCAACGACAGCGCCTGGCTGGCCAACGCCGAGACACCGCTGACCGGGTACGAGCGGATCTGGGGCAGTCTCGGCACCACGCGTTCGCTGCGGACCCGGGGCGCGGTGGAGGACGTCTCCGCGCTGGCCTCCCGGGGCGGGCTGACCGTGGCGGACCTGCAGAAGCAGCAGTTCGCGAACCGGGTCCCGGCCGGCGATCTGGCGGCGGGCGACGCGGCGAAGGCCTGTGCCGCCCTGCCCGGCGGAGCGGCCACCGCGAGCGACGGCCGACCGGTGGACGTCTCGGCGGCCTGCGCGGTGCTGGCGGACTGGGACCGTACGGCCGACACCGGCAGCCGCGGCGCGCTGCTCTTCGACCGGTTCTGGCGCAAGCTGACGGCGGGGACGGCGGCCAAGGACCTGTGGCTGGTGCCGTTCTCGGCGGCCGATCCCGTCCGAACGCCCCGTACGCTCAACCAGGCGGCGCCCGGGATCGGGCGGGCGCTCGCGGACACGGTCGCCGAGCTGACGGCGGCGGGCATCGCCCTCGACGCACCGCTCGGCGCGCACCAGTTCGTGGTGCGCGGCGGACAGAAGCTGCCGGTGCCGGGCGGCACCGAGGCGCTGGGCGTCTGGAACAAGATCGAGGCGCCGTGGAACGCGGCCGCCGGGGGCTACCCGGAGGTCGTGCACGGCTCCAGCCACATCCAGGCGGTCGGCTGGGACGGCGGCCGCTGCCCGGTGGCGCGCACGCTGCTGACGTACGGCCAGTCGTCGAACCCGGCCTCGCCGTACTACGCCGACCAGACCCGGCTGTTCTCCCAGGAGCGGTGGGTGACCTCGAGGTTCTGCGAGCGGGACATCCTCACCTCGCCGCAGCTGAAGGTGGTCTGGCCGCGCGAGCGCCGCTGACCCCGGCCGGGCAGGGCTCGGCGGGTCCGGGCCCTCCCCGACCCGCCGGATCCTCCCGGCCCCGCCGGATCCTCCCGGCCCCGCCGCTCAGGGGCTGACGGCGAGGAACAGGTACGCGGCCAGCAGCACGATGTGCACGCCGCCCTGGAGCAGCGTGGCGCGGCCGGGCGCGATGGTGAGGGCGCTGACCACCACGGTCAGGGCGAGCAGCACCATGTGGATCGGCCCGAGACCCAGCAGGAGGGGTCCTGAGAGCCATACGGAGGCCAGGGCGATGGCCGGGATGGTCAGGCCGATGCTGGCGATGGCGGAGCCGTAGCCCAGGTTGAGGCTGGTCTGGACGCGGTCGCGGCGGGCGGCGCGGACGGCGGCGAGGGTCTCGGGGGCCAGCACCAGCAGGGCGATGATCACACCGACGACGGCGTTGGGCAGGCCCGCGCTGGCGACGCCCGCCTCGATGGTGGGCGAGACGGCCTTGGCGTCGCCGACCACGGCGACGAGCGCGACCAGCAGCAGTCCGACGCTGACCAGCGCGGCGCGGGAGGTGGGCGGCTCGGCGTGCTCCCCGTCGCCGTCGCCGCCCCCTTCGCCGTCGCCGGAGCCGTCACCGGCGCTGTCGCCGCCACCGGAGCCGTCGGTCTTCTTCGCACCGGCCCCGGTGTCGACCGGCAGGAAGTAGTCCCGGTGACGGACCGTCTGGACGGCGATGAACAGCCCGTACAGGGCGAGCGAGGTGACGGCGGCGAAGGTCAGCTGGGCGGTGGAGAACTCCGGCCCCGGCTTGCTGGTGGTGAAGGTCGGCAGGACCAGACTGAGGACGGCCAGGGTCGCCACGGTGGCCAGCGCCGCGCCGGAGCCCTCGGCGTTGAAGACGGCGACCCGGTTGCGCAGGGCGCCGACGAGCAGGGACAGGCCGACGATGCCGTTGCAGGTGATCATGACGGCGGCGAAGACGGTGTCCCGGGCGAGCGAGGCGGTCTTGTCGCCGCCGTCGGCCATCAGCGTGACGATGAGGGCCACTTCGATGACGGTGACGGCGACGGCCAGGACGAGCGAGCCGAAGGGTTCGCCCACCCGGTGGGCGACGACCTCGGCATGGTGGACGGCCGCCAGCACCGCGCCACCGAGGCACAGGGCGACCAGGGCCACGACGAACCCGGGCAGATCGCGTCCCCAGCTGAAGACGAGCGCGAGGAGCGCCACCACCGGGACCACGACGGTCCAGTCGAGCAGGGGGAATTTGCGGGTTGCCGTACTCATATCAGCCAACTTGCCAGAACTGTCCCCCGAATGCGGTGCAAGGGGCGCATCCGGGGCGCTGACGTGGCACTTCTCACGAAACCTCGGGCGTGGCGGAGGCGGGCCGGCGTCCCTCTCCGCCACGCAGGGGATCGCTCACATCGCGCGCTCGCGGCCCTCCCAGTACGGATCGCGCAGCCTTCGCTTGTACAGCTTGCCGTTCGGGTCGCGCGGCATCGTCTCGATGAAGTCGACCGACTTCGGCCGCTTGAAGCCGGCCAGCTGCCGCTCGCAGTGGTGCAGGATCTCCGCGGCGAGGGCGTCCCCGGCCACGAAGCCCTCGGCCGGTTCGATGACCGCCTTCACCTCCTCTCCCCAGTCGGCGTGCGGGATCCCGAAGGCGGCGGCGTCGGCGACCGCCGGATGGGTGAGCAGGGCCGACTCGATCTCGGCCGGATAGATGTTCACACCGCCCGAGATGATCATGTCGATCTTGCGGTCGCGCAGGAAGAGGTACCCCTCCTCGTCCATCAGCCCGAGGTCGCCCACCGTGAAGAAGTCGCCGATGCGGTTCTTCTTCGTCTTGCCCTCGTCCTTGTGGTAGCTGAAGCCGCCGGTGTTCATCTTCAGGTAGACGGTGCCGAGTTCGCCGGGCGGCAGCCGGTTGCCGTCGTCGTCGAAGATGGCGAGCTCGCTGATGGGCCAGGCCTTGCCGACCGTTCCCGGCTTCTTCAGCCAGTCCTCGGCGGTGGCGAACGCGCCGCCGCCCTCGCTGGCCGCGTAGTACTCCTCCACGCACGTGCCCCACCAGTCGATCATCGCTCGTTTGACGTGGTCCGGGCAGGGTGCGGCCCCGTGGATCGCGTGCCGCATCGAGGAGACGTCGTACGCGTCCTTCGTCTCCTGCGGGAGCGCGAGGAGCCGGTGGAACTGCGTCGGGACCATGTGGGTGTGCGTGCAGGCGTGGCCGTCGATGAGCCGCAGCATCTCCTGCGGCGTCCAGCGGTCCATCAGGACCAGCGGGTGCCCGATGTGCAGGGAGGCGCCCGCGAATTGGAGGACGGCGGTGTGGTAGAGCGGCGAGCACACCAGGTGGACGTTGCCGTCGAACGGGCGGATGCCGAAGATCCCGAGGAAGCCGCCGAGGTACGTCTCCTCCGGGAGCTTGCCGGGCAGCGGGCGGCGGATGCCGCGCGGGCGGCCGGTGGTGCCGGAGGTGTAGTTCATGACCCAGCCGAGCGTGCGCCCGTCGGGCGGTGTCGCGGGCTGTCCGCCGAGGAGCTGTGCGTACGGACGGAAGCCGGCGACCGCTCCGACCGCGTAGCGGTGGCTCGCGGGCAGGCCCGCCTCGTCGGCCGCGGCGGTGGCGGCGTCGGCGAAGCGCTCGTGCGCGATGAGCACCTTGGCGCCGGAGTCGGAGACGATCCAGGCGATCTCGGGGCCGACGAGGTGGTGGTTGACCGGGACGAGGTAGAACCCGGCCTGGGAGGCGGCGAGGTAGGCGGTGATGAACTCGACGCCGTTGGGGAGGACGACGGCGAAGACGTCGCCCTCCTCCAGGCCGGCGGCGCGCAGTCCGTGGACGAGGCGGTTCACGTCGCCGTGCAGCCGGCCGGCGCTCCACTCCTCGCCCTCGGGGGTGACGAGGACGGTGCGCTCGGGGTCGGCGGCGGCCTGGGCCCAGAAGCCGTTGGGGGGCTGGTCACTCATGCTGGTCACACCTCTCCGACGCGGCCGGCGATACGGTTGATGCGGTCGATGGCGCGCTCGAAGCCGCCGGTGAGCTCGTCGAAGACGGCCTGGACGCTGCGTTCGGAGTTCATCCGGCCGACGATCTGGCCGACGGGCGTCCCGAGCAGCGGCTGGACCTCGTACTTCTGGATCCGGGAGACGGCCTCGGCGACCAGCAGCCCCTGCAGCGGCATCGGCAGCGCGCCGGGACCGTCCGGGTCGTCCCAGGCGTCGGTCCACTCGGTGCGGAGCTGGCGGGCGGGCTTGCCGGTGAGGGCGCGGGAGCGGACGGTGTCGCCGGATCCGGCCGCCAGGAGCTTCTCGGTGAGCGCGCGGGAGTGCAGGTCCGCCTCGGTGGTGGTGAGCCAGAGGGAGCCGAGCCAGGCGCCCTGGGCGCCGAGGGCCAGGCCAGCGGCGATCTGCTCGCCGCTGCCGATGCCGCCGGCGGCGAGGACGGGGAGCGGGGCGACGGCCTCGACGATCTCGGGGACGAGGACCATGGTGGCGATGTCGCCGGTGTGGCCGCCGGCCTCGTAGCCCTGGGCGACGACGATGTCGATGCCGGCTTCGGCGTGGCGGCGGGCGTGCTTGGCGCTGCCGGCGAGGGCGGCGACGAGGACGCCGTGGTCGTGGGCGCGCGCGATGACGTCGGCGGGCGGGGAACCGAGCGCGTTCGCCAGGAGTTTGATGGGGTAGTCGAAGGCGACGTCGAGCTGGCCCCGGGCGACCTGCTCCATCCAGCCGGTGATCCGCCAGCCCGAGGCCTCGCCCTCGGCGAGCTCGGGTACGTGGTGCTTGGCGAGGGTGTCGCGCACGAACTCGCGGTGGCCGGCCGGGATCATCGCCTCGATGTCGGCCTCGCTGATGCCGTCGACGGCCTTCTTGGCGGGCATGACGACGTCGAGGCCGTACGGCTTGCCGTCGGTGTGCTCCTGCATCCAGTCGAGGTCGCGTTTGAGGTCGTCGGGGGCGGTGTAGCGGACGGCGCCGAGGACGCCGAATCCGCCCGCGCGGGTGATCGCCGCGGCGACCGCCGGGAAGGGCGTGAAGCCGAAGATGGCGTGCTCGACTCCCAGTTTCTTGCTCAGCTCCGTCTCCATGGGCGGCAGCATGCCGCAGCCCGGCGGCCGAGGGAAGAGGTTTTCTGATGCGTCGTCAGATTCTTTACGGGCCGGTCGGTGCGGGCCCCGCCGTGCCGGCGGGCAGATACTTCGGGAGGGCGATTCGGCGAACAGGAGGCCGCTGATGGAGGAGCACACGGGGGACGAAGGGGCGCGCCGCAGAGGCCCGGGCGGCCCGGAGGAGCCGGGCGCGCCAGCGGGCACGGCGGGGGGCACGGCGGGGGGCACGGCGGGGGGCACGGCGGGGGGCGGGATGAGCCGGCGGCGGCTCGGGGCGCGGCTGTTGGCGCTCGGCGGGGTGCTCGTCCTGCATGCCGCACTGCCCGGGGCCGCGGGGGCCGCGGGCCACCCGGCCGAGCGGCGCGCCCTCCAGGGGCTGCGCCTGCGGTACGGCTCCGCCCGCCAGGCGGGGCTTGTCGAGAAACACCTGGAGGAGGCGGCCGACGAGGCCCGGCGGTTCCTCGGCCCCTCCCCCGAACACCCTTACTATGCCGGGGCCGTGCTGCTCGCCGGCCGGGGCCGCACGATCGCCCTGCACCGTGCGATGGGCGAGGCGGTCCGGTACGCGGACTACGACGGCCGCACCGACCGGGTCCGGGAGTTCCCGGCTGCGCAGCGCATCCCGATGGCCGAGGACACCGTCTTCGACCTGGCGTCGCTGACCAAGCTGTTCACCTCGCTCCTGGCCGTGCAGCAGATGGAGCGCGGTCACCTGGAGCTGGAGGCTCCGGTGGACCGGTACCTGCCCGAGTTCACCGGCGGCGGCAAAGAGCTGATCACGGTCCGCCAATTGCTCACGCACACCTCGGGGCTGCGCTCCTGGGCGCCGTTCTACCAGCAGTCCACGCGCGAGGGGCAGCTGAGGATGCTGTGGGCCGTGCGCCCGCAGGAGACCCCCGGGACGGTGTACCGGTACTCGGACCTGAACCTCATAGCGCTACAGCTGCTCCTGGAGCGGATCACCGGTCACACTCTGGATCTCCTGCTCCACGACGAGATCACCGCTCCGCTCGGGATGCACCGCACGCGTTACAACCCGCCGCTCTCCTGGCGCCGGGTCACCGCCGCCACGGAGGTGCAGCGGCCGCCCTGGTCGGGCCTGGACCGCGGGCTGGTCTGGGGCGAGGTCCACGACGAGAACGCCTACGCCCTCGGCGGCGTCGCCGGTCACGCCGGCGTCTTCGGCACGGCCTGGGACCTGGCCGTCCTCGCCCGCACCCTCCTCGACGGCGGCGTCTACGCCGGCCGGCGCATCCTGCGCCCCGCCTCCGTGGAACTGCTCTTCACCGACTTCAACACCGCCTTCCCCGGCGACGACCACGGCCTCGGCTTCGAGCTCTACCAGCACTGGTACATGGGGGCCATGGCCACCCCGCACTCCGCCGGGCACACCGGCTTCACCGGCACCTCCCTGGTCCTGGACCCCTCCACCGACTCCTTCCTGATCCTGCTCGGCAACTCAGTCCACCCCGTACGCACCTGGCGGGCCGGCAGCGCGCCGCGGGTCGCGGTCGGCAACCGCTTCTCCCGCGCCGTCCCGGTCCGTACGAAGCACGGCGGCCCCGCCTGGTACTCCGGCATGGAGACCGGCGGGTCCGGCACGCTCACCCTGCCCCCGCTGACCCCGGCCACGGCCGCCGCCCGGCTGCGCTGCGCCGTGTGGTGGGACACCGTTCCCGGCGAGGGCGCCCTCCACCTGGAGGCCTCGGCCGACGGGGACACCTGGGAGCCGCTGCCGTTCACCACCCTGCGGTCCACGGGCGGCTCCCCCGAGCAGTGGCCGCAGGGCAGTGTCGGCGGCTGGTCCGGCCGCATCTGGCACCGCCTCGAGGCCCCGCTCGCGGCGTGGGCCGGCCGCCCGGTGCGCCTGCGCTTCCGCCACACCGCGACCGGCCGCTACGTCGGCCGCGGGGTGTACGTGGACGTCGTACGCGTCGCGGAGCCGGCCCGCCTCCTCTTCGCGGAGGACCGCCCCGCCGACGCCTGCCGCCTCGAGGCCGTCGGCTGGACCCGCTCGACGGACTAGCGGTGTCCCCGAGGAGGTTTCCCCGAGGACGTCAGCCGTGGCGGACCAGGCAGAAGGGATGGCCCGCCGGGTCCGCGTAGACGCGCCAGCCGTCGGGGGCGGCGTCGGCGCGGGCGTCCAGCAGCGTCGCTCCGCAGGCCAGCACCTGCTCCTGCGCCCGGTCCAGGTCCGGCACGCCGAAGTCCAGGTGGAACTGCTGGGGGTGGGCGGGGTCCGGCCAGCGCGGCGGCCGGTGGTCCGCCACCCGCTGGAAGGCGAGCACGAGACCCGACGGGGCGTGCAGCGTCGCCCACTCCTCGTCGACCGACCACCGCGGGTCCGGCCGGTTGACGGCGCCACCCAGCACCGCCCGGTAGAACTCGGCAAGCCGCAGCGGATCGGGGCAGTCCAACACCACACACTGGAGTTCGGCGATCATGATCCGATGCTGGCATAAAGGCGTGCCCGGCGGCGTTGGCAGTCGTTGAGTTTCGTTGACTGATCAACCCCCGGCAGCTCAGCAAGCGAAGGCAGGTACAGGCCATGGCGAACCCCGTGATCGACTGGGACCACCCGAAGGACCCCAAGCAGGGCACCTGGCAGCTCGACCACGTCAAGCAGTACGTCGCGTCCAACGGGGCCGAGGGCCACCACTGGAACGGCACCCAGACCCTGCTGCTCACCACCGTGGGCCGGGTCTCCGGCAACCCCGTGCGCACCCCGCTGATCTACGGCGAGGCCGACGGCCGCTACCTCGTCGTCGCCTCCAAGGGCGGCGACCCCGAGCACCCGCTCTGGTACAAGAACCTGACGGCCCACCCCGAGGTCCGCATCCAGGTCGGCCCGAAGGTGCTCCAGGGCACGGCCCGCACGGCGACCCCCGCGGAGCGCGCCGCGTACTGGCCCGTGATGGTGAAGCACTGGGCCGACTACGACGAGTACCAGACCAAGACGGACCGCGAGATCCCGATCGTCGTCATCGAGCCCGCCGGGCCCGCCGCGTAACTGCGGTCAGTGCCCCAGGACGGCCATCGCCGCATTGTGGCCGGGGACCCCGCTGACGCCACCCCCGCGCACGGCGCCCGCGCCGCACAGCAGGACGTTGGCGTACGGGGTCCCCACCCCCCAGCGGCCCGCCGCGCCCTGGCCCTCCTCGTACGGCCACGACAGGTCCCGGTGGAAGATGTGCCCGCCGGGCAGCCGCAGTTCGCGCTCCAGGTCCAGCGGTGTCTTGGCCTCGATGCAGGGCCGCCCGTCCGCGTCGAAGGCCAGGCAGTCGGTGATCGGCTCGGCGAGGTGCGCGTCCAGCTGGGCGAGCGTGCCGGTCAGCAGCACCTCGCGCGCCCCCTGGTTGTCCTTCTCGAACAGCCGGGCCGGGGTGTGCAGGCCGAAGAGGGTGAGCGTCTGGTACCCCTGCGCCACGAGCTCCGGCCCGAGGATCGAGGGGTCGGTCAGCGAGTGGCAGTAGATCTCCGAGGGCGGTACGGACGGCAGTTCGCCGGTGGCGGCCTCGGCGTAGGCACGCGCCAGCTCCGCGTACCCCTCGGCGATGTGGAAGGTGCCGCCGAAGGCCTCGCGCGGGTCGACCGAGGTGTCCCGCAGCTGCGGCAGCCGCCGCAGCAGCATGTTGACCTTGAGCTGAGCCCCCTCGACCGGGGGCGCCGGCTCCGCCTCCCCCAGCAGTTCACCCAGAGCCCGCGGTGAGGCGTTGACCAGCACGGTCCGTCCGACGACCCGCCCTTCGCCGGTCGCCGTACGGAAGGTCACCTCGACCGGAGACCGCCCGTCCGTCTCGATCCGGAGCACCTCGTGCCCGGTCGCGATCTCGACCCCGGCCGCCCGGGCCGCCGCCGCCAGCGCGTCGGTGAGCGCGCCCATCCCGCCGACCGGAACGTCCCAGTCCCCCGTGCCGCCGCCGATGACGTGGTAGAGGAAGCAGCGGTTCTGCGCGAGCGAGGCGTCGTGCGCGTCCGCGAACGTGCCGATCAGGGCGTCCGTCAGCACCACGCCCCGCACCAGGTCGTCGGCGAAGTGCTCTTCGACGGCCCGCCCGAGGGGCTCCTCGAACAGCATTCGCCAGGCCGCCTCGTCGTCGATCCGGGCCCGCAGCTCCGCCCGCGTCGGCAGGGGCTCGGTCAGCGTCGGGAACACCTTCTGCGCGAGCTGCCCGGTCCGCCCGTAGAAGGCGCGCCAGCTCTCGTACTCGCGCTCCGAACCGGTCAGCCGGGCGAAGGACTCCCGGGTACGGGCCTCTCCGCCGCCGACGAGGAGCCCGCCGGGCCGGCCGTCGCGTTCGAAGGGGGTGTACGAGGAGACGGTGCGCTTGCGGACGGCGAAGTTCAGCCCCAGGTCGCGCACGATCTTCGCCGGGAGCAGGGACACGAGGTACGAGTAGCGCGAGAGCCGGGCGTCGACTCCGACGAAGGGGCGGGTGGAGATCGCGGCGCCGCCGGTGTTCCCCAACCGCTCCAGGACCAGCACCGAACGGCCCGCCCGGGCCAGGTACGCGGCGGCGACCAGTCCGTTGTGCCCGCCGCCAACGATCACGTCGTCGTATACATCGTGCCCGAAGCTCGTCATGGCTCTTGGTAACACACCTGGCCGAGCCGCTCCAGACAGTGCGCCTCGTCGGCGTGGGCCGCCACCGTGTCCGGATGCTCGTCGCCGAGGGAGCGTTCGCGGATGCCGGACAGCTCCCGGTAGACGGGCAGGGCCTCGTCCCAGCGGCCCAGCCGGCCCAGCCCGACGGCGAGTTCGCGGCGGCTGACGAGGGTGTCCGGGTGCTCGGCGCCGAGCGCCTTGGCCCGCGCCGCGGCGACCTGCCGGGCCTCGGCCACCGCCTCCTCCCAGCGGTCCAGCCGGCCCAGGTTGACGCCGAGGACGTGCCGGGCGCGGAGCGTCTCGGGGTCCCCGGCCCCGTACGCCCGGGTGCGGTCGCGGACCAGGCCCCGGAACAGGTCCAGGGCCTGGGCGGCGTACCCGGTCCGGCCGAGCGCGATGCCGACCTCGTAGCGGGCGGCGAGGGTGTCGGGATGGTCCCGTCCCAGCACCCGCTCCCGTACGGCGGCCACCTGCCGGAATCCGTCCAGGGCCTCCTGCCAGCGCTCGAGGCGGCCCAGCGCGTACGCGACCTCGTACCGGGTCAGCAGCGTGTCCGCGTGCTCGGCGCCCAGCACGGCCGCCCGGTCGGCGGCGACCTCGGCGGCGGTGCGGTGGGCCTCCGCGAACCGGCCCAGCGCCCCGAGGCTGCAGGCGAGGTTGTGGCGGCAGCGCAGCGTGTCGGGATGGAGGGGTCCGGCGCTGCGTTCCCGGGCGACGAGCACCGCACGGTAGACGTCGTGGGCCTCGCGGTGGCGTCCGAGCCGGCCCAGTTCGTACGCAGCCTCCTGGCGCGCGGCGAGGGTGTCGGGGTGGTCGGCGCCGAGCATTCGGGTGCGCCCCTCGGCGACGGCTTCGTACGCGGCCAGAGCCTCCTCGGGCCGACCCGCGCGGCTGAGGGCGAAGGCGCGGCTGTGGCCGACGGCGAGCGCGCCGGGGCCGGCCGCGTCGAGGCCGGTCCCGTCGGAGCCCAAGGCGTACGGGACGCCGTACGGCGCGGTGAGCCGCGGGTCCTCGGCGGCGGCCGGGCGCAGGATGCGGTGCTCGCCGCTGGGGCGCCCGGCGGTCCAGGAGCCGGTGAGCACGGCCCATGCGCCGCTGGCGGGGCGGGCGTCGATGCCCGCCTTGCGGCCGGCGGTCATGCCGCGGGCCCAGCCGGGCAGCGGGGCCTGGGCGCCGGGCAGGCCGCCGGGGCCGAGGCGGTCCTCGACGAGCCGCCGGTGCAGGTGGCGGGCGTCGCCGGGGCGGTCCTCGGGGCGCTTGGCCAGCAGGTCCAGGACCACCTGCTGGAAGTATTCGGGCAGCTCGGGGCGGTGCTCGCGCAGCGGCACGGGCGCGGTGTCGCGGTGGCCGACCAGCACCGACCAGGAGTCGCCGAGGTCGAAGGGCGGGGCGCCGGTGGCGATCTCGTACAGGACGCAGCCGAGGGAGTACAGGTCGCTGCGGTGGTCGACCTCGCCGCCCGCGATCTGCTCGGGCGACATGTAGTGCGGGGTGCCCATGGCCATGGCGCCGCCGGTGAGTTTGGCGGTGAAGCCGATGTCGTGGGCGAGGCGGGCGATGCCGAAGTCGCAGATCTTCACCGTGCCGTCGGTGAGCCGCATGATGTTGGCCGGTTTCAGATCGCGGTGGACCACGCCCTGGTCGTGGGTGTAGCCGAGGGCGGCGGCCAGCTGTTCGGCGACGTCGACGACCACGTCCACGGGGAGCGGGCGCGTCTCGTTGTCCTCCAGGAGCTGGCTCAGGTTGCGGCCGTCGAGGAGTTCCATGACGAGGTAGAGCGGGCCGCCATCGGCGCTGTCGTCGCCGAAGTCGTGGACGACGGTGACGCCGCGGTGCTGGAGGGAGGCGGCGACGCGCGCCTCGCGGCGGAAGCGTTCGCGCAGGACCTGGGTGAAGTGGTTGTCCTGCTCGGGCCCGAGCGGCTTGAGGCATTTCACTGCGACCTGCCGGCCGAGCGACTCGTCCCGGGCCCGCCACACCTCGCCCATGCCGCCGCGCCCGATCAGATCGAGCGACCGGTAACGGCCCTGGATCAGTCTGGACTCCGCCATGTCTTAAAGCCGCCCCCGTTGTCGTGCTACGTCCTACGCCCTCCCCGGCCGGTCCAGTATGGCCGCTGATGTACGCAGTGTGTACGCCGAGGGGCGACTGCCGGGGCCCATGCGGCGCATCGCTTTCAAGATGTGACCTGGCGGCAGCTGCCACCGCAGACCTGCGGGAATGCTGCGCAGCAGGGTACCGGTGAGGCGCAGGCGACGGGTGATGACGGGTGCCGGTGGAGCCGCCCGCCCGTACAGCCGGTGCGCGTAGCCGGGGAGGGAACCGTAGGCCAGTTCCGCGACCGGGCGCCACAGCAGGTTTCGGCCAGGTACGAGGAGGGCAGGGGTGGGCGGGCTCCGCAGGAAGGCGACCACGGCGCGGGCGTCGGGTCCGGCGGCGAGCTCGGGGCGGACCTTCTCGAAGTAAGCGGCGAGGGCTGCCGTGTCGGCCGGGACCTGCGCCGGGTCGAGGCCGACCAGGCGGGCGTTGACACGGTTCTCGTCGACGTAGCGGTCGGCCTGGGCGGCGGTGAGGGGGACGCCGGAGCGGCGCAGGACGTGCAGGAAGCTGTCGATCTGCGCGCAATGCACCCAGAGCAGCAGCTCGGGGTCGTCGACGGGGAACCGCTCGCCGGTGGCGGGGTCGGTCGCGGACAGGCTCCGGTGGATCCGGCGGACGCGGGCGCCGGCGCGCTCGGCGGCCTCGGTGGTGCCGTAGGTGAGGGTGCCGACGAAATCGGCGGTGCGGAAGAGGCGGCCCCAGGCGTCGGAGCGGAAGTCGCTGTTCTCGAGGACCCCGCGGACCGCGCGGGGGTGCAGGGCCTGGAGGTAGAGCGCGCGGACTCCGGCGATCCACATGATCGGGTCGCCGTGGCACTGCCAGGTGACGGACGCGGGCCCGTACAGCCCGGGGTCGGCCCAGGGCGGGGCCGGTGCGCTCCCCCGGTCGGGCGGTGTCGGTGCGCTCCCCCGGGTTGCGGCCATTCCCGTACCTCCCGTACGTCCCGTATCGCCCGTAACTCCCGTACGTCTCCCGTGCGCCGCGTGCCGGGACGGTGCTCGGCCGCCCTCTGCTCCAGCCTACCGAGGCACGGCGGACCGGAGCAGGGGTACGACGGGTCAGGCGGCCGGTTTGCCGGGCTGGTCGTGCGTGGAGCAGTGGATGCCACCACCGCCGGACGCGATGGTGTCGATCTGCACGGGCACGATCTCCCGCCGGGGGAAGTGCTCCTGGAGGATCCCCCTCGCCCGGTCGTCGGCCTTGGCATCCCCGAACCGGGGCATGAAGACGGCCCCGTTGGCCACGTAGAAGTTCGCGTAGGTGGACACGAAGGCGTCGCCGCGACCGGTGATCCTGTCGAGGTCCGGCTGGGGCAGGTCGACGACTTCGAGGCGCTTGCCGCGCGCGTCGGTCGCCTCCTTGAACACCGACCGCGCCTGGTCGGCCGCGCGCGACCACACGTCGGGCGGGGTGCCGGGAAACGCCTGGTCGAGGAGGACGACGCCGGGGGCGGTGAACCGGACGAGGCTGTCGACGTGCGCGTCCGTGATGTCCTGGCCGCGCACGCCGGCGAGCCAGATCACCTTCTCGATGCCGAGGGCGCTCTTGAGCTCGGCCTCGATCCGGTCGCGGCTCTTGCCCGGATTGCGGTTCCCGTTGACCACCGAGCTCTCGGTCACCAGCAGGGTTCCCTGGCCGTCGGTCTCGAAGGAGCCGCCTTCGGCGACCAGCGGAGCCTGTACGCGCTCGACTCCGTACTCGGCGAGCAGGGCGCGGCCGACCTGGGCGTCGTTGCGGTGCTCCTGTTTGTTGCCCCAGCCGCTGAAGTTGAAGTCGACGCCGAGCAGCTTGCCGGGCTCCTCCACGAACACCGGCACGGTGTCGCGCGCCCAGAGGTCGTCCACGGGGAGGGGGACCACCTCGACCTGCGAGCCGCACGCCTTCTGCGCCGCCGCCCGCTGGTCGGGCCTGGCGAGCATCACGACGGGTTCGTACGCGGCGACCGCGCGGGCCGTGCGCGCGATGTCCTCCCGCACCGCGGGCAGCTGCTCGTACCAGACGCGTTCCAGCGCGGGCCAGGACATGAACGTCCGGGCGTGGCCCTCCCACTCGGCGCCGAACCTGCGCTTCTGCTGCACCGCGCCGGGGGCGGTCGAGGTGCCCGCCCCGAGATCGGCGGGCTCGGCAGGAGCACAGGCGGCGGCTCCCGCTCCGAGGGCGAGTGCGCCGCCAATGCCGGCGAAGGCGCGCAGGGCGGCGCGGCGGGACGAGAAGGAAGGGGACGAGGGCTCCTGCGGTGACATGGCCACACTGTGGCACTGACTGGATATTCAGTCAATTCGCCGGACCGGGGCGTACGGGGGCCAAGGGGTACCCAGGTAGGGTGTCGGCTTGTGGCGGATCGTCGAACAGCAATCATGGAGGGGGCCGCGCGGGTGATCGCCCGTCGCGGCGTGCGCGGCCTGCGCGTGGAGGAACTCGCCGCGGAGGCGGGCGTGTCCACGGCGTTGATCTACTACCACTTCAAGGACCGCGCCGGGATCCTGCGCGCGACCCTGGAGTTCATCAACGACCGCGCGGGACGGTACACCACGGAGCGGGAGCCCGACGCGCCCCCGCTCGACGCCCAGGGCGAGCTGGAGGAGACCCTCCTCCTCGAGTTCCAGGACAGCCCCGAGGTACGGGAGAACAGCACGGCCTGGGGAGAGCTCCGGGCGAGTGCGGTCTTCGACCCTGACCTGCGCGAGGACCTGGCGCGCGCCACGCTCGTATGGGTGCAGGAAGTGGGCGAGCTCCTCGGCCGCGTCCGGCCCATGGCGGGTGCCTCGGCGCTCGCCGGAGCCGCCGAGCGACTGACGGCCCTCGTGGAGGGCCTGAGCTCGCGCTGGCTCAGCGGCAGCCTGCCGCTGACCCACGCGCGCGAGCTGATGGCCACGGCCCTCTCGGCCGAGCTCCGACATCTGGCACAGCCCGGCCGGTAGCAGTACCGGGACTCTCTCCGGCCACCACTCCCCACCCCGTCGCAGAGGCGGGCCGCCCGCCGACCTCTGAGACGAGGGCTTTCCCGCCATCCACGCCTTGACTGAATTTTCAGTCAAGACCAGAGTCGAGGTCGACCCATGAGCGCACGGTTCGGGGATGCGGCGAAGGACGCCGCCGCGCTGCGCGCCCTGACGGAGGCCTGCCCCGGGCGGGCCACGGGGAGCACCGGCCGATGGGCCCCTGCATGCCGATCAGCGGTGTTCGGCGCGCAGCGGCCTCGACCCCGCCGGCCACTTCCCGACCCGCGCCGTCCCCCGCGGCCGACCGTCAGTCCTGGACGATGGTCCAGGGGCGCATCAGGTCGTCGTCTTCGTGCTCGAGGAGGTGGCAGTGGTGGATGTACGTCGCCGGGAACTCGGTCCCGCTGTCCGGAATCGACGCGATCGTTTCCGTCGGCGGGCTGAATTCCCGGCAGATGATCCTGGTCACCGTCTCCGGATAGGATTTGACCGTGTCCTTCTCGGACAGCGCTTCGTCCGGGTCCGGCGGAATCGCCGGGCCGGTGAAGTACTTCTCCAGCACCGGAATGTCCTCCGGCTTGCGGCCACCGTCGATCCACTTCTCGTAATCCGCCTGATAGGCGGCTGCGTCGATCGGCTGCCTGTTCAACACCTGGAAGTTGACGAGGTGGACATGCATCGGATGGGCGTCGTGGTTGGGATTGATGTACTCCCAGATCTCGGTCGAGCCCGCCTTGACGAAGTCCTGCGACGGCTCCATGAACGGCACCGCGTTGAACGTCATGGTGCTGAAGAGCTTGTGCTGGTACACGACCCATTGCCGCCGGCGGGTGTCGGGCTTCGGCACGATGGGTTCGGCCGTCGGCAGCTTGAGGTCCTTGGGCGGGGTGCTCCTGTCCGGGCCTCCGGACAGTCGCTTGGTGACCCGGAATTGCATGATTTCCGAGATCTGCGGTCCTTGGCCGGGCATGCCGGGGTAGTGGACCGGCGCGTGGTAGTTCGTCATCGTGATGCTCGTGCCCATGGGCATCTGGCTGAAGTCGACGATCAGGTCGTACCGCTCGGCCGGCCCGATCAGGAAGTTCAGCATCTGCAAGGGAGTACGGAAGCCGCCGTCGGTGCCGATCAGCCAGAACGGCAGGTTCTGCTGGAGGACCACGTCCCTGGGAGCCTCGAACCTCAGCCGCCAGAAACGCTCGTTCGAAGCGTTGAGGATGCGCAGCCGGTAGCGTCGCGGCTCGACGGCCAGGAACGGGTACGCCTTTCCGTTGACGACCGGAGTGTCCTCGCCTTCCTGCAGGGTCATCGTGTAGGCGAGCGAGCCGTCCGGGTTGAAGGTCCGGTCCTGCAGGATGAGCGGGACTTCGAACTCGCCCTGCGGCAACCCGAGCTGCTCGTCCTCCGGGTCACGGATGACGTAGAGACCGGCCAGGCCCGCATAGACGTTGAGGCTGGTCATCCCCATGCCGTGGTCGTGGTACCAGAGCAGGGACGAACGTTCGTGGTTGGTGTAGGCGCAGATCGCCTCGTTGGCTTTGACCCGGCTCGGGTCCAGGGTGGTGTAGGACTCGGCGTGGATGCCGTCCGGGCTGAACGAATGCAGCGGCATGCCGTCCGACTGCGGCGCCGTGAAACCGCCGTGCTGGTGCACGACGTTCCACACGTTGACGTTCGGGGGGAACGGCAGCATGGGCTCGTAGGGAGGCGGAGGGATCGGGGTGAGCTGGGGGTCCCCGGTGCGGATGCTGTCGATCACGGACTGGAACAGGTGGGTGGTCGGCAGGTGGTTGCGGTACTTGACGACGGTCGGGTGGTCCTTGTCGACGCTGATCGTCGGACCGAGATAGCCCATGCCGATCGCCTTGCGAGGACTGTGCGGGTTCTTGGCCCAGTAACCCCAGACGGTCGCCGGCCCGAGATCCCGGTGGAACTGCCAAGAGCCCTGCCGCATCGTGTACTCGTAGTAGTCGGCGCCCGGATAGACGGAAGGGTCCGGGACGGCCGTCACCGGAATGGGCAGCGCGTCCACGTACTTCGTCAGCGGAGGGGTCTTCGGCACCGCGGTGTCGGCAGACCGTGATCCGTGACGGTGACCGTGATCGCGATCGCGATCGTCCGATGCATGCGCCGGCGTTCCCAGAGCACCCCGCGGAAGCATGACGGCACCCCCCATCGCACCGGCCATGAGGAAGTTCCTTCGCCCAACCATCGTCTCCAGCCTTTCCCTCGCCTCGCGTAACGCTCAAGGGATACAAGGCCGGTTCGGAACGCCGCCGCAGCACGCCGGGCCGGGCGGGCAAAGCCACTCGATGAGCGGCAATGCGGCGGGTACCGGAATTCGTGGCCAATTATCCGGAATTGGCACCTGATGATTATCGCCCGTTGCGTCGCCTCTTCTTGACGTCGGGGCACTGAGCAGGGGCGGGCCGCGCCGAAACCGGAGTGCCGCAGGCGCCGTCGCCTGCGCATACTGCTCCGGTGATCAACCTACCTGCCGCTGCGCTGGACTCGCTGTCCGGACTCGCCTTCGGTGATGCCTTCGGTGACCGCTGGTTCGGCATCCTGCGCCGCGAAGGCCCGGCAGTCCTGGAGGCCCGGACCCTGCCCCCGGAGCCGGTGTGGCGGTGGAGCGACGACACCGCTCAGGCCCTGGTCCTCGTCAGGGAGCTCGCGGAGGGCGGCGGCACCGTGGACCAGGACCGTCTCGCGCTGCGCCTGGCCGAGGCCTACGCCGACGACACGCACCGCGGCTACGGAGCCTCGATGCACGACGTGCTCCGCCGGATCGGAGCCGGCGAGCCCTGGCGGGAGGTGGTCGCCGGACAGTTCGGCGGCCAGGGCTCCTGGGGCAACGGCGCGGCCATGCGCGTCGCCCCGCTCGGCGCCTGGCACGCCGCCGACCTCGATGCCGTCGCCGAGCTGGCCGCCGGGCAGAGCGCGGTCTCGCACCACCACCCGGAGGCCGTCTCCGGGGCGGTTGCGGTCGCCCTCGCCGCGGCGCTGGCCACCCGCAGCCGGGGCGGGCCGGCTCCGGCGAGGCCGGAGTTCCTCCGGGCCGTCGCCGAACGGCTCCCCGTCGGCGACGTCCGGTCCGGGGTGCGGATCGCGGCGCGGATGCCGGAACGCACCTCCGTCCGCCACGCCGCGGAGGTCCTGGGCTCCGGCTACCGGATGTCCGGGCCCGACACCGTCCCCTACGCCCTGTGGTGCGCGGCGGGACACCTCGACGACCTGCACGAGGGCCTGTGGTCCACCGTCGCCGGGCGCGGCGACATCGACACCACCTGCGCCATCGCAGGCGGGGTGATCGCCGCTCGTACGGGCGTCGCCGCCCTCCCGCCCGCCTGGCACGCCAGCCGTGAACCGCTGCCCGCGTTCGGATCACCGTAGGAGCGCTTCGAGATCCCCGTGTTCATCGGAGGAGGCACGCTCGAGCGCGGCCCGGGACATCGCCCGTCGTCGCATTTCAGCGGCGGACGCGGGGCATGCCCAGGCCGATCCAGGAGATGATCTCGCGCTGGATCTCGTTGTTGCCGCCGCCGAAGGTGAAGATCACGGCGCTGCGGTAGCCGCGTTCGAGCTCGCCGTGCAGGACCGCGCCGGCGGAGCCGTCCTTGAGGGAGCCGGCCGCGCCGACCACCTCCATCAGCCAGGCGTACGCGTCCCGGCGGGCCTCGGAGCCGTACACCTTGACGGCGGAGGCGTCCTGCGGGGTCAGGGTGCCGTCCTGGACGGCGTTGACCATCTGCCAGTTGAGCAGCTTCATCGCGTCGAGCCGGGCGTGGGTGCGGGCCAGGCGGCCGCGGACCCAGGAGAGGTCGATGACGCGGCGGCCGTCGGCGAGCTTGGTCCCGGCGGCCCACCGCTGTACGTCGTGCAGCGCCCGAATGGCCATGGTGCCGTGCGCGGCCAGGGTGACGCGCTCGTGGTTGAGCTGGTTGGTGATCAGGCGCCAGCCCTTGTTCTCCTGCCCGACGCGGCGGCTCGCGGGGACCCGGATGTTCTCGTAGTAGCTGGCGGTGGTGTCGTGCGAGGCGAGGGTGTTGATCAGGGTGCAGGAGTACCCGGGGTCGGAGGTCGGGACCAGGAGCATGGTGATCCCCTTGTGCGCGGGGGCATCCGGATCGGTGCGGACGGCGAGCCAGACCCAGTCGGCGGTGTCGCCGTTGGTGGTCCAGATCTTCTGCCCGTCGACCACGTACGTGCCGCTCTCCTCGTCGCCCTCTCGGACGGCCTTGCACTTGAGTGCGGCGAGGTCGGTGCCGGCGTCCGGCTCGCTGTAGCCGATGGCGAAGTCGATCTCGCCGGCCAGGATCTTCGGCAGGAAGTACGCCTTCTGCTCGTCGGTGCCGAACTGCATGAGGGTCGGCCCGACGGTGTTGAGCGCCATCAGCGGCAGCGGTACGACGGCCTGCGCGGCCTCGTCGAAGAAGATGAACTGGTCCATCGGGGACATCCCGCGGCCGCCGTACTCCTTAGGCCAGCCGACCCCGAGCCAGCCGTCGGCGCCGAGCCGGCGGATGGTCTCCCGGTAGAAACGCTTCTGCGCGGCCGGGTCCTCGTAGCGGGCGTAGACGTCCTCCGGCACCAGCTCGGCGAAGTAGGCGCGCAGCTCGGTGCGCAACTGCTGCTGCTCAGGCGTGTATTCGAGGTGCACGGCCCCTCCGGGTGTCTCGCGGTCCAGCCGGTCGCTGTGTGGCGGCGCACAGAGTAGAACGTGTTCCAAGAAGGGGGAAGGACCCGCGGGCCGCCGATTGCGCCGACCGCCGACGGGGCGCGGCCCCCGTACCCGACAATGAGCGTGCGCGGTAAGGGAGTTCAAGGAACCGGGGGGACACGTGGACAAGGCCTGGAAGCAGGAGTTCGCCGGCCGGGACCGGATGCCGGAGCACCGGGACCGGATGCCCGCAGACCGGATGCCCGCGGACCGCCCGCCCGCGGACCGCGTACGCGCCGACCGCCTCCCCGCCGCCCGGCCGGAGCAGTCCGGGGGCGTGACCCAGATCCACGAGCCGGGAGTCCTGCCCGTCGACCCCGAGGTCCCCGCCCGCGAGGGGTGTTGGGAGCTGCTGCCGGACCACGTACGGGCCAAGACGCTCGAGAAGGCGGGCCGGTCCCTGGTGTGGTGGGCCCGGGTCTACGAAGACGGCGCCCCGTTCGCGGTGGTGTTCGGAGACCGGGGGCTGTGCCGGGTCCAGCCGGTGTACCGCAACGGCCGCGCGGAGGAACACCGGGGCGAGCGGGTCCGGGTGGAGCCCGGATCGCTGCTGAGCCGCTCCTTCGACGGGCGGCCGGCACAGGCGGGCGGCGGCCCGGCCGCGCCCGGCCGGCCCGGCGCACCGGTGGAGCGGCTGGTCCTGGACCCCCCTGAGGCCCAGGGGGTGCTCGGACACTTCCCCCTCGACGTACAGGACTTCCTGCAGCGCCCGTTCCTGGCCGACCGGAGGACCGTCACGGCCGAGTGGTACTACGAGGAGACCGTCGAGCCCACGCACACCGGCCTGTTCGTCCTCCTGTGCCTGTCCACCGACCGCCACGTCACCGCGATCGAGGCCCGCCGCACCCTGGACCGGGGCGCGACACCGGACCGGGCCCGGTGGCACTCCCTCATGTGCCACCAGGCCCGGCTCACCCCCCGCTGACCCTCGCGGGCCCGGTCAGGGGAGGAAGACGACCGAGCGCAGCTTGAGCCGGTCCGAGCCGCGGCCGGTGAAGGCGCGCAGGTCGAAGTGGTCGCCCGTGCAGTCGGCGTTGGTGAAAACCCGTGCGACGGCGTCGGTCCTGTTGCGCGGGGAGAAGGCCGGCTCGGAGGAGTTCGGGTCGGCGACCTCGGGGATGCCGACGCACCCGTCGCTCTCCGGGTCGATGAGCCGCTCCTGTCGCGGCTCCCCGTCCAGGCCGACGTACGAGTACGCGAACTCGCCCGTGGCGGCAGTGGCCGAGCCGGGGACGGCGACGAGGAGGGTGAGGGCGCTGGCGGCGGCGAGCACGGCGGTGCGAAGGCGCATGGGGGGTGATCCCTTTCGGATGGCGACGCGGAAGGCGACGTTGATCACGCTAGGGGGCTCCGCGCATGATCAAACGGTTCTTCCGACCCACCGGATAGGGTGGTTTGCCGCCCTAATGTCCAGGGCATTTACCACCCTTTGTGCATTCGCGGTCAGTTCAGCGCCGTGATCATCGCCGCGGCCGTCGCCGCCATCGCCGTACGGGCCGCCGTCAGGTACGGGCGCGGGTCCGCCGGGGTCAGATGGGTGCGGATGGCCTCGGTCATGGCCAGGTTCAGCGCGGTGCCGATGTTGACCTTGCGGATGCCGCCCGCCACCGCCGCCGCGAGTTCCGCGTCCGGCAGCCCTGAGGAGCCGTGCAGCACCAGCGGCACGTCCACGGTCTTCGCCAGCCGGGCGAGCAGCGCGTGGTCCAGCGCGGCGGTGCGGCTGGTCATCGCGTGGCTGCTGCCGATCGCGACGGCCAGCGCATCGACACCGGAGTCGGCCACGAACCGGCGGGCCTCGTCCGGATCCGTACGGGCGCCCGGCGCGTGCGGATCCAGCGGCGCGGCGCCGCTCTTCCCGCCCACCTCGCCCAGCTCGGCCTCGACCCACAGCCCGTTGGCGTGGGCCCAGTCGGCCGCGGAGCGGGTGGCGTCCAGGTTCTCCGCGTACGGGAGCTGCGCGGCGTCGTACATCACCGAGCTGAACCCGGCCTCCGCGGCCTGCCGGAGCAGGTCGGGGCTCTTGACGTGGTCCAGGTGCAGGCCGACCGGGATCCCGGCGGCCTCCGCGCAGGCGGCGGCGGCGCGCGAGATGGGCAGCAGCTGACCGCCGCGGAACTTCACGGCGTTCTCGCTCAGTTGCAGGATGACCGGGAGGCCCGCCTGCTCCGCCCCGGCGACGACGGCCTCGGCGTGCTCCAGGGTGATGATGTTGAACGCGGCGACGGCGCGGCCCGCGGCCGCCGCCTCGAGGACGAGCGTCCCGGCGGAGACGAGGCTCATCGGACCGCCTCCTCACCGGCGGTGAGGATCACCGAGCGGGTCAGGTTCCGCGGCTGGTCCGGATCCAGGTCCTGGTGGGCCGCGACGGCGATCGCCAGCCGGTGGACCCGCACCAGCTCGGCGAGCGGGTCGAGCCGCCCGGCCACCCACTGGCCGCCGGTGGCCCGCACCTGCTCGGCGAGCCCCTCGGGGGCGTCGCCGAGCGACCAGGTGAGGGTGCCGGGCCCGGTGACGCTGATCGGCCCGTGCCGGTACTCCATCGCCGGATACGACTCGGACCAGGACAGGGAGGCCTCGCGCATCTTCAGTGCGGCCTCGTGGGCGAGGCCCACGCTCCAGCCGCGGCCGAGGAAGGTGAACTGGCCGCGGCCGGCGGCCTTTTCCGGCAGCGGCTCGGCGAGTGCGGTGCGCGCGTCGGCCACGGCCGCGGCGGTGTGCCGGCCGACGTGGGCGCGCAGCAGGGTCAGGGCGGTGGTCGCGAAGCGGGTCTGCACGACCGACTGCTCGTCGGCGAAGTCGAGGACGACGAGCTCGTCGGCGAGGGTCATGACGGGCGTCGCCGGGTCCCCGATGACGGCGGTCGTCCGCACACCCGCGTCCCGCAGCCCGGCCAGCAGGTCCAGCACCTCGGTGGTGGTGCCGGACCGGGTCAGCGCGACGACCCGGTCGTAGCGCCGGTGCGGGGGGAACTCCGAGGCGGCGAAGGCGTCGGTCTCCCCCTGACCCGCCTCCTCGCGCAGGGCGGCGGCCGCCTGGGCCATGTAGTACGAGGTCCCGCACCCGACGATCGCGGTACGCTCCCCCGGCTGCGGCAGCAACGCCCGCTGACTCAGGGCCAGTTCGGCGGCCCGCTCCCAGCACTCGGGCTGCGTGCCCAACTCGTACGCGACGTGGCTCATGGCGGCTCCCTGGCGTGGTGGGTGCAGTTTCCTGCAAGGTAGCGGCCCTTTTCACGCAACTTCAAGCACCTCAGGGGTTGATCTCCTGAGTTAATGTCGACGCGTAGGCCGATGGAGCACACCCGAGGGGGTCGAACGCCGTGGGATCGATGACCCGCAAGGAGCGCTGGCAGACGCTGCTGGACCTGCTGGTGGAGCGGGGCGAGCTGGAGGTCGAGCCGGCGGCGGAGGCCCTCGGCGTGTCCGCCGCGACCATCCGCCGCGACCTCGACCAGCTGGCCGAGCAGCAGCTGCTGGTCCGCACGCGCGGCGGCGCGGTGGTCCACGGCGTCTCGTACGAACTCCCCCTGCGCTACCGGACGTCCCGCCGCGCCGCGGAGAAGCAGCGCATCAGCGAGGCGGTGGCGGGGCTGATCACGCCGGGCGAGGTGATCGGCCTGACCGGCGGCACGACGACCACGGAGGTGGCCCGCGCCCTGGCCGGCCGCCCCGACCTGGCGTCGGGCTCGCCGGCGCTGACGGTGGTGACCAACGCGCTCAACATCGCGGGCGAGCTCGTCATCAGACCGCAGTTCAAGATCGTCCTGACGGGCGGGGTCGCCCGCCCCCAGTCGTACGAGCTGACCGGCCCGCTGGCCCAGCAGGTCCTCGGCCAGCTCACGATGGACACGGCGGTCGTCGGCGTGGATGCCTTCGACCCGACGGACGGCGCGGCGACCCGCCACGAGGACGAGGCCGCGATGAACCGCCTGCTGTGCGAACGGGCCCGCCGGGTGGTCATCGCGGCGGACTCCAGCAAACTCGCGGTCCGCGCCTTCGCCCGCATCTGCCCGACCCGCTCGGTGGACGTCCTGGTGACGGACACGGGCCTGTCGGACGCGGTGACGGCGGAATTCGAAGCGTCGGGGGTGGAAGTACGCCGGGTGTAGCGCCGCACCCTCCTCATGCAGAGGACGAAGAGCGCAGCTCATCACCCGGTGACGGGGAAGGCCTGAGCCTCGACGGAGCGGCGCAGCAGCGAGCGCGTCCCCTGCCCCCTCCCCCGCAGCGTCGCGTCGGCGCCGCCGTCGACGAAGACGATCTGACCGGTGACATGGGTGTTCTCGGGCGAGGTCAGGAAGTCGAGGAGCGGGCCGACCTGGTCCTCGGCCGCACGGCCGTGCAGGGGCATCGGGATGGCCGAGTCGACGACCTCCCGCACCCCCAGCACGGCGAGCATGGTCGCGGTCATGGGGGTGAGGACCGTACCGGGGACGACGGCGTTGCCTGGAGGTTCGACTGCGGGCGGCCGCCGCACTCGACGCGTTCACCGCGGCCGTGGAGCACTGGGCCGCCCAGGACGAGCCCGAGGACCTCCTCGCGCTCACGCGCCGGGCGCCGGCGTTCCAGCGACTCGACGAGTTTTGACAGGCGGGCCAGTTCGCCAGACCAACAGCCGCACCGGGCTGACCGACACAGACGGCCGGCAGACGCCGCAGATGAGAAGCGCGTAGCGATCTGACGCGCCTGCGGGCCGGCCCCCGGCTCGGTGGTCCTGGTGCGCGGACTCCGGATGGCAGGGGCTGCCGGGCGGCATCTCTGATCGGGCCCGGTCCGAACCCGAACCCCTTGACCGTTCCATCGGGGGCTTCCCGGCAGTCTTATGGCATTCCGGGGCGGGGGGGGGGGGGGGGGGGGGGGGGGGGGGGGGGGGGGGGGGGGGGGGGGGGGGGGGGGGGGGGGGGGGGGGGGGGGGGGGGGGGGGGG